>NZ_JBFRDX010000052.1:0-1083 GCF_052114005.1 Marmoricola sp. RAF53 | reverse complement strand
GGCCGCGGTCGTGTCCGCACCAGATGGGTTCTGATGTCGAGGTCGCGATCGCGCGGATGCGGCACACCCATCCGTCCTGGGGTCCGCGGCGGTTGAGCTTCGAGCTGGCCAAGGCGGGGCTTGAGGTCTCGGAGTCGGCGGCCTACCGGTGCCTGGTTCGGTTGAACCTGATCGACCCGGGTTCTCGACGGCGCCGGGACCGGAAGTGGAAACGCTGGGAGCGCGGGGCGCCGATGGAGTTGTGGCAGATGGACACCGTCGGCGGGTTCGTCCTGGCCGACGGGACCAAGGCCAAGGCGCTGACCGGGGTCGATGACCACTCCCGGTTCTGCATCAGCGCCCACCTGATGGTCCGGGAGTCCTCCCAACGGGTCTGTGACGGACTGGCATTGGCGATGCGGACCTGGGGTGTTCCGGGGCAGATCCTGACTGATAACGGGAAGGTCTTCACCGGTCGCTTCAACCAGCCGCCGGTGGAGGTGCTCTTCGACAGGATCTGCCGGGAGAACGGGATCGAACATCTTCTGACCCAACCGAGGTCGCCCACGACGACCGGGAAGATCGAGCGTTTCCACCGGGCGCTACGAACCGAGTTCCGCACCGACAGGGTCTTTGCCAGCCTTGCCGCTGCCCAGGCCGAGCTCGACGAGTGGGTGACCGACTACAACACCAACCGGCCCCACCAGGGGCTGGGGATGGCGACTCCAGCGCAGAGGTTCCTCCAGCAGCAGTCGGGCTCGGTGACCGAGCTGCGCAGCACCGCGACCGCTGGTCGCCCAGGCGAGGACCGGACCGAAGGGATCTGGGTGACCAGGCGCGCCTCGGCGGTCGGGGTGGTCTGCGTGAACTGGCAGCAGGTCTGCCTCGGTGTCGCAGCAGCCGGAGCACCGGTCGATGTCTGGGTCACCGAGGACGTCATGCAGTTCTACGACGGCGACAAGCTGCTGCGCACCGAGAAGCGAACCAACCCTGGGGAGGTGAGGGTCAAGCGATCCCAGGCGCCCCAGCGACGTCCTAGAGTGCAAACGAGTGTCACGGATCAACCGAAGTAGATCTGTCACCCCTCAACCGAAGTACTTCAGG
>NZ_JBFRDX010000051.1:0-1270 GCF_052114005.1 Marmoricola sp. RAF53 | reverse complement strand
GGGTCTGCTGCACGGATAGGTGACATCTGATCTGTGGTGCCGAGCGGTGCCGCTGGAAGGATGTGCCCCGTGCCGAAGCCGTTCCCCAAGGAGTTCCGTGACGACGTCGTGAACGTCGCCCGACGCCGTGAGCATGGCGTGACGTTGAAGCAGATCGCCGAGGACTTCGGGATCTCCGAGACGTGTCTGTCTAACTGGATGCGAGCTGCTGACGTCGAGGACGGCAACAAGCCCGGAACGACGACGTCCGAGAGCGCCGAGCTGCGCGAGTTGCGTCGCCGCAACCGGCTGTTGGAGCAAGAGAACGAGGTGCTGCGTCGCGCGGCCGCGTATCTGTCGCAGGCGAACCTGCCGGGAAAATGATCTACCCGCTCGTCCGCGAGCTGGCCGTCGACGGTGTTCCCGTGACGGTGACGTGCCGGGTGCTCAAGATCGCCCGCCAGCCCTACTACCGCTGGCTCGAGCAGCCAGTCACCGCGGCAGAGCTGGAAGAGGCGTATCTGGCCAACGCGCTCTTCGATGCCCACCGCGATGATCCCGAGTTCGGCTACCGGTTCCTCTTCGACGAGGTTCACGCGGCCGGGTTCAGGATGTGCGAGCGGACGGTGTGGCGGATCTGCCGCGATAACGGCTGGTGGAGCGCCTTCGGCAAGAAGCCGGCCCGCGGCAAGGGCCGCAAAGTCGGGCCGCCGGTCCATGACGACCTCGTGCGCCGGGTCTTCGCCGCCGATGCCCCGAACCAGTTGTGGCTGACCGACATCACCGAGCACCGCACCGGCGAGGGCAAGCTCTACCTTTGCGCGGTCAAGGACGTGTACTCCAACCGGATCGTCGGGTACTCGATCAGCGACCGGATGAAGTCGAGGCTGGCCGTCACCGCGATCGACTCGGCCGTGGCCCGCCGCGGCGAGGTAGCCGGCTGCATCGTGCACTCCGACCGCGGATCGCAGTTCCGCTCCCGCAAAGCCCAACGCGCCCTGACCCGTCACGGCCTGGTCGGATCGATGGGCCGAGTCGGCGCTGCCGGCGACAACGCGGCCATGGAGTCCTTCTTCAGCCTGCTGCAGAAGAACGTCTTGAACCGACGCGCTTGGGAGACCCGAGAGGACCTCCGGATCGCGATCGTGACCTGGATCGAAAGGACCTACCACCGACGCCGCAGACAAGACGCCCTGGGCCGATTGACCCCCATTGAGTTCGAGACCATCATGACGCCACCAGCTGCTCAGGCAGCCTGACCGAACCTGTCACCTGATCGTGCAGCAGACCC
>NZ_JBFRDX010000050.1:0-1281 GCF_052114005.1 Marmoricola sp. RAF53 | reverse complement strand
AGGGGTCTGCTGCACGAACGGGTGACAGGTTCGGTCAGGCCGCCTGAGTGGCGGCTGTCGTCATGATCAACTCGTATTCGACCGGGGTCAACCTGCCGAGAGCAGCCTGTCGACGACGTCGGTGATAGGTCCTCTCGATCCAGGTCACGATCGCGATCCGAAGGTCCTCTCGGGTCGCCCAGACCTGACGGTCGAGGACGTTCTTCTGCAGCAGGCTGAAGAACGATTCCATCGCCGCGTTGTCCCCGGCCGCTCCGACGCGGCCCATCGAGCCGACCAGCTGATGACGGTTCAGCACGCGTTGTGCCTTCCGCGAACGGAACTGGGACCCGCGGTCGGAATGGACCACGCACCCGGCCACGACTTCGCCGGCAGCCGAGCGCATCGCGACGGCGTTGTGGATCGCGGCGACCGCGAGTCGGGACTTCATCCGGGAGTCGATCGAGTAGCCGACGATCCGGTTGGAGTACACGTCCTTGATCGCGCAGAGGTAGAGGTTGCCCTCGCTGGTCCAGTGCTCGGTGATGTCGGTCAACCAAAGCCGGTTCGGCGCATCAGCGGTGAAGCTGCGCTTGACCAGGTCGTCGTGGACCGGCGGGCCGGCCTTCTTGGCCTTGCCCCGCTTCGATTTCCCAAACGCCGACCACCACTCGTTGTCCGAGCAGATCTTCCACGCGGTCCGATCTGCCATCGGCTCACCGGCGTCGCGGGCTTCGTCGAGCAGGAATCGGTAACCGAACTCCGGATCGTCCTTGTGGGCATCGAACAAAGCGTTGGCCCGGTAGGCAGTCGCGAGCTCGGCATCGGTGACGGGGTTCGCCAACCAGCGGTAGTAGGGCTGACGGGCGATCTTGAGGACCCGGCACGCCACCGTGACGGGGATGCCGTCCTCGGCCAGCTCGCGGACGAGCGGGTACATCATTTTCCCGGCAGGTTCGCCTGCGACAAATACGCCGCAGCCCGGCGCAGGACCTCGTTCTCCTGCTCCAGCAGCTTGATCCGCTTGTTCGCCTCACGCAGCGCGTCGGACTCGCTCGCGGCCCGGCCCGTCGGCGACGGGCTGGCCGACTTCCGATCCTCGATCGAGAGCCAACGCTTCAGGCATGACGGCGAGACACCGAAGTCCTTCGCGACCTGCGCCATCGAGGCATCAGAGTCGCGGTAGACCCGGATCACGTCCTCGCGGAACTCCTTGGGAAACGCCTTCGGCATGGTGCACATCCTTCCAGCGTCGACACACGTCGACGCAGATCAGATGTCACCTATCCGTGCAGCAGACCC
>NZ_JBFRDX010000049.1:0-1939 GCF_052114005.1 Marmoricola sp. RAF53 | reverse complement strand
ATCGTGACCTGGATCGAAAGGACCTACCACCGACGCCGCAGACAAGACGCCCTGGGCCGATTGACCCCCATTGAGTTCGAGACCATCATGACGCCACCAGCTGCTCAGGCAGCCTGACCGAACCTGTCACCTGATCGTGCAGCAGACCCCAAGGCCCGACCCCGGCACTCGGGGCAGTCACCAGCACCGTCGCGACGCATGCACGCGCGGAGCGTCTCAGCAACCTCCGCTGTGGTGTGGCGACACGGGAAGGCCGGCCTGTTCACCCACTGCCTCTGGAGACGGTCCGGCAATGTGCGACGGGGCAATGACGCGCTGGGCGTCGCTGATCGGTGTCGATGACAATTGACCGTCCAACCATGTTTGCCACTCACCCGGCAGGTCCGGTCGAGTAGCCCTCTACGCCGCGACTGGTGCGAAACTGATCTGCGGCTGCCAATACTGCTGACAGGGCCGCCCAGTCTCAGAGGTCATTCGGTCGGATGCGGCTGGACAGGGCAACGACCACCTCTTGCCAAGCAGCCACGAGAAGGTCAACTACTGCCTTCGGCTCAATGAGCCGGGTAGTGCAAGGGTCGTCTGCGATCTCATGCATTTCCGTATCTCCTGGTCTCGGTAAATCACTCGGGTTGCTCGCCCAAGCAGGAGTCGCGGGCCACTCGACGTTTGACGGACGGGCGCGAGCTTTGGTTAGGCAGCGGCGTCGTACTCGATCGGAAGACCCCGGCAACAATGAGGGCCGGCACTTCAGCCGGTCGGTGGCCCGATTCACAGGTCCACGAATCGGTGGTCGATCCTGGGAAGATCACTGACGACGTTGATGTCTGAGTTCGAAGGCCTATCCGCGGTCACCACACGAATGCAGTCCGGATATCTATTTGCGCGTCCGATGGTTTTGAACGGCGCCCAGTGCTTGTGCCAGCTCAGGGTCGCCAAGCCACATGCAGTCGTGAGCGTCCCGACTTCCTTTGCGTGGATCCAGAACAACTCGACCTCGGCGGGATCAGCAGACCGGGGCTCCGCGGCCAGGGTGAATCGAGAGACGGCGAACCATGACCTCTCGCGCGACCTCGCGCTGCTTGAGGAAGCGGCACTCATGTGACGGTCCCTTCGACGAACCAGTTGGAAGCTTCGCGCCGGAAGTCATCGGACGAAAGCCTGCTGGCTCCTTCGGGAATGAGGCCTAGGAGCGGAACGCCGGTCAGCCGGGGTAGCTCGCAAAGATTCGATTGCTGGGCGAGGTCGAGCGTTGGTGGTAGCGATCCGATGACAAGGCCCCGAACCCGGTGACCGCGATCCCTAATGGCGTCAACGGTCAGGATCGTGTGGTTGAGCGTTCCCAGCCCGGAACGAGTGACCACAACGAACTCACACTCGAATCCAGACCCGAGGACCTCATCAGCCAGGTCGAGCAGATCGAAGGCGTCACCCAGCGCCACTCGGAGCCCGCCCGCGCCTTCCACGAAGAGGTCGTCGAATGCTCTCGCGCAGCGGACGATGTCGCGTACGTGCACTGCCAGTTCCGGCAGACTCACGCCCTCCCACCGCGCGGCGACCCTCGGCGCAAGTGCCTCGCGAAGTTCGGCGCCGACCCGCGAAGGAACCGGCCCGATCAGCCGCTGAATCTCGGCGATGTCCCCCGGCTCCGAGATCAGGCCCGTCTGCACCGGCTTCATGACGAACACCGCCCGGCCGATCTTCTCCGAACCGGCCGCCAAGGCGGCCGTGGTTACCGTCTTCCCGACGTCGGTGTCTGTCCCGGTGACAATGGTGATCTTCATAGCGCTAGAACGATGTCCTCGACGCGGTCCTTGGCGTCGCCGAACAGCATGTGCGAGTTCTCCTTGAAGAACAGCGGGTTCTGCACGCCGGCGTAGCCGGGGGCCATCGAGCGCTTGAAGACGATGACGTCACGTGCGTTCCAGACCTCCAGGACGGG
>NZ_JBFRDX010000048.1:0-2925 GCF_052114005.1 Marmoricola sp. RAF53 | reverse complement strand
ACGATGTCCTCGACGCGGTCCTTGGCGTCGCCGAACAGCATGTGCGAGTTCTCCTTGAAGAACAGCGGGTTCTGCACGCCGGCGTAGCCGGGGGCCATCGAGCGCTTGAAGACGATGACGTCACGTGCGTTCCAGACCTCCAGGACGGGCATGCCCGCGATCGGGCTGTTCGGCTCGTCCAGGGCGGCGGGGTTGACGGTGTCGTTGGCGCCGATGACCAGGACGACGTCGGTGGAGCCGAAGTCCTCGTTGATCTCGTCCATCTCCAGCACGATGTCGTAGGGGACCTTGGCCTCGGCCAGGAGCACGTTCATGTGCCCGGGCAGGCGGCCGGCGACCGGGTGGATGCCGAAGCGGACCTCGACGCCACGCTTGCGCAGGTGCGCGGTGAGCTCGGCGACCGGGTACTGCGCCTGGGCCACCGCCATCCCGTAGCCCGGGGTGATCACCACCGAGGAGGCTCCGGCCAGCAGCTCGGCCGCGGCCTCGGCCTGGATCTCGCGGTGCTCGCCGTAGTCCTTGGCGTCACCGGAGGGAGCCTCGATGCCGAAGCCGCCGGCGATGACGGAGATGAACGACCGGTTCATCGCCTTGCACATGATGTAGGACAGGTAGGCACCCGAGGAGCCGACCAGCGCACCGGTGACGATGAGCAGGTCGTTGTTGAGCAGGAAGCCCGAGGCGGCCGCGGCCCAGCCCGAGTAGCTGTTGAGCATCGAGACCACGACCGGCATGTCACCGCCGCCGATGGAGGCGACCAGGTGCCAGCCGAGCCCGAGCGCGAGCACGGTCAGCACCAGCAGGAGGGCGTCCTGGGCGGTGCTGCCCTCCTCGGCGCCCATGTAGCCGGCGGTGAGGAACACGAACGCGACCAGCGCGCCGATGTTGATGAAGTTCTTGCCCGGCAGCATCAGCGGCTCGGACTTCATCCGSGCCGAGAGCTTGAGGTTCGCCACGATCGAGCCGGTGAAGGTGACCGCGCCGATGAAGATGCCGATCGCGACCTCGGCGTCGTGGATGTTCAGCAGCGTCGCGACGTCCTCCGGGTTGGTTCCCAGAGCCAGCTGCGCGCCCTCCAGGTGGCCGTTCCAGCCGATCAGGACCGCGGCCAGACCGACGAAGGAGTGCAGCAGCGCGATGAGCTCGGGCATGCCGGTCATCTCCACGATCTTCGCCCGCCACAGCCCGATCGCGGCGCCGATGACGATGGCGCCGATCATCAGCGGGATCGCGACCGCGTTCTCGGCGTGGGTGCGGTCGATGACCAGCAGCACGGTCGCGACCAGCGCGACCGCCATGCCGACCATGCCGTAGGTCAGGCCGTTCTTCGCCGACTCGTGCCGCGASAGCCCGGCCAGGGACAGGATGAAGAGCAGCGAGGCGACGATGTACGCCGCGGTGGTCAGGGAAAAGACGTCGATACCCATGACTGGCTCAGGCCTCCTTGCTGAACATGCTGAGCATGCGACGGGTGACCGCGAAGCCACCGAAGATGTTGATCGAGGCCAGCAGGATCGCGATCGTCGCGAGCACCTGGACGGTCCGGTCGGTGCTGGCGACCTGGATCAGCGCGCCGACGACCACGACACCGGAGATCGCGTTGGTCACCGACATCAGCGGCGTGTGCAGCGCGTGCGCCACCTTGCCGATGACGTAGTAGCCGATCACGATCGAGAGCATCAGCGTGGTGAAGTGCGCCGGGATCGGGTCCGGGGCGGTCGCGTTGACCAGCCCGAACAGGCCGATCGCGGCCAGCACCAGGGCGATCTTCGCCCCCGCCGCCATCGGGGCCTTCGGCGGCGCGACCGCGGCAGCGGCGGCAGCCGGAGCCACCGGCGCGGCCGAGACCTGCACCGCCGGCGGCGGCCACATCGACTCACCGTGCTTGGCCACCGTGATGCCGCGGACGATGACGTCCTCGAGGTCCAGCGTGATCACGCCGTCCTTCGCCGGGGTCATCAGCTTGAGCAGGTTGACGATGTTGGTGCCGTAGAGCTGSGAGGTCTGCGCGGCCAGCCGGCCGGCCAGGTCGGTGTAGCCGATGATCGTGACGCCGTTCTCGGTCACGACGACCTCATCGGTACGGGTCAGCTCGGTGTTGCCGCCGTTGGCCGCGGCCATGTCGACGATCACACTGCCGGTGCGCATGTTCGCGATCGTCTCGGCGGTGATCAGCTTCGGCGCCGGGCGGCCCGGGATCAGCGCGGTGGTGATCACGATGTCGGCCGCACGCGCCTCCTCGTCGTACATCACCGCGGTGGCCGCGACCTGCGCCTCGGTCATCTCCTTGGCGTARCCGTCCGACGAAGCAGCGGCCTCCATGGCCGGGTCATTGACCGTGACGAACTCCGCACCCATCGACTCGACCTGCTCGGCCACCTCGGGACGGACGTCGAACGCACGCRCGATCGCGCCCATGCTGCCGGCCGCACCCAGCGCCGCCARRCCGGCGACACCGGCCCCGACCACGAARACCTTCGCCGGCGGGACCTTGCCCGCCGCGGTYACCTGACCGGTGAACTGGCGACCGAACGCRTGCGCACCCTCGATCACCGCGCGGTAGCCGGCCACGTTCGCCATCGAGGACAGCACGTCCATCGACTGCGCCCGCGAGATCCGCGGCACCGCGTCCATCGCCAGCCCGATCACCCCGGCCCCCACCAGCTGGTCGACCAGCTCAGGGCTGCGRCCCGGCGCCATCAACGACGCGATCACCGCACCCGGGCGGAGCTGGGCGATCTCCTCGGCCGTCGGGGCGTTCACCTTCACGACGATCTCGCTGGCCCAGACGTCCTCGGCCGAACCGACCGTGACACCGGCAGCGACGTAGGCCTCGTCGGGCTGAGCCGCGAACACGCCGGCCCCCGACTCGACGACCACGTCGTAGCCGAGCTTCTGCAGCTGGACGGCGGTGACGCTCGTCGC
>NZ_JBFRDX010000047.1:0-5511 GCF_052114005.1 Marmoricola sp. RAF53 | reverse complement strand
GCTGCACGTATGTGTGTGGAGAAAAGAGTAAGGGCCGCCCCAGAAGGGGCGGCCCTTACGAAAGTTATGTCCGGCGACGTCCTACTCTCCCACAACCTCCCGGTTGCAGTACCATCGGCGCTGAACGGCTTGACTTCCGGGTTCGGAATGGAGCCGGGTATTTCCCGTTCGCTATGGCCGCCGAAACTCTATGGAGTTATATCGAAGCCTGATTTCTCAGGTTCCCGACCGTAACTCGGGAACCACACAGTGGACGCGCAACATCTTTGAGGGACAAGCCCTCGGCCTATTAGTACCGGTCGGCTGGGCATTACTGCTGTACACCTCCGGCCTATCAACCCAGTCGTCTACTGGGGGCCTTACCCGGTTAACCCGGTGGGAAACCTCATCTTGAAACGTGCTTCCCGCTTAGATGCTTTCAGCGGTTATCACTTCCGAACGTAGCTAACCAGCCGTGCTCCTGGCGGAACAACTGGCACACCAGAGGTTCGTCCACCCCGGTCCTCTCGTACTAGGGGCAGCTTTTCTCAAGTTTCCTGCGCGCGCGGCGGATAGGGACCGAACTGTCTCACGACGTTCTAAACCCAGCTCGCGTGCCGCTTTAATGGGCGAACAGCCCAACCCTTGGGACCTACTCCAGCCCCAGGATGCGACGAGCCGACATCGAGGTGCCAAACCATCCCGTCGATATGGACTCTTGGGGAAGATCAGCCTGTTATCCCCGGGGTACCTTTTATCCGTTGAGCGACGCCGCTTCCACATGCCAGCGCCGGATCACTAGTTCCGACTTTCGTCCCTGCTCGAGCTGTCACTCTCACAGTCAAGCTCCCTTGTGCACTTACACTCGAAACCTGATTGCCAACCAGGCTGAGGGAACCTTTGAGCGCCTCCGTTACATTTTAGGAGGCAACCGCCCCAGTTAAACTACCCATCAGGCACTGTCCCTGATCCGGATAACGGACCTAGGTTAGATGTCTAATACAGTCAGAGTGGTATTTCAACGTTGACTCCACCCGAACTGGCGTCCGAGCTTCAAAGTCTCCCACCTATCCTACACAAACTGAACCAAACACCAATACCAAACTATAGTAAAGGTCCCGGGGTCTTTCCGTCCTGCCGCGCGTAACGAGCATCTTTACTCGTAGTGCAATTTCGCCGAGTCCACGGTTGAGACAGCGCCCAAGTCGTTACTCCATTCGTGCAGGTCGGAACTTACCCGACAAGGAATTTCGCTACCTTAGGATGGTTATAGTTACCACCGCCGTTTACTGGGGCTTAAGTTCTGCGCTTCGCACAAGTGCTAACACGTCCCCTTAACCTTCCAGCACCGGGCAGGAGTCAGTCCGTATACATCGTCTTACAACTTCGCACGGACCTGTGTTTTTAGTAAACAGTCGCTTGGGCCTGGTCTCTGCGGCCATCATTGCTTTTTGCAGCAAGTGCATTCACAAATCCGGCCCCCCTTCTCCCGAAGTTACGGGGGCATTTTGCCGAGTTCCTTAACCATGGTTCACTCGATCGCCTTAGTATTCTCTACCTGATCACCTGAGTCGGTTTGGGGTACGGGCGGCGCATAGCTCGCTAGAGGTTTTTCTCGGCAGCATAGGATCATCGACTTCGCTCATAAGAGCTCGGCATCGTGTCTCAGGCATACAGGTGACGGATTTGCCTATCACCAACCCTACGCACTTACCCGTGGTCAACCATCGCCACGGTTCGACTACCTTCCTGCGTCACCCCATCGCTTGACTACTACCGGTTCGGGTCCTGTGCTCTGCCATGCCCCATCACCCCGAAGGGGTCAGTAAGCATGGTTTCGGACAGTTAGCATCACCGGGTTCGTCATGGGCGCTATTTTGCCGGTACGGGAATATCAACCCGTTGTCCATCGACTACGCCTGTCGGCCTCGCCTTAGGTCCCGACTTACCCAGGGCAGATTAGCTTGACCCTGGAACCCTTGATCATTCGGCGGAAGAGTTTCTCACTCTTCATTCGCTACTCATGCCTGCATTCTCACTCGTGTGGCGTCCACAACTGGATCACTCCGCTGCTTCACTCGCCACACGACGCTCCCCTACCCATCCGTGCAACTGGACCACGAAGGCCTGTCTTAAGCACGAATGCCATAGCTTCGGTGGATAACTTGAGCCCCGCTACATTGTCGGCGCGGAATCACTTGACCAGTGAGCTATTACGCACTCTTTTAAGGGTGGCTGCTTCTAAGCCAACCTCCTGGTTGTCTGTGCGACTCCACATCCTTTTCCACTTAGTTATCGCTTAGGGACCTTAGCTGATGATCTGGGCTGTTTCCCTCTCGACAATGGAGCTTATCCCCCACTGTCTCACTGCTGCGCTCTCACTTACCGGCATTCGGAGTTTGGCTAACGTCAGTAACCTTGTAGGGCCCATCGGCTATCCAGTGCTCTACCTCCGGCAAGAAACACGCAACGCTGCACCTAAATGCATTTCGGGGAGAACCAGCTATCACGAAGTTTGATTGGCCTTTCACCCCTATCCACAGGTCATCCCCTCAGTTTTCAACCTAAGTGGGTTCGGTCCTCCACGCGGTCTTACCCGCGCTTCAACCTGCCCATGGATAGATCACTTCGCTTCGGGTCTTGAGCGTGCCACTCAGTCGCCCTATTCGGACTCGCTTTCGCTACGGCTTCCCCACACGGGTTAACCTTGCGACACACCGCAAACTCGCAGGCTCATTCTTCAAAAGGCACGCTGTCACCCCCACGAGGAAGGCTCCAACGGATTGTAGGCACATGGTTTCAGGTACTATTTCACTCCCCGCCAGGGGTACTTTTCACCTTTCCCTCACGGTACTTGTCCGCTATCGGTCACCAAGGAGTATTTAGGCTTAACGGGTGGTCCCGCCAGATTCACACGGAATTTCAGGGGTTCCGTGTTACTTGGGGTGACGCTTCAGAGTCATTGACTTACGTGTACGGGGGTATCACCCTCTACGCCGGGACTTTCCAGTCCGCTTCGACTTCATCAATGATTTCTTACTCTGTGCTGGTTCGGCAGAACCAGCCAAGCGGCCCCACAACCCTCAAACAGCAACGCCTGCCGGCTATCACACTGCTTGAGTTTGGCCTCTTCCGATTTCGCTCGCCACTACTCTCGGAATCACTTTTGTTTTCTCTTCCTGTGGGTACTGAGATGTTTCACTTCCCCACGTTCCCTCCAACTGCCCTATGTGTTCAGGCAGAGGTAACTGGACATGACTCCAGCTGGGTTTCCCCATTCGGAAATCCCCGGATCACAGTTCGATTGCCAACTTCCCGGGGCTTATCGCAGGCTTCTACGTCCTTCATCGGCTCTTGGTGCCAAGGCATCCACCATGTGCCCTTAGTAGCTTGTCTTGCTACAAAGATGCTCGCGTCCACTGTGTAGTTCTCAAGATACGGGCGGCGCCCCCATCGGTTCCTCGCCTACCGGCCCATCCGCAAGGATGTGACTCAGTGGTTCAAGGGGATGGTGGCCCAGAAGAATCGATCTCTCGATCCCTCAGGACCCAACAGTGTGCCTGATTCGGTTCCGCAACCGGCCTCGAGTTTCCACTCCGTGATCCCTCGCAAGCGAAGGCGGTTGTACTAACAAGACGTCGTGCGGTTCCGAGCCAAATAATCGACGTTCCACTAGTGAGCAGTGCCCGGCGGTAGAACGTATGTCTACACAAACCGAACGCCCTGGACAGGTTGAGCCTGCCAGATAAAGCTCCTTAGAAAGGAGGTGATCCAGCCGCACCTTCCGGTACGGCTACCTTGTTACGACTTCGTCCCAATCGCTCGTCCCACCTTCGACAGCTCCCTCCACAAGGGTTGGGCCACTGGCTTCGGGTGTTACCAACTTTCGTGACGTGACGGGCGGTGTGTACAAGGCCCGGGAACGTATTCACCGCAGCGTTGCTGATCTGCGATTACTAGCGACTCCGACTTCATGGGGTCGAGTTGCAGACCCCAATCCGAACTGAGACCGGCTTTTTGGGATTCGCTCCACCTTGCGGTATCGCAGCCCTTTGTACCGGCCATTGTAGCATGCGTGAAGCCCTAGGCATAAGGGGCATGATGACTTGACGTCATCCCCACCTTCCTCCGAGTTGACCCCGGCAGTCTCTTATGAGTCCCCACCATGACGTGCTGGCAACATAAGACGAGGGTTGCGCTCGTTGCGGGACTTAACCCAACATCTCACGACACGAGCTGACGACAGCCATGCACCACCTGTATACGAGTGTCCAAAGAGACCTCTATCTCTAGAGGCTTCTCGTATATGTCAAACCTAGGTAAGGTTCTTCGCGTTGCATCGAATTAATCCGCATGCTCCGCCGCTTGTGCGGGCCCCCGTCAATTCCTTTGAGTTTTAGCCTTGCGGCCGTACTCCCCAGGCGGGGCGCTTAATGCGTTAGCTGCGGCACGGAACTCGTGGAATGAGTCCCACACCTAGCGCCCAACGTTTACGGTGTGGACTACCAGGGTATCTAATCCTGTTCGCTCCCCACACTTTCGCTCCTCAGCGTCAGGTAATGCCCAGAGAACCGCCTTCGCCACCGGTGTTCCTCCTGATATCTGCGCATTTCACCGCTACACCAGGAATTCCGTTCTCCCCTGCATACCTCTAGTCTGCCCGTATCGGAAGCAGGCTCAGGGTTAAGCCCTGAGTTTTCACTCCCGACGCAACAGACCGCCTACGAGCCCTTTACGCCCAATAATTCCGGACAACGCTCGCACCCTACGTATTACCGCGGCTGCTGGCACGTAGTTGGCCGGTGCTTCTTCTGCAGGTACCGTCACTTGCGCTTCGTCCCTGCTGAAAGAGGTTTACAACCCGAAGGCAGTCATCCCTCACGCGGCGTTGCTGGATCAGGCTTTCGCCCATTGTCCAATATTCCCCACTGCTGCCTCCCGTAGGAGTCTGGGCCGTGTCTCAGTCCCAGTGTGGCCGGTCACCCTCTCAGGCCGGCTACCCGTCGAAGCCTTGGTGAGCCATTACCTCACCAACAAGCTGATAGGCCGCGAGCTCATCCTTCACCGCCGGAACTTTCCACCACCATCCGATGCCGGAAGTGGTCATATTCGGTATTAGCTTCGGTTTCCCGGAGTTATCCCAAAGTGAAGGGCAGATTGCTCACGTGTTACTCACCCGTTCGCCGCTCGTGTACTCCCGAAGGAGCCTTACCGCTCGACTTGCATGTGTTAAGCACGCCGCCAGCGTTCGTCCTGAGCCAGGATCAAACTCTCCGTTGAAATCTCACAGCCAACCACCCCGAAGAGCAGCAGGCAAATCTCAATGATTGTTTCACCTAGCAAGAGACCGATACGCCGACAATATTGTCGGAATCATCGTTTCTTACCAAAGGAACCATCGACCATCACTACCAAAGTAGATCCAGCCAACGGGTATCAAACTAATTCGTCGACTTTTGGCACACTGTTGAGTTCTCAAGGATCAAGCGCGCACCACAACCCGACCTCACGGCCATGCTGGGGGGCAACCTG
>NZ_JBFRDX010000046.1:0-9573 GCF_052114005.1 Marmoricola sp. RAF53 | reverse complement strand
CAGCACGGCCTGATACCGCTGCTCAGCCACACTCAACTCCCGCATCTCGGGAGTGTCACCAATCAACCGAAGTAGGTGTAACCCATCACCCGAAGGTGTGACACCCATCAACCGGAGCCCGAACGTCACCAATCAGGCGGAGTAATACACAAACCTGGGTGCCCCCGACAGGATTCGAACCTGTGACCCGCGGATTAGAAGGCCGCTGCTCTATCCAGCTGAGCTACGGAGGCGAGGGATAGGGATGACAGTCGGGAGAACCCTCGGGATACTCCCGTGTGGTTCTCCGGGCGTGAAACCCGGCCCCGGCCGCGATTCTAGGGCCATGTCCTTCCTCGCCCGGCGGGTGCAGCGACGGCTCCGTACCGATTCACGCAGACGACTGGAGGCCCGTCGGCGTCCTGCAGGACGCCCTGGATCGTGGTGTCGCGCTCGGGCCGGCGATCGAGGAGCGGGTTCAGCAGCCCGCGGAGCTCGACGGAGTCACCCGGCGGGCAGGGAAGTTCGCGCATTCCGGATCGTGCGTGTCGGAAACGGCTCGACGCTCGTTCGCCGACAGCGAAACGGGGCCAGCACGCCGCGATCCGCGGAACATCGGGACCGCGGCCCGGGTTGAGTCCTCATCACTCAACTTGGAGGGTTCCCCATGACGACCCAGCGGCTTCCCGTGCTTTTCCTCGACGACCTCGTGCTGCTTCCCGGCATGGTCGTGCCGATCGAGCTGACCGACAACGTCCGTGCGGCGGTGGACGCGGCCCGGGCTGCCAGCGCCGACGGTGCGACCGAGGTCCTGGTCGCCCCGCGGATCGACGGCGCCTACGCGTCGTACGGCGTGGTCGCGGAGGTCGAGAAGGTCGGCCGGTTCCGCGGCGGCGTCGAGGCGGCGGTGCTGCGGACCGGAGCCCGGGCGCGCATCGGCAGCGGCGTGACCGGTCCCGGGGCAGCGCTCTGGGTCGAGGCCGAGACCGTCGAACCGACGCCGGCCACCGACGAGACCAGGACGCTGGCGGCCGAGTACAAGAAGCTCGTCGTCGCCGTGCTGCAGAAGCGCGAAGCGTGGCAGATCATCGACTCGGTGAGCGCGATCGACGACCCGGACACGCTCGCGGACACCGCCGGGTGGGCGGCGTACCTGTCCGTCGAGCGCAAGCGCGAGCTGCTGGAGACGCCGGAGGTCACCGAGCGGCTGCGTCTGCTCGTCGAGTGGACCCGCGACCACCTCGCGGAGACCGAGGTGAACGACAAGATCGAGACCGACGTCCGCGAGTCCCTGGAGAAGAGCCAGCGCGAGTTCCTGCTGCGTCAGCAGCTCGCCGCGATCCGCAAGGAGCTCGGCGAGGGGGAGCCCGACGGGTCCGACGACTACCGGACCCGGGTGGAGTCCGCCGACCTCCCCGAGGCGGTGCGTGAGGCGGCGCTGCGCGAGGTCGACAAGCTGGAGCGCTCCAGCGAGCAGAGCCCGGAGGGCGGCTGGATCCGCACTTGGCTCGACACCGTGCTGGAGCTGCCGTGGAACGTCACCACCGAGGACAGCACCGACATCACCGCCGCCCGCGCGGTGCTCGACGCCGACCACCACGGGCTCGACGAGGTGAAGGACCGGATCGTCGAGTACCTCGGCGTCCGGGCCCGCCGCGCCGAGCGCGGCATGTCGGTCGTCGGCGGCCGGGGCTCCGGCGCGGTGGTCCTGCTGGCCGGTCCTCCGGGTGTCGGGAAGACCTCGCTGGGCGAGTCGGTCGCCCGGGCGCTGGGACGCAAGTTCGTCCGCGTCGCCCTCGGCGGGGTCCGCGACGAGGCCGAGATCCGTGGCCACCGGCGCACGTACGTCGGGGCGCTGCCGGGCCGGATCGTCCGCGCAGTCAAGGAGGCCGGCTCGATGAACCCGGTCGTGCTGCTCGACGAGGTCGACAAGGTCGGCTCAGACTTCCGGGGCGACCCGGCGGCGGCGCTGCTCGAGGTCCTCGACCCGGCGCAGAACCACACCTTCCGCGACCACTACCTCGAGCTCGACCTCGATCTCTCCGACGTGCTCTTCATCGCCACCGCCAACGTGCTGGAGACCATCCCGCCGGCGCTGCTGGACCGGATGGAGCTGGTCACCATCGACGGCTACACCGAGGAGGAGAAGGTCGCGATCGCCCGCGACTTCCTGGTCCCGAGGCAGCTCGACCGGGCGGCCCTCACCGCCGACGACGTGAGCGTCACCGAGGAGGCGCTCCGGGAGATCGCTGCGAACTACACCCGCGAGGCGGGCGTGCGCTCCTTCGAGCGGCTGCTGGCCAAGGCGTTCCGCAAGGCGTCGCTCCGGCAGACCCCGGCCGCGGTGGGCGTGGAGGACCTGAAGGAGCTGATCGGACGCCCGCGCTTCACCCCGGAGTCGCGTGAGCGGACGGCCGTGCCCGGGGTGGCCTCCGGGCTCGCGGTCACCGGCATGGGCGGTGACGTGCTGTACGTCGAGGCGTCCTCGCTCCCCGGCGACACCGCCGGCCTGACCCTCACCGGCCAGCTCGGCGACGTCATGAAGGAGTCCGCGCAGATCGCGCTGTCCTGGGTGCGCGCGCACGCCGACGAGGTCGGCATCGACCCGGCCCTGCTCGACCGGCCGGTGCACGTGCACTTCCCGGCGGGCGCGGTCCCGAAGGACGGGCCGTCGGCCGGTGTCACGATGACCACCGCGCTCGTCTCGCTGCTCACCGGGCGGCCGGTGCGCTCGGAGGTCGGGATGACCGGCGAGGTCTCGCTGACCGGGCGGGTGCTGCCGATCGGGGGCGTGAAGCAGAAGCTCCTGGCGGCCCAGCGGGCCGGGCTGACCGAGGTGTTCCTGCCGCAGCGCAACGCGCCCGACCTCGACGACGTCCCGGCCGAGGTGCTCGACGCGGTGACGGTCCACCTGGTCGGCGAGGTCGGCGAGATCCTGGCGCGGGCGCTCGAGCCGGCTACGGGCGGAGCGTCTGCGGCGGCGTGACGCTGCCGATGAGCCCGGCGGTCGCGAAGATCCCGAGCTGCTCGACGTACTCGGGGTCGAGGGCGCCGTCGACGAGCGCGCCCGAGCCGAAGCCCGAGGTGTCGGCCCGGCTGAGCGCCTGCATGATCGAGAAGAGCGCGATGCCGCCCCGTCGCTGGACGGCCGGCGGCAGCGGCCGCCCGTGGCCGAGGACCCGCTCCATCGCACGCAGGAACAGCCGGTCGACCCGCGGCTCGGTGCGGACCAGGTCCAGGTACGCCGGGTCCTGGACCTGGGCCAGCCAGCTGTAGGTCTTGAGCCAGGCCAGCGCGCCGCCGGGATCCTCGTTGATCATCTCGGTCAGCGGCACCAGGATCGCGTCGACGAGGTCCCGGACCGCGGGTGCCTCCGCCTCGAGGATCGCGCCGCAGCGCCGGCGGATCCCGTCGTTGTAGCGGGTGGCGCGGCGTTCGACGACAGCGCGGGTCAGCTGCTCCTTGGACTCGAAGTGGTAGAACACCGCGGCGGAGCCGACGCCGGCTTCGCGGGCGATCGACCGGAGCGAGACGCCGTCGATGCTCTTGTCGCCGTACAGCCGCTCCGCGGTGTCCAGCAGCGCGTCGCGGACGTCGAGGTCGGTGCGCGGGCCGGATCGGGACGCTGTGCTGGACACGTGCCCACGATACGGGCGGCGGCGATTTCTCTGGAATGCCGGATCTGGACCGGTTCGTGTGTGACCCTTGACACAGAATCCGATCACATGATCGGATCGCCCGCACTTGGGGCATTGCCGGCAAAACGCGGAAAGGGAGCCGCGGTCGGCGGAGGGAAAGGGAGCGCTCATGCGCAAGTTCAGCCTCGCCATGATCGGGATCGGCGTGTTCCTGATCGTGATGGCACCGATGATCAAGTTCTACATGTACCCGCGACTCGCGGTCGCCCCGGCGATCCGGGACTCGATGACCGGCCTGCAGGCCGAGGACGCGGTGATCTTCGACATCGCGACCCTGAAGCCGATCACCACCGACCTGACGGCGCGGGTGCACACCGTCGGGGACGCGACGACCCCGGACAAGTGCGCGGGCGACGTCACCTACGTCAACTCGACCACGACGACCTCGGCGGACGGCGTGATGCGCAACCAGCAGGTCGAGCGGATGACGCTCGACGCACGGACGGCGATGCCGAACTCGTCGTGCGGCAAGGACTTCATCTCGACCGAGCAGGGTGTCGAGACGCCGGTGGCGGCGACCGGGCTGCAGGCGAAGTTCCCGTTCAACACCCAGAAGAAGGACTACCCGTTCTGGGACAGCACGCTGCACCGGTCGTACCTGGCGAAGTACCACGGCGCCGTCGACTTCCGCGGCCTGCACCTCTACGAGTTCGTCCAGGACGTCCCGCGCGGTGAGTACGGGACCCAGGAGCTTCCGGCCAGCGTCCTCGGCCTGCCCGGCGAGGCGAACGTGACCGCGCAGATGATGTACGCCAACGAGCGCACCTTCCTCGTCGAGCCGGAGACCGGCCTGATCGTGCAGCGCACCGAGAAGCAGGACCAGGCGCTCGACTACGAGGGACAGGCCCGGGTGCCGCTGACGAAGGCGACGCTCTCGTACGACGCGAAGACGGTCGCGCAGAACGTCGAGGACGGCCAGAAGGGTGACCAGCTGCACCTGATGCGGGCGACCGCACCGCAGGTGCTCTTCGGACTCGGCATGGCGCTCCTCGTCGCCGGGATCGTCCTGAGCCGGCGCAGGTCCGGCACCGGACCCGCTCACGCGACCGAGGCGCGCGAGCTCGCCGGCGTCAGCAGCTGACGCCCCCTTGAGTCGTGGTGTTCAGGCGCCGGTCGTGAGGTGGTCGTCCTCCTCGACGGTCGCGAGCGTCGCGCGGAAGTGACGGGGAGTCCACGGGTAGACCTCGACGCGACCGCCCTGCCCGACGTACCAGCTGGTGCAGCCGGTGGCCCAGACGGTGTCGGGCAGAGCGGCGTCGACGGCTTCGTAGTAGGCGGCGGTCGCGGCCTCCGAGGGAGCCGTCGTCTCGATCTCGCCGCGCCGCCAGCGCTCGATCCACCCGAGCATGAAGCCGGCCTGAGCCTCGGCGATCGCCACCAGGGAGTAGTTGCCGACCGGTGAATTCGGGCCCATGAACAGGAAGAAGTTCGGGAACCCGGGGACGGTCACGGTGCGGTAGGCGCGGGGGCCGTCGACCCAGGCCTCCGCCAGCGTCCGGCCGTCGGGGCCGGTCATCGCGATCGGCCGCAGGTAGGCGTGCGCGTCGAACCCGGTGGCGAGGACGAGGACGTCGCAGGGGTGCAGGACGCCGTCGGTCGTGCGGACGCCGGTCGGTTCGATGCGCTCGATGCCGGTCGTGACGAGGGTGACGTCGTCGCGCTGGATCGCGTCGTAGAAGTTCGAGGAGATCACCAGGCGGCGGCACATCGGCTCGAAGTCCGGCGTGAGCTTCTCCCGCAGCACGGGGTCCTCGACCTGCCGGAGCTGGCGCTTGATCTGCCAGCGGGCGAACCGGCGGGCGAGACCGGGCCGCAGGAGGGCGGGGGAGAAGGACTCGATGAACAGCCGCCAGCCGTGGTAGGTCAGGGCGTCGTACCGGGGGAACCGGCGGTGCAGCCAGGCGTTGAACGCGGAGAACTCGGGGTTCCCGATCTGCATCACCCAGTGCGGGGTGCGCTGGAAGACGACCAGCTCCCCGGCGCGGCCGGCGAGGTCGCCGATGATCTGCGCGCCGGTCGAACCGGTGCCGATCAGCGCGACCCGGCGTCCGTCCAGGGCGGCGTCGTGGTCCCAGCGTGCCGAGTGGAACGCGGCCCCGGCGAAGGTGTCGAGGCCGTCGATGTCCGGGTAGCGCGGGTGGTGCAGGATCCCGGTCGCGGAGACCACGAAGTCGTGCTCCGCGGTCGATCCGTCGGCCGTCGTCACCGTCCAGGCGTGGTCGGTCCGGTCGATGCGGGTCACCTCGGTCCGGAACCGGATCCGGTCGTGGACACCGGTGTCGCGGGCGACCTTCTCGAAGTAGGCGTCGATCTCCGCGCCCGGCGACATCACCCGGGTCCAGCCGGGGTTGCGGGCGAACGAGTACTGGTAGAAGCGCGAGGGCACGTCGCAGGCGATCCCCGGGTAGGTGTTGTCCCGCCAGGTCCCCCCGGTGCGGTCGGACTTCTCGTAGATCGTGAAGGTGTCGATCCCGGCCCGGAGCAGCAGGGCGCCGAAGCAGATCCCGGACATGCCGGCGCCGATGATCGCGATCCGGGGCCGGCGCAGGACGCCGCTCACCGGAACCTCAGGGCGCCGGAAGCGTGGGCGGGGACGGCCGGCGAGCGCGGCGGGACCGCTCCGACCGTCTCGTACGCCGCACCGACCGCCGGCCGGGGGTCCGGCTCGCCCTTGTTCGGCCACAGCGCGACCGCGCGCTCGGCCATCGCGGTGATCGTGAGCGACGGGTTCACGCCGAGGTTCGCCCCGATCGTCGAGCCGTCGATCACGTGGACGCCCGGGTGGCCGAAGAGCCGGTGGTACGGGTCGACCACCCCGGTGTCCGGGCCGAGGCCGATCACCGCTCCGCCGATGTAGTGCGCGGTCGCCGGACTGCCGACGAGGTCGCCGGCCAGGGTCATCGGCTCGCCGCCGATCTTCGCGGCGTACCGGCGGACGACGTCGTGCGCGAGCGGGATCCAGGACGGGTTGGGCGCCCCGGTGCCCTGCCGGGTGCGGAGCCGGCCGCGGTGCAGGAACGAGGTGAGCGAGTTGTCCAGGGATTGCATCACCAGCAGCGAGACGCTGCGCTTCGAGGTGTCCTTGCGGCGGCGCGAGCGCAGGAACCGGCCCGGGTTCCGCAGCTGCTGGACGAGGAACCGCCGGACCCGGTGCGGACCGCCGTCGACCAGGGGCACGTTCATCACCGCCATCGCGTCCTGGGACGCGCTGGAGTGGCAGAGCTCGACGTGGGTGCTGGCCTCGGGGTGGAACGACGAGGTGATCGCGACGCCCTGGTCGAAGCCCTGCGGCTGCGGCGCGGCGGCGACGACGATCGCCTCGGAGTTCGAGCGGGCGAGCTCGCCGACGCGGGCCGAGACGTGCGGGAGTGAGCCGCCGGCGCGGAGCCGGTGCAGGAGGAGCTGGGTCCCGCGGGCCGCGGCGGCGAGGACGACCTGGTCGGCGCCGAAGGTGCGCACCTCGCGACGACGGGCGGGGTGCCGGGCGCTGACCAGGTAGCCGCCGCCGGGTCGTGGGCGGACGTCGACGACCTCGGTCAGCTCGTGCACCTCGGCGCCGGCGGCCTCGGCCAGGTGCAGGTAGTTCTTCGGCAGCGTGTTCTTGGCGTTGGCGGGGCAGCCGGTGGTGCACCGTGCGCAGTGCACGCACGCGTTCCGCTCCGGACCGGCGCCGCCGAAGAACGGATCGGGCACCGGGCGTCCCGGCGCGTCCTCGTCGAACAGCACCCCCACCTCGGTCGGCCGGAAGGTGTGGTCGGCGCCGAGGTCGCGCGCCACCTCGCGCATCAGCTCGTCGGCCGGCCAGAGCCGCGGGTTGGTGGTGACGCCGAGCATCCGCTTCGCCTGGTCGTAGTACGGCGCCAGCTCGGTGCGCCAGTCGGTGATGGAGGACCAGGACGGGTCCTCGAAGAAGGCGTCGTGCGGTTCGTAGAGGGTGTTGGCGTAGATCAGCGATCCGCCGCCGACCCCGACCGCGCTGAACAGCGAGATCTCCCCGAGCAGGCTCAACCGCATCGGGCCGAGCATCCGCAGCCGGGGGGCCCACAACGTCTCCCGCGGGCCGGCGTTCGCGAAGTCCGCGTCGGTCCAGCGCCGGCCGGTCTCGAGAACGCCGACGCGGTAGCCCTTCTCGGTCAGCCGGAGGGCGGTCACGCTGCCCCCGAAGCCCGAGCCGACCACCAGGACGTCGTACTCCGTGCTCATCGGGCCGCCGCCGTCATCCGCGGGCTGCGCGCTCCAGGTCGGCGGTCGCGTCGTACACCCAGCTGGTGTCGGCGCCGGCCAGACCCTCCACCCAGGCGGCGGGCGCGTGGTTCATGATCGCCGCGTAGTCCCAGTAGTCCTTCCAGAGGCAGACCTTGCCGTCGCGGACGCGGTGCACGGTCGCGAACTCGAGCACGAACGACTCGCCGGTCCCGAAGGTCCAGGTCTCGGAGTGCTCGTACATCACCGCGTCGCCGTCCGCGACGAGCAGCCCGTCGTGGTTGTCGTACGCCGCGAGCCCGGTGAGCCCGACGCCCAGCCGTTTGGCGATGTCGACCGGCCCGCGGGCGGCGAGCGTCGCGCCGACCGGCATGTCGATGTAGAGGCAGTCGTCGGTGACCCACGCGCCGAGCTGGTCGAAGTCGCGGGCGGCCACGGTGCGCCAGAGACCGCGGACGGCCTCCTCGGGGGTGCGGGTCATCCGGAGAATGTAGACACCTAGTTGGACAGGTGTCCAGCAATTCCGGGTGCGAGCCGGAAAACGCAGGAACCCGACGCACCTCGCGGTGCGTCGGGTCCCCTGAGCGCTCGCGGGGCTCAGCCCTGTTGCGGCACTTGCGACAGGCCGGACAGGTGGCTTCTCACCCGGTAGCGGTGACCGCTGGCGGTCACGTTCGGTGGGTCACTTGGCGGCGGTGACCGTCACGGTGCTCCCCGAGATGGTGACGGTGGCGCCGACCTTGGCGTAGGTCTTCAGCCAGTCGCGGCTGGTGCCGTGTCCGGAGAGGACGTAGCCGTTGGTCGGGATGGCCATGTTGCCGACACCGTCCTTGACGATGGTGACCTTGCCGCCCACCACGGTGACCTCGGCGCCGTAGGCGTTGGTGCCGGTGGTCTTGCCCTTGGCCGGGGTGTAGCGGATCAGCTGGTTGGTGCTGCGGGCCACGTTGGTGCCGTTCAGCGCGTGCGACGACGTCACGGTCGGCGCCGGGGTCGGCGTCGGGGTCGGCGTCGGCGTGGGCGTCGGGGTGGGCGTCGGGGTGGGCGTGGGCGTCGGGGTCGGGGCGACCGGGGCCGGGGCGCTCATGGCGTCGGTGTGCGCCTTGATCTGGGYCTGGCTGAGCTCACGGTTGTAGAAGGCGATGTCACCCATCGCGCCCTGGAAGAAGGAGTTCAGGTAGCCGGTGCCGACGCGCAGCGGGGCGGTGCCGGACTTGGGGGTGATGTTGTAGTCCTGCAGCGARTCGGTGTCGCGGAGCACGCCGTTCTTGTAGATCTTGGCGTAGCCCATCGGGTAGGTCGAGGACTTGGCGTTGGCGTTGATCACCAGCGCGACGTGGATCCACTCGCCCGTCTTCACCGTGTCCTGGAAGTAGGAGCCGGAACCGAGGCCGCCGGCGGGGTTGAAGACGTAGCCGGAGATCCGGTTGGGGCGGTTCTCCTGGTTGGTCTTGGAGTACATCCGGGTGTACCACTCGTGCTGGTTCGAGCCGCCCTTGCCCATCGTGTAGACGTAGCCCGAGCCCTCCAGCTTGGAGAACTCCAGGGCGTCGGGACGCATCCAGTACTCCGCGGTCAGCACGCCGGTGTTGTCGACCTCGAAGGCCTTGTTGTCGGAGAACTGGGCGTACTGGCCGTTGCCGTTGAAGGCCAGCGCCGGGTCGCCGTTGGGCAGCTTGGTCGCGGTCGAGCC
>NZ_JBFRDX010000045.1:0-9899 GCF_052114005.1 Marmoricola sp. RAF53 | reverse complement strand
ATGCTGAACAAGGTCCCCGAAGTCACCGTCTACTTCTGGTTGATCAAGATCCTGTGCACCACGGTCGGCGAGACCGCGGCCGACTACCTCAACGACACCCTCGGCCTCGGCCTGACGAAGACCTCGATCTTCATGGGAGCGCTGCTGGCGGTCGCCCTGGTCTTCCAGTTCCGGGCCCGCCGCTACCTCCCGTCGGTGTACTGGATCGCCGTCGTGCTGATCTCGGTCGTCGGCACCCTGATCACCGACAACCTCACCGACGGCATGGGCGTCTCGCTCTGGATCTCCACCGGGGTCTTCTGACCCGCCCGCTGGGCGCGTCGATCGGCGACTACCTGTCCCAGCCCAAGGCCGACGGCGGCCTCGGCCTGGGGACGACCGTCACCAGCTTCCTCTTCCTCGCCGCGATCCTCGCCCTGGTCACGTTCCTGACCGTGACCAAGGTCGACAGGACCGAGGAGCCGGCGGACGTCGAGCTCGAGGCTGCCTGATCTCGCACGACGACGGACAGCGACGCCCGCGACCGGGAACGGTCGCGGGCGTCGCGTTCACGCGTACGCGTGGAGCTGGCGGGAATCGAACCCGCGTCCTCGAGCGCCGTGCCAGGCCTTCTCCGGGTGCAGTCCGCGGTGTGCGCTTTTCTCGGCCCCGGTGCTTGCACGGACACGTGCACCGACGGGCTCAGTCAGGATTGAGTCCCGATCAACCCTCCTGACGGAAGTTGATCAGCAAGCCTTCTAGATGACGCCAGAGTCCGGGACGAAGGCGGATGCCCGGTCTGACGCTTCGATCACTGCTCAGGCAGCGAGAGCGAAGGAACTGCGAGTGTTGTTGGCAGTTATAGGTTTCCAGCGAACGTTTACGAGATGACGCTGGCTTCTCGACCCGCTTCTCCTGGGACCAACGTCCCTAGTCGAAACCAATCAGCCCCTCTTGAGTTGTACGACCGAAGTCTAGTGGGGAACACCTCGAGGAACGAACTGATTCCCACGCAGTTCAACCACGCAGGGCCGGGACGGTGCAGGACGGCTTCGGTACGGCGAACACGTCGACGCCGGCGACGTTGAGCCCGAGCAGGTCGCTGATCGGGCCGAGGACGAGCTGGTTGACCAGGGCGAGCACGGGGTTGAGGACCGGGACGACGACCAGGTTGACCACCGACTCGATGATCCAGCCCAGGCTCATGCCGAGCGGCAGGATCCCGAGCAGGGTTGCCTGCAGGTCGTTGACCTTGAGCGAGGTGAGCGCCATCCCGGACCCGGAGCTGACCGCGGTGTCGTAGCTGCCCGGCGGGATCGCGATCTTCAGGTGCGTCCCGGTGGGCGCGGCCGTCGTCCCGACGTTGCCGTGGATGTCGACGATCGACAGGCCGAGGGCCTTGAGCTGCCCGAAGAGCCCGACGTTCAGCTGGGCCAGCGAGGAGGCGACCGAGACGCCGATGCCCTCCGGGGTGTTCGGCCCGCACGAGATCTCGTCGAGCGTGACGGTGCCCTCGGCGAGCTCGACGTTCAGGGACACGTCGGCGTCGAGGCCGAGGAGGCCGATGTCGAACCCGGGGATCCCGAGGTCGACGTGCAGGACGACCTGGGCGGTGTGCTGGCTCGCGCCGACCCGGCCGCAGGTCATCACCGGCGCTTGGACGATCTTCAGGCTCGCCCTGACCCCGGCCAGCCCGGGGATGCCGACGGTCAGGTTCGGGACCGCGAGCGCGTTGCTGCCGTTGGCGATCAGCGCCGAGCCGGCCACCAGGTCGAGCACGTTCACGCTGGTGCTCAGTGCCGCGGCCGGCGCGTCCTGGAGCGCGAGCAGCGCGCCGAGGTCGATCGGCGGCAGGGCACCCAGGTTGAGCTGCGCGAGCTTGTTGAGCAGCGCGATGTTCGCGGTGTCGCCCTGTTCCTTGGCGAGCACCTTCGCCATCGCGAGGTACAGCCGTCCCAGGCTCAGGTGGTCGAGCGCGACCAGCTCGTCCGGCGTACCGGCGCCCAGCTCCGCGGCGAGCCCGAGCAGGCTGATGCTGGAGGTCGCCAGGCCGGTGTAGGTGAGGACGCCCGCGTTGAGGGCGTCGCCGACGAGCAGGTTGAGCAGGGCCGAGCTGGATGAGTTCAGCCGGAGCGCGTAGGACCCGACCTTGAAGCAGGCGGTGGCATCGGTGACGGCGACCGAGGACCGGCTGGCGGTGCCGCTGCCGCCGCGGATCGCGAAGTCGACCGGCGTCCGCGCCGTCACCTTGACGGCGTTCGGGACCTGGCCGTTGCCGATCGTCGGCTTGAAGCCGGCGAGCGGCGCGGTCGGCTGGTAGTCCCCCGCCTTGACGGTGCCGAGCTCGACGACGACCGTGGCGCGGGAGCTGTTGCGGGCTGCGCTCCGGGCCGCGGCCGTCTGCACGGCGGTCCTGAGCTGGCCGACCGTGCGCCCGTCGAGGAGCCGCGCGGAGTCGAGGGCGACCACGTCCGCGACCGACTGCATGTCGCGGCGGGCGACGCGCTGGACGCCGATGTCGACGCTGAGGGCCGCGAGCGGGATCAGGATGAAGCAGACGACCAGGGCCACCACGACGGCGACGACGCCTCGCTCGTCACGACGACGCCTCCACCCCACCACGACCGGCCTCCCTGCCTGATTCGCGTTGTATGTCCCCTATGCGAAAAGACTAGTGGCCGGCCTTCCCGTGGCGCAGCCGAACCCCTGATCCGGACCAGGCTGCGATGCTGAGCCATGACCGCAGCCGAGATCGACGCCTACCTCGACGGCCTACCCCCGGAGAAGCGCGCCACCCTGGAGGCGCTGCGCACCTCGATCCTGGCGGTCGTGCCCGACGCCGAGCAGTGCATCTCCTACTCGATGCCCGGTTTCCGCGTCGGTGGGAAAGTCGTCGCCGGGTTCGCGGCGTTCAAGAACCACCTCAGCTACTTCCCGCACAGCGGCTCGGTACTGCCCGCGCTCGGGGACGCGGTCGCCGGGTACGGCGGCGGCAAGGGCACCCTGCAGTTCCCCGTGGACGAGCCGCTGCCCGACGACCTCGTCCGCCTGCTCGTCGAGACCCGGATGGACCAGCTCGGCCTGACCTAGCCCGGGACGGCTCAGGCGGTGCCGCCGACCTCTTCCAGGTACTCCGCCTCGGCGGCCTGCTCGGCGAGCTCCTTGTGGTGGCGCACGGCCGCGACGCCGGGCAGCTGCAGGCTCACGAGCGCCGCCACGGCCAGACCCAGGCCGGGGACCCAGAGGGCACGCAGCACGCCGTCGCGCCACGCCTCGGGCGTGAACGCGTCCCCGATCACCTCGAAGAAGACCACCCCGACCAACGCGAGCAGCAGCGCGCCGCCGACCTGCTGGAAGGTGCCAAGGACGCCGGACGCGGCGCCGGCGTCCTTCACGTCGGTGTTGGCCAGCGAGACGTCGATCAACGGGATGGCGGCGCCGGCCAGCCCCGCACCACCGAGCGCCATCGGCCCGATCAGGTCGCTCTTGGTCAGCAAGTCGCCGTGGTGCGCGATCGTCTGCGCCGTCCAGGCGACCGCCGTCGTGAACCCGACCAGGCCGATCGTGACCAGGTGCTTGCCGAGCCGGTCCACGAGCGGCACGCACGCGACGCTGGCGAAGAAGGCGCCGAGGCTGAACGGAAGCGTCGCCAGCGCGGCGTTGATCGGGCTGAAGTGCAGGCCGATCTGCAGGTAGAGGATGACGACGAAGAAGTAGGCGCCGATCGACCCGAAGAACGCCAGCGACGTGAAGGTGCCCGCGGCGTACCCGCGGTCGCGGAACAGGCTCGGCGGCACCAGCGGCAGGCCGCCGCCGCGCTCGACCCGGCGCTGGTAGAGCACGAAGACCACGGCCAGCACGGCGGCCAGGCCGAGCAGCGCCCAGATCCACCAGTCCCAGCCCTGCGGGCGGCCCTCGATCAGCGCGAACGAGGTCAGGAACAGGGCCGACGAGCTGAGGACGACGCCGGGGATGTCCAGGCTGGTGCGGTGCGGCGACCGCGTCTCCGGGATCAGGAACCAGCCGCCGACGACGAGCAGGATCCCGATCGGGATGTTGATGACGAAGATGCTGCGCCACTCCAGGTCGGCGACGTCGTTGGTGACCAGGATGCCGCCGAGCAGCGGACCGGCGACCGCGGCGAAGCCGGTGATCGCGCCGTACGCGCCCAGGACGCCGGCGCGCTCCTTCGGGCTGTAGAGCACCTGCACGATCGAGAGCACCTGCGGCACCATCGTCGCGGCGAAGAAGCCCTGGACGAACCGGGACAGCACGAGGACCTCGGCCGTGGGCGCGAACGACGCCAGCGCGGAGGCCGCGGTGAAGCCGACGACGCCGACGAGGAAGACCAGCTTGCGCCCGTAGAGGTCACCGAGCCGGCCGGAGGTGATGAGCACCGTCGCGAAGGCGAGCACGTAGCCCGAGACGATCCACTCCAGCTGCGACGGCGTCGCGTCGAGGTCCTGCTGGATCGACGGCAGCGCCACGTTGACGATGGTCGTGTCGAGCAGGTCCATGAAGGTGGCGACGAAGAGGACCAGGACGGCGGTGGTCCGGACGCGTCCGGTCGGAAGGGCTGGGGTCACGGGAAGAGGCTAGTCCCGTACGCCGACATCACCCCGCGAGGTGTCCCTGGTCGACCGGCAGGATGCTGCCGTGCACCGCCGCGGCGTCGTCCGAGGCGAGGAAGGCGATCACCGCGGCGACCGCGTCGGCGTCCATCAGCCCGCGCTTGGCCGAGACCCGCATGATCAGGTCCCAGTCCGCGCCCTCGGGCACCTCGATGGTGGTCACCTGCGGGGTGTTCATGCCGCCCGGGCACACGCAGTTCACCCGCAGCGGCGTGTCCAGGTACTCCACCGCCAGCGCCTTGGTCAGGCCGACGATGCCGTGCTTGGCCGCCGTGTACGCCGCCGAGTAGGCCTCGCCCATGATCCCCGCGACCGAGGCCACGTTGACGATGTTGCCGCCGACCTCCAGCAGGTGCGGGATCGCCGCCTGGGCGACGAAGAACGCCCCGCCCAGGTTGAGCGCCACGTCGTGCGCCCACTGCTCGTCGGTGACCTCGGTGGTGGTCCGGAAGTCGTGCCGGCCGGCGTTGTTCACGACCACGTCGAGCCGGCCGAACGCCTCCACGGTCTCGGCCACCGCGGCCCGGCACTCGTCCGGGGAGGTGACGTCGTGGGACCCGAAGACGACGTCGCCCGGCAGGTCCGCGCAGGAAGCGGCGACGGTCGCGAGCAGCTCGGCGTTGCGGGCGGCCGCGTAGACCTGGCCACCGGCGGCGGCGAAGCGTCGTACGGCGGCGGCACCCAGGCCCGAGGAGGCGCCGGTGACGAGGATCGAGCGACCGGCGAAGACGTCCGGACGCAGGGCAGGCGTGAGGGTCATGCGCGGATCCTTCCACGCACGAACCCCGCTCAGGAGCCGAACAGTGCAGCCGCGTTGTGCCAGCAGACTCCGGCGAGCCAGCCCTCGTCGAGGCCCGGCGCGCGACCCAGCAGGCGGGCCAGGCCGTCGTACTGGTGGCCGTACTCGTAGGGCAGCGACGGGAAGTCGCTGCCGTAGAGGAGCTTGCCGCCCAGCGCGGCGACCCGCGGCAGCAGCGCGTCGGGGAACGGCACGAAGAAGTCGGTGAAGACCATCGTGGTGTCCAGCCGGGTGTGCTCGTAGCGCTCGGCCAGGTCGAAGAACTCGGCGAACTCCGGCGCCCCCAGGTGCGCCACGATCACCCGGAGGTCCGGGAACAGCCGCAGCAGCCGCTCCAGGTGCTCCGGGCCGGTGAAGGCGTTGCCGACCGGACCGGACCCGACGTGCACCACGATCGGGGTCCCGGACTCCTCCAGCACCTCCCAGGCCGGCAGCAGCAGCGGGTCGTCGAGCAGGAACTCCCCCACCTGGGTGTGCAGCTTGAAGACCTCGACGCCGTCGGCGACCAGGGCCGCGACGTCGCCCTCGACGCCCGGCTCCGGGTAGAACGTCGCCGACCGCAAGCACTCCGGGACGCGGGCGGCGAACTCGGCCGCCCACCCGTTCAGGTACGCCGCCACGCCGGGCTTGTGCGCGTAGGGCAGCGCGGTGAAGCGCCGTACGCCGAAGCCCCGCAGCTGCTCGACCCGCTCCTCGTCGCTCCCCCGGTACAGGACCGGCCAGGGCCGGCCGATCTTCGGGCCGGCCTCGTCGAACTGCCGCCAGACCGCGCGCTGGATGTTCTCCGGCAGGAAGTGCACGTGGACGTCGAAGAGCCCGGGGATGCCGAGGTCCTCCGGGGTCGGCGCCGGGGTCGGCTCCGGGTTCGACTTCGGGTTCACTCGTGGCCCTTGAGCCGGCGACCGAGCGCCTGCTGCTTTTCCCGGTTGGCCTGGCGCTCGGCGATCGCGTGGCGCTTGTCGTAGGTCTTCCGGCCACGGGCCAGCCCGAGCTCGACCTTGGCACGGCCGTCCTTGAAGTACAGCGCCAACGGGATCAGGGTGAAGCCGCGCTCGTTGACCTTGGACTCGATCTTGTCGATCTCGTGGCGGTTCAGGAGCAGCTTGCGGACCCGGCGGGGCTCGTGGTTGGTCCAGGTCCCCTGGGCGTACTCGGGGATGTGCACGCCGTGCAGGAACGCCTCCCCGTCGTGGATCTCCGCGAACCCGTCGGTGAGCGTGGCCCGGCCGGCACGCAACGACTTCACCTCGGTCCCGACGAGGACCAGGCCGGCCTCGTAGGTGTCGTCGACCTGGTAGTCGTGCCGCGCCTTGCGGTTCTGCGCAATCATCTTGCGCCCTTGCTCCTTGGGCATGGGTCACCCCTTTCCAAGGCGCAGTCTCTCAGGCCCCGGCAACGAGGTTTCGCGCGTCCCTCAGAAGAACTTCATCGGGTCGACCGCGGTGCCGTCGAGCATCACCGTGAAGTGCAGGTGGCAGGCGGTGGACCACCCGGTCGTACCGGCGAGGGCGACGGTCTGGCCGCGGCTGACCCGGGCGCCGTTGCCGACCTTGTAGGAGCTGATGTGGTTGTAGATCAGCGTCATCGCCTTGCCGTTGACCTTGCCCACGTCCAGGATCAACCGGTTGCCCCAGACGTCGGAGTAGTACTCCGAGATCACGGTGCCCTCGGCACCGGCCATCTCCGGTGTCCCGCACGGCGCGTGGAAGTCGACGCCGTTGTGCAGCCCCCAGTAGCCGTAGATCGGGTGCTTGCGCCAGCCGAACGGCGAGGTGACGTAGCCGTCGACGGGCCGGCGCAGGAAGCCGCCGGTGTCGCCGGAGTAGCCGCCCTTGGAGTGCTTGGCCCGCTGGATGATCAGCGCCCGGATCCGGGCCTCCTCCTTCTTGAGCTGGCGGAGCTTGCGGGCGTCGGCGGCGCGGGCCCGGGCCGCGGCCACGGTGGCGTTCCTGCGGACGCCGACCAGCGCGACCACGCGGGCACGGTTCGCGACGGCGGCCTGCTCGAGGGCCTGCTTGTGAGCCAGGTTCACGGCGGCCGCCTGGCGCTGCTCGGCGACGGCCTGCTTGGCGGCGGCGACCTTCTTGGCCTGGACCCGCAGCAGCACCTCGGTGGCCTGCAGGTCGGCGTACATCCGGTTCTCGCGGTCCATCAGGTTGTCGACGGTGTTGAGCTGGGAGGCCAGCTCGACCGGGTCCTGGGAGGTGAGCACCATGGAGAGGCCGAGCAGCCGCGGGTCGCCGTACTGGTAGTCCGCGGCGGCGAGCCGGCCGATGTCCCCGCGCTGCTCGACGACCTTCGCCTTGCCGGCCTCGACCTCCGCCTGGGCCTGCTCGAGCGCGGCGACCGCCTGGGCGAGCCTGGCCTGCATCTGCGCGTCGAGCACGCGGGCCGCGGTGAGCTGGCCCTCGGTCGCCGCCAGGGTCCGCTGCGCGGAGTCCAGCTGGGTCTGCGCGGTGCGCAGCCGGGTGGTCGCGGCGATCAGTGCGGCGCTGGAGTCCTCCAGGTCGCCCTGGGCGTCCTGGATGCCCTGCTGCACCTTGTGCTTCTTGTCGTGCAGGTCATCGGCCTGGGCGTTCGGGAAGGGGACGGCGCCGCTGGCCACCGCGAGGGCGCAGAGGGACACCAGCGCCGTGGTGACGCGATGACGGGTCGTCCGGGGAAGGGTGCGAGCCACGAGGGAGCCTGTTCAAATTGGGGAAGAAGTGAACAGAGTGACAGTAACCCGCCGGGCTCAGACTTTGAGGTATTTGCGCGTCATCACGAGTGTCGGGATCAGCGTGATCAGCACGCCGAGGATCGCGATGCCCCCGACCGCGACGAGCGCGTCGTGCCAGTCGACCCACTCCACGATCTGGGAATTGTTCCGCAACCGGCCGTAGACGGCCCAGTACATGACCGCCCCGATCGCCAGCGAGGCCAGCAGCACGCCGATCAGCGCCGCCACCAGCGTCTCCATCAGGAACGGCAGCGAGATGTACAGGTTCGAGGCGCCGACCAGACGCATGATCCCGATCTCCTTGCGGCGCGCGAACGCCGCCAGCCGGATCGTGTTGCCGACCTGCAGGATCGCCGCCACGAGCAGGAACCCGGCGATGAAGAGCGCCCCCCACTTCATCAGCGACATCCAGAAGTAGATCGGTTTCAGGACCGCCCGCAGGTCGTGCACGGACGCCACGCCGTCCATCCCCGACAACGCCGACTCGACGCCGCGGAACTGGTTCGGGTCCTTGAGCGTGACCCAGTACGACTCCTGCATGTCCTCGGGCGTGACCGTCGCGTAGATCTGCTGCTCGGTCTTGTCCTTGGAGATGAACACCCGCTTCCAGGTGGCGTACGCCTCCTCCTTGGTCTGCAGGTACGACGAGGCGACCTCCGGGTGGGTGTCGATGACCTCCTTGATGGCCGCCTTCTGCGCGTCGTTCACCGCCCCCGAGGTGCAGTGCGGGGTCCGCGAGTTCTGGTTGCACAGGTAGACCGTGATCTGGAGCTTGCTGCCCCAGTAGTCCTCGGCCTTCTGCGCCTGCTGGTTGAGCAGCAGGCCCATGCCGACCAGGGTCAGCGAGACGAAGATCGTCACCACGAGGGCGATGGTCATCGAGACGTTCCGGCGCAGGCCGGTGCCGGTCTCGGAGAAGACGTAGCGAAGCTGCATGGCTGGTGAGTACCCCTCAGTGCTGGAAGCCGTAGACGCCGCGGGACTGGTCGCGCACGACCTGCCCGTCGGCCAGCTCGATGACCCGCTTGCGCATCTGGTCCACGATGCCGGCGTCGTGCGTCGCCATCACCACCGTCGTCCCGGTGCGGTTGATGCGGTCCAGCAGCTTCATGATGCCCACGCTGGTGTTCGGGTCCAGGTTTCCGGTCGGCTCGTCGGCGATGAGGATCATCGGCCGGTTCACGAACGCGCGCGCGATCGCGACCCGCTGCTGCTCGCCACCGGAGAGCTCGTCGGGCATCCGCTCGCCCTTGCCCTCCAGACCGACCAGCTCCAGGGTCTCGGGGACCACGGCCTCGATGTGGCTCTTCGGCTTGCCGATCACCTGCAGCGCGAACGCGACGTTCTCCGCCACGGTCTTGTTCGGCAGCAGCCGGAAGTCCTGGAAGACGGTGCCGATCTTGCGGCGCAGCGCCGGGACCTTCCAGCTGGCCAGCCGGTTGATCTCCTTGCCGGCCACGTAGACGCGGCCCTGGGTCGGACGGGCCTCGCGCAGGACGAGCCGCAGGAAGGTCGACTTGCCGGAGCCGGACGCGCCGACGAGGAAGACGAACTCGCCCTTCTCGACGTCGACGGTGACATCCGACAGCGCAGCCTTGTGCTGGCCCGGATAGATGGTGGAGACGTTCTCGAATCGGATCACAAGGTCGGGGCGGCCGGGTCGGGGACAGTTCGTTCAGGCGCACGTCGGCGCCTTTCCGGCCGTCGTCGAGTCTAGGCGGTGGCACCCAGTCGTGTGCCTGCGGACGCGCCCGGGCGCGTCCACAGGCGC
>NZ_JBFRDX010000044.1:0-10589 GCF_052114005.1 Marmoricola sp. RAF53 | reverse complement strand
ACATGGACACCGGCGCCGTGGTGAACGTGGCCTCCGCCTCGGGTGAGGACCCGGACCACAACACCGTGACCAACCAGACCGGAACCGGCGACAGCACCACGACCGCCCTGACGCCGGCACCCTCCCTCTCCCTGCTCAAGCAGGCCAGCGCGGTCAACGACCTCGACGGCAACGGCCACGATGCCGGGGACACCATCGACTACACCTTCACCGTCACCAACACCGGCACCGTCAAGATCAGCAACCTGGCCATCACCGACCAGCTGCTGGCCGACGCCGGGATCGCGATCACCTGCCAGCCCACCACCCTGGCACCGGGCGCCCTCGCCAACTGCACCCCGGCCAGCCCCTACGTCATCACTCTTGACGACATGAATGCCGGCAAGGTCGACAACTCCGCCACCGCCACCGGAACCAACCCAGCCGGGACGACCACGACCTCGCCCGACAGCACGACATCGACCAAGCCGACCCAGAACCCGAGCCTGGCGATGGTCAAGCACGCCTCGGCCGTCAGCGACGCCAACAACAACGGCAGGGACGACGCCGGAGACACCATCGACTACACCTTCACCGTCACCAACACCGGCACCGTCACCATCGACAACCTGGCCATCAGTGACCCGACGGCTGGTGCCGTGACCTGCCAGGCCACGAAACTGGTCCCGAACGACAGCACCAGCTGCGCGGCCACCAACCCCTACGTCATCACCCAGCCCGACATGGACGCCGGCGCCGTGGTGAACGTGGCCACCGCGAACGGAACCGACCCGAACGGCGCCCGGGTCACCAGTCCTGGCGACCCGGGCGAGTCGACCACCACTCCGATGGACCGGGCCTCCGGCCTGGACCTGAAGAAGAAGGTCACCGGGGTCACCGACACGAACGGCAACGGCCTGACCGACGCGGGAGACACGATCGGTTACGAGTTCGTGCTGACCAACACGGGCACCGTCACCCTCGACGGGTTCACCGTCACCGACCCGATGCTGGACCAGACCGGGATCCACGTGATCTGTCCGAAGCAGTCGCTGGCGCCGGCCCAGTCGCTGACCTGCACGGCGAACACCGGGTACACCGTGACCGCGGCGGACGAGCGGACCGGCGAGATCCGGAACGTGGCCACCGCGGCTGCCAACGGCCCGGGGGACGCGGTCGTCGCCGCACCGTCCTCGACCGTCGTGGTCAGCACCGAACAGGCACCGCTGCCTCCGTTGCCGCCGGCTGCGCCGCACCACCCGGCCGCCCAGCTCCCGCAGACCGGCGGCCCGGCGCGCTGGATCGGGTTGCTGGGGACGGGACTTCTCGTCGGAGGGTTCCTCCTGATCCTCCGCACGAGGCGTTCCCGGGTGGCAGAGTGACCCGGTGCCCACGATCGGCTTCCTGCACACCTCCCCGGTCCACATCCCGACGTTCGACGCCCTGGTGCACGGGGACCGCCCCGGCGTAGGGACGATCCACCTCGTCGACGAGTCGCTGCTGGAGCGGGCCCGGGACTCCGGGCCGGACGCCGTACGGGAGGCGGTGGCCGCGCAGCTCGCCCGGCTCCACGAGGAGGGTGCCGACGTCCTGGTCTGCACCTGCTCCACGATCGGTCCGGTCGCCGAGGAGACCGGACCGGCGGGGGTGACGACGTTCCGGGTCGACCGGCCCATGGCGCGCGCCGCGGTGGTCGCCGGCGGTCGGGTCGGCGTCGTCGCGGCCGTCGAGTCCACGCTCGAGCCGACGCGGGTGCTTCTGGAGCAGGAGGCGCTCGCCGCGGGCGCCGAACCCGAGATCGATCTCGTCCTGGCCGACGGCGCCTGGGACCTCTTCGAGGCCGGGCAGCACGCGGCGTACGTCGCACGGGTCGCCGCGGCCGCGCGCGACCTCGCCGGCCGGGTGGACGTCGTCGTCCTCGCTCAGGCCAGTGCCGCCCCGGCCGCGCGGCTCCTCGAGGACGGCGGGGTGCGTGTGCTCAGCAGCCCCGCGAGCGCCGTCCGGCACGCCTTCACGCTCCTCCCGGACCGCTGAACCGCGCGCCGGGTCGCCGATTTCCCCGGAATGCCACGTCACGAACCGCCAGCTTCCCCGTCTTCCCTGGTGTCCCGTCCTGTTCAGCACCCCGAGCAGACGGGACCTCCGGAGGTGTTACCGGTGAATCACGTGGGAAATGTCGCTAAGGTCAGGACAGCGTGGCCACGTGGGAGCAAGACAGGGGTGGCCATGCTGTGACCCGTGTTCGTGTGCAAGTGACTACAGATTCGTGAGAAGGTTTCGTCATGGAAATTCCGATTTATGACCTCAATGACGGCACCGAGCTGCCCGCCGTCGGGTTCGGGACGACCGGCCTCCAGGGAGCGGACGGGCTCGACGCCATCCTGAGCGCGGTCGAGACCGGCTACCGCCTCCTCGACACGGCGGTCAACTACGGCAACGAGATGACCGTGGGTGAGGCCATTCGGCGTTCCGGCGTTCCGCGCCCCGAGTTCCGCGTGACCAGCAAGCTCCCCGGTCGCCACCACGCGTACGACGACGCCATCGTGTCCACGCACGAGTCGCTCGGCCGCCTCGGTCTCGACCAGATCGACCTGCACCTGATCCACTGGCCGAACCCGAAGCGTGACGAGTACACCGAGGCCTGGCGCGCGCTCGTCGACCTGCAGCGCGACGGCCTGGTCACCACCATCGGCGTCTCCAACTTCACCGCCGAGCACCTCGACCGGATCATGGACACCAGCGGCGTCGTTCCCGCGGTCAACCAGATCGAGATGCACCCGTACTTCCCGCAGGAGGAGCTCCGCGCCGTCCACGACGCGCTCGGCATCCGCACGGTCGCCTGGAGCCCGCTGGCCAAGGCCAAGGCGCTCTTCGAGGAGGACGCCGTCCGCAACGCGGCCGACGCCCACCGGGTCTCCCCCGCGCAGGTCGTGCTCCGCTGGCACTTCCAGCTCGGCTCGGTCCCGATCCCGAAGTCGACCGTCCCGGCGCACCAGCACAGCAACGGCGACATCTTCGGCTTCGAGCTCTCCGACGACGAGGTCGACGCGATCACCGCGCTCGGCCGCGAGGACGGGCGGCTCTTCGGCGGCGACCCGAACGAGCACTACGAGATGTGATCTCGTCACACGCACACCAGAAGGGCCATCGGCGAACCGCCGGTGGCCCTTCTGCGTCGCCGGTAGCATCACCGCGTGATCCGGCTCCGCGTCCTCGCCCTCGTCCTGCTGCCGCTGCTCGTCCTCGCCGGCTGCGGCAGCGCGGACGACAAGTCCTCGACGACCGCCGACGACGGGCCGTGCACCTACACGAAGTCCGGGGACGCGGCCCGCAAGGTCTCGATGCCGCCCTCGACCCCGGACCCGAAGAACCCGGCCGAGCTGACGATCAGCACCAGCGCCGGTGACATCCCGGTCACCCTCGAGCCCGACACCGCCCCGTGCGCGGTCAACTCGTTCGTCTCGCTGGCCGACCAGGGCTTCTTCGACGACACCCGGTGCCACCGGCTGACCACGAACGGCTACTACGTCCTGCAGTGCGGCGATCCGACCGGCACCGGCAGTGGCGGCCCCGGCTACGTGTTCGCCAACGAGCTGGTCAAGAACGACGAGCGGCTCCAGCCGTGCGGCACCCAGGGCGGACAGGAATTCTGCACCTACAACGCAGGGGTCGTGGCCATGGCGAACGCCGGCGGCCCGGCGTCGAACGGGTCGCAGTTCTTCCTCGTCTACGGAAACTCGACGTTCCCGCCGGACTACACCGTCCTCGGCCACATGGACGCGGCCGGCCTCAAGGTCGTCAAGGAGATCGGCGCCGCCGGCATCGGCCAGGAGAACGGCATGGGTCCCGGGGACGGCGCCCCCAAGAACCCGGTCACGATCACCTCGGTGAAGTAGCCGACTCCATCGCCACCGGCGCCCCGAGCGCCACGGTGCGGCTGACCGTGCAGAGCCGGTCGCGGGTCTTCGCGATCGCGTCGTCGAGGACCGCGCGGGCGGCGTCGCCGGCCTCGCCGTCGGGGAACCGGAGGTCGAAGGTGACCTTCAGGTCGGTGAGGTGGTTGCCGCCCTCGTCACGCACCTTGTGGCCCTCGACGTGCACGTCGAGCGACTCCGCCTGCGCCCGCTTGCCGGTGATCAGGTCGACGTCGATGGCGCCGCAGCCGGCGATCGCGGCGAGCAGCAGCTCGACCGGGGTGAAGTCGGGGTCGTCGCCGCTCCCGACCGGGAGCACTCCCCCGCGCCAGTTCGTGGCCTTGTAGCGGCCGTCGCCGATCCGGGTCAGCTCGACGGTACGACGGGTGTCACGCGGTGCCTGGGGGTTCGGGACCTGGGTCATGCGACCCAGCCTGCCATGCGGTGCGGACGGTCAGTTGACCCCGGCGCGGCAGTTCTCGAACATCGCGCCCTTCACGACGTCGGGGTACTTCGACGGCAGCTGCGACTCGAGCACGTTGTCGTCGACCTCGGTGCGCGCGCCGGCGGTCACGTCGTTGCCGGCGACGGCGTACGGCGTCCGGTAGACGTCCCAGGCCGGCACCACACCCGCCGGCTGGTGCGCGACCGCCTCGGTGACCGCGAACCCGTCCGCAGTGCACGCGGCGGAGACGTGCTCGGTCGGGGCATCGGTGGCGACGAAGTCGAAGACCGGCTTCCCGTCGGCCAGCAGCTCGGCGAACGTGCGGGCGTCGTACCCGAAGAGGCGGGTCTGGGAGCCGCCGCGCGGGTGCGCCTGGGTGGTCAGCAGGACGTCGCCGTCCCGGCCGGTGAACCGGACCGCCGCGAACGACGTGACCGGGAGGTCCCCGTCGAGCTCGGCCTGGAGGGTGTCGTCGCCGACGTGGGCCTCGAGGACGGCGGGGCAACCCCCGCTCGCCGGCACCTGGGCGACGTCGTCCGGGGTGCCGTCGCCGTCGAGGTCGAGCTGGAAGTCCGGGGAGCCGGTCGCGTGCGGGCAGACCGCGTTCGACACCTCCGGCGAGGAGGCGCTGCCGCTCGCGTCGCTGTCGCCCGAGCTGCCGCAACCGGCGACGAACGCCAGCAGCGCCGCGGCGCCGAGCACCCGGAAGTTCCTCATGCCGGTACGACGCCCGCCGGGCCGCGTGGGTTCCGTCATGGTCGAACCCTAGTGTGGTCTCCGTGCGCAGTCTGCAGCGCGACGAAGCCGTCGCCCGATTCGAGCTCCTGACCGTCACCGGGTACGACGTGACCCTCGACCTGCGCGAGGAGGCCACGTTCGCCAGCCGGACCGTGATCGATCTCGTGTCCCAGGGCGGGGAGACGTTCCTCGATCTCAAGGCGGTCGCCGTCGGCGCGATCCGCCTGGACGGCGCCGCGCTCGACGTCGCGGACTGGGCGGACGGCCGGTTCCCGCTCGTGCTCGCACCCGGCGAGCACCGGATCGAGGTCGAGGCCACGATGGGCTTCCGCAACGACGGCGAGGGACTGCACCGGTCGCTCGACCCGGCGGACGGGCGGGCCTACGTCTACCAGATGAGCTTCATGAGCGCGGCGCCGTCGGTGTTCGCCTGCTTCGACCAGCCCGACCTGAAGGCGCCGTACACGCTGCACGTGACCGCGCCGGCGGACTGGAACGTCACCGCGAACGCGCCCGGGCGGCACGTCGGCGACGGTGTCTGGGAGTTCGAGCCGAGCCGGCCGCTGTCGACGTACTTCGTCACCCTGGTGGCCGGCCCGTACCACCGGATCGCCGAGGAGCACGACGGCATCCCGCTCGGCCTGCTCTGCCGGTCCTCGATGGCAGCGGCGCTCGAGGCCGACGCCGAGGAGCTCCTCACCATGACCCGGCAGTGCTTCGACGAGTTCCACCGGCTCTTCGGGGTCCGGTACCCGTTCGGGAAGTACGACCAGGCGTTCGTGCCCGAGTTCAACGCCGGCGCGATGGAGAACCCGGGGTGCGTCACCTTCCGCGAGGCGCTGCTGTTCACCACGAAGGTGTCCCGCAGCATGCGGGTGCAGCGCGCGACGACGGTGGCGCACGAGATGGCGCACCAGTGGTTCGGCAACCTGGTCACCCCGAAGTGGTGGGACGACCTCTGGCTCAACGAGGCGTTCGCCGAGTACATGGGCAACCGGGTCACGGCCGAGGTCACCGAGTACTCCGAGGCGCTCGTGTGGGCCGCGATCACCCGGAAGAACTGGGGCCTGACGGCGGACTCGCGGCCCTCGACCCACCCGGTTGCGGGGACCGGCGCCCTCGACGCCGACGCGGCGCTGCAGGACTTCGACGGGATCTCCTACTCCAAGGGCCACGCCGTGCTCACCCAGCTGGCGAACCAGGTCGGCGACGACGTGTTCTTCGCGGGCGTGCGCGAGCACTTCGCACTGCACGCGTTCGGCAACGCGACCATGCGTGACCTGTTCGCGAGCTGGGAACGGGCCGGCGCCGGGGCCCTCGACGCGTGGACCGCGGCCTGGCTGCGGACCGCGGGGCTGGACCTGATCGACCTGGACCGCGAGGCCGGGGTGCTGGTGCGCACGACGCCCCCGGGCCCCGAGGTGCACCGCCCGCACGCGCTGGACGTCGCCGTTCACGACGGCACGGCCTGGTCGACGACGAAAGTCGCGGTCGCCCAGGACCGGACCCCGCTGGTGGTGCCGGCCGGCGCCGCCGTCGTGCCGGACCCGTCGGTGGAGACCTGGGCCGACCTGACCTTCGACGCGGAGACGGCGGCGGCGCTGCCGGGGCTGGTGGGCACGGTCGCGGACCCGATGGCGCGGGCGTCGCTCTGGATCACGGCGAAGAACGGTGTGCACCACGCCCGGCTCGACCCGGATCACGCCGTGGACCTGCTCTGCGCCGGCATCCCCGACGAGCAGCAGGACAGCGCGCTCGGCATGCTCGGCGTCTGGGCCGGCGACGACGGGGAAGGTTCGCGGGGCACCGTGCACGAGAAGCTGCTGCCGGTGCTCCGGGCGCCGGAGACGGCGCGCGCCCGGCTGCACGCGGCGTTCCTGGAGCGGGTCGGCTCGGCCCCGGCCGGGTCGGACCTGCAGTTCGCGGCGTACCAGGCGGCGATCGGCACGGCACCGGAGGCGTTCTGGCTGCGCGAGGTGCTGGGCGGCGACGTCCCCGACGGGATCACCGCGGACGCCGGGCTGCGCTGGCGGGTCTTCAAGCGGCTGGCCTCGCTCGGCGACACCGACGTGGACGAGCTCGACCGCGAGCTGGCCCACGAGAACGACGCGAAGACCCAGGTCGCGCACGCGTGGTGCCGCGCACGGCTGCCGGAGCCGGACGCGAAGGCGTGGGCGTGGCAGCGGTTCACCGGGGAAGCGGTCGCGTCCAACTACGAGGTGGAGGCGGCCGGCACCGGTTTCTGGCAGAGCGGTCGCGACGACCTGCTCGACCCGTACGTCGAGCGCTACTTCGCCGAGCTTCCGGCGACCACGAAGGTCCGGGCCGGCTGGGGTCTGGCCGACGGCGCTCACTTCTTCTACCCGATCACCGTGCTGCGCCAGGACGTCCTGGACCGGACCGACGCGCTGCTCGCCGACCCGGACCTGAACCTCAGCCTGCGCCGGATGCTGACCGACGACGGCGACGAGCTCCGCTGCCGGCTCGCCACCCGGGCGCGGTACGGCGTACCGGCACCGTCGTGACCAGGCCGCGCCGCCCGGGGCCGTCGGTCCGCACCCGCGTGGTCGACCTGGACGGCGACGCCCGGATCGAGCGCGAGGACCGGCTGGCGACCGAGGAGCCGCTGGAGATCCGGCTGGTCGCACCCGGGCTCCCGGCGCGCCGGGTCGGGCTGACGATGCGGACGCCCGGGCACGACTTCGAGCTGGCCGCCGGCTGGCTGGTGCACGAGCAGGTGCTCCGGCCGGCGGACGTGGCCGTCGTCCGGTACTGCACCGACGCCGATCTCGCCCCGGAGCAGGAGTTCAACGTCGTCACCGTGGAGTCCAGCGGCCCACCGCTGCGGCTCCCCGAGGCCCGGCTGGTCTCGTCGGCCTGCGGCGTCTGCGGCGCCGACTCGGTCCGCGACGTGCTGGCCGAGGTGCCGGAACCGCCGGTCGTCCTACCGATGGCGGTCGACCTGCTCCGCACGCTGCCCGCCCGGCTGCGGACCGCCCAGCCGGGGTTCGACCGCACCGGCGGGCTGCACGCGGCCGGGCTCTTCGAGGCCGACGGGACGGTGGTGGTGGTCCGGGAGGACGTCGGCCGGCACAACGCCGTCGACAAGGCCGTGGGGGCGCGGCTGCTGGCCGGGTTCCCGGTTCCGCCGGTGCTGGTGCTGAGCGGGCGGATCGGGTTCGAGCTGGTCCAGAAGGCGGTGGTGTCCCGGATCGGCGTACTGGTCGCGGTCGGCGCACCGTCCTCGCTGGCGGTCGGTCTGGCCGAGGAGGCCGGCATCGCCCTGGTCGGGTTCACCCGCGCCGACCGTTGTGTCGTGTACGCCGGCGCGGCCGTGCTCGGCGTGTGAGAGAGGGGAATGTCCGCGCCCTCTCCTAGCGTGGTCGCGTGCGCATCCTCCACACCTCCGACTGGCACCTGGGACGGCAGTTCCACGGTCAGAGCATGCTCGCGCACCAGGCCGCGTTCCTCGACCACCTGGTCGAGGCGATCACCACGCACGAGGTCGACCTGGTGCTGGTCGCCGGCGACGTGTTCGACCGCGCCCTCCCGCCCGTCGACGCGGTCGCACTGGCGGACGACGCCTTCGCCCGGCTCGCCGCCACCCGCGCCCGGGTCGTGGTCAGCAGCGGCAACCACGACTCGGCCACCCGGCTCGGCATCAACTCGCGCCTGATCGACGCGGCCGGCTTCCACCTCCGCACCGACCCCGAGCGGGTCGCCGAGCCGGTCCTCGTCGAGGACGAGCACGGCCCGGTCGCGGTCTACGCCCTCCCCTACCTTGAGCCGGACCTGCTCCGCCACCGCTGGGACCTCCCGGCCCGGTCCCACGCCGCCGCGCTCGCCGAGGCCGTGCGCCGGATCCGGGCCGACCTCGCCGACCGGCCGGCCGGGACCCGGGCGGTCGCCGTCGCGCACGCGTTCGTCGCCGGGGGCGCCGCCAGCGACTCCGAGCGCGACATCGCCGTCGGCGGCGTCTCCGTGGTCCCGCTGGACCTGTTCGACGGCTTCTCCTACGTCGCCCTCGGCCACCTGCACGGCCGCGCGCTGCTGTCCGAGTCGGTCCGGTACTCGGGGTCCCCGCTGGCGTACTCGTTCTCCGAGACCGACCACGTCAAGGGGTCCTGGCTGGTCGACGTCGGCCCCGACGGGGTGAGCGGCTCCCGCTTCCTGGAGGCACCGGTGCCGCGCCGCCTCGCCCGCCTCTCCGGGACGATCGACGAGTTGCTCACCGCGGAGCGCTACCGGGCGCACGAGGACGACTGGCTCCAGATCAATCTCACCGACCCGGTGCGTCCGGTCCAGGCGATGGCCCGACTCCAGGTGCGTTTCCCGCACGTCGTCGCGCTCCAGTTCGCTCCCCCGGCCGCGGCCGAGCGGGAGCGGGCGACCCGCCTGGAAGGTCGCTCGGACCACGAGGTCGCGCTCGACTTCGTCGCCGCGGTGCGCGGCACCCCCGCCACGGACACGGAGAGCGCGCTGCTCGCCGCGGCCTGCGACGCCGCCGCCCGCGAACCGGACGCAGATCCCGTCGCAGATCCTGGGCCGGCGGTGGCCTGATGCGCCTGCACCACCTGTCGGTCACCGCGTTCGGGCCGTTCCCGGACACCGTCGAGGTGGACTTCGACGCGCTGTCCTCGGCCGGGGTGTTCCTGCTGACCGGGGCGACGGGTGCCGGCAAGACCAGCGTGCTCGACGCGGTCTGCTTCGCGCTCTACGGCCAGGTGCCGGGCGACCGGGCGGGTGCCAAGCACCTGCGCAGCGACCACGCCGACCCCGGCAAGGAGCCCCGGGTCGTGCTGGAGCTGAGCATCGGCGAGCGCCGGTTCCGGTTCCACCGCTCCCCCACCTGGACCCGGCCCAAGCTGCGCGGTCACGGCGAGACCAAGGTCCAGGCCCACGTCGTGGTCGAAGAGCTCCGGGCCGGCGACTGGGTCGGGCTCACCAACCGGCTCGACGACGCCGGTCTGCTCGTCGGCGACCTGCTCGGGATGACCTGCAGCCAGTTCACCCAGGTGGCGATGCTGCCCCAGGGCCGGTTCCAGGCGTTCCTTCGGGCGACCTCGGCCGAGCGGCACGCGGTCCTGCAGCAGCTGTTCCGGACCGACCGGTTCGAGCGTGTCGAGAAGTGGCTGGTCGAGCGTCGTGGCCAGACCCGGCGGGCGCACGAGGCCGCTGCGGTGAGCGCCCGCGGCGTGCTGCACCGGATCGAGGAGGCCGGCGGCGTACCGCTGCCCGAGGAGCTCGCCGAGGACCTCGCGGCGGCCGCCGACAGCGGAGCCGTCACCGAGTGGAACGAGCAGGTCCTCGTGAGGAGCGCCGCGGCACGGGACGCCGCCGCGGAGGCACGCGAGGCCGCGGCCGCGGTCGAGACCGAGGCCGCGGCGGACCTGGCCGAGGCCCAGGGGCGTGCCGCGCTCGTCCGGCAGGCGCGCTCCGCCACGGCCGAGCTCGCCGCCCTGGACGCGCAGCGCGCCGACCACGAGGAGCGCCAGCGCGACCTGGCCCTGCAC
>NZ_JBFRDX010000043.1:0-11085 GCF_052114005.1 Marmoricola sp. RAF53 | reverse complement strand
CAAGTGGGGCGGCCCGGCCGGAGTCGGCGTGCTGCTGGTCCGCAAGGGCGTCCGCTGGCGCAATCCCTTCCCCGGGGACGACCGGGTCGACGAGCGCGCGACCGGGATGGAGGACGTCGCCGGCGCACTGGCGTCGGCGGCCGCGCTCCAGGCGGTCGTCGCCGAGCGCGACGAGGTCGGTGCCCGGCAGCGCGCCCTGGTCGACCGGCTCCGCGCCGGGGTCGCCACCATCCCGGACACCGACGTGGTCGGCGACCCGGAAGACCGGCTCCCCCACCTGGTCACCTTCTCCTTCCTCTACGTCGACGGGGAGGCGATCGTGACCGAGCTCGACCGGCGCGGCTTCGCGGTCGCGAGCGGGTCCGCCTGCACCGCGAGCGCGCTCGAGCCGAGCCACGTGCTCGCCGCGATGGGCGCGCTCACCCACGGCAACGTCCGGGTCTCCCTCGGACGCGACACCACCGCGGACGACGTCGACCGGCTCCTCGCGGCCCTGCCCGAGGTGGTCGCCCGGATCCGCGCGGAGGCAGGTTTGTGAGCGGGCGGACCGAGCTCGACTGCCGCGGCATGCTCTGCCCGCGGCCGGTGATCGAGCTGGCGCGGATCTTCGGCGACGTCCCCGTCGGGGGCGAGGTCGCGGTCGCCTCCGACGACCCGGCGGCGGCCGCGGACTTCCCGGCCTGGTGCCGGATGCGCGATCAGGAGTACCTCGGCACCGAGAACGCCGAAGACGGCGTCCCGGTCTACCGGGTACGCCGCCTTCGCTAGAGGTCGTGCTCGGCTCGAGCTCGCTCAGTTCAGGTGATCGGGCTACGCCCTCCAACCTTCCTTCGCTCGCCACGAGCACGAGCAAGCTCGGCTCGAGCTCGCTCAGTTCAGGTGCTTGCCGACCTCGGCCGCGGCGTCGTCGCCGTACGAGGCGCCGAGGCGCGCGACGAACTGCTCGCGGGTGAAGGTGTACTCCTGGGTGCCCACGGTCTCGACGACGTACGCCGCGAGGGTGCAGCCGACCTGAGCGGCGCGCTCGTGCGAGAGGCCCCACTCGGTGGCGGCGAGGAAGCCGGCCCGGAAGGCGTCGCCGACGCCCGTCGGCTCGACCGCGTTCACGTTCTTCAGGGCCGGGACCACGACCGGCTCCTGGTCCTTCGCGACGATCTTCACGCCGTCCTTGCCCAGCGTGATGACCTGGGCTCCGACCCGCTCGAGGATGTCGTCGCTGCTCCAGCCGGTCTTGGACTCGATCAGGTGCGACTCGTACTCGTTGCTGAACAGCAGGTAGGCGCCCTCGATCAGCTGGCGGATCAGGTCGCCCTCGCCGAAGGCGAGCTGCTGGCTCGGGTCGGCGATGAACCGGTACCCGCGCTGGCGGCACTCCTCGGTGTGGCGCAGCATGCCGTCCGGGTCGTCGGCGCCGATGAGCACGTAGTCCGGCTCCCCGACCCGCTCGACGATCGGGAGCAGCTCGATCTGCCGGGCCTCGCTCATCGCGCCCGGGTAGAACGAGGCGAACTGGGCCATCGTGGTGTCGGTCGTGCAGACGAACCGGGCGGTGTGCTTGGAGTCGGAGATGTGCACCGAGTGGCAGTCCACACCGTGCCGCTCCAGCCAGGAGCGGTAGTCGGTGAAGTCCTCTCCGGCCGCGCCGACCAGGACCGGGCCGAGGCCGAGCTGCCCCAGGCCGAAGCAGATGTTCGGCGCGACTCCGCCGCGCCGGATCTCCAGGTCGTCCACGAGGAAGCTGACGGACAGCTTGTCGAGCTGCTCGACGACGAGGGAGTCCTCGAACTTGCCCTGGAAGGTCATCAGGTGGTCGGTGGCGATGGAACCGGCGATCAGGAGCGACATGGAACCTCAGAATTTCGGGGGGCTCGGGAGGGGAATTGTTGCGCGTGCGTGAGCACTTCGTGAAATCGGGACCCTACCGTCGAGTACGAATAGGGGTACCCGGAAGTAGCCAATAGCGTCGGGGCATGAGCTACGAGCGACTGGCGTACGACGACCAGGACACCACCCTCAAGATGGCCTCCGACTGCACCGCCTGCGCTTCCCAGATGGGGATCCCGGTGCGCACGATCACCACCGACGCGCTCGGCAACGTCCCCTCCATCGAGTACGAGGACTTCCCGCGCGAGATCCGCAAGCCGGAGATCACGGTGAGCGACGCGGCGGCGCACCTCGCGTCGCGGCTGCACCTGCATCTGGACTGAGCGAGCGACCGAGGTTTCGAGACGGTCGCTGCGCGACCTCCTCAACCAGCGGCAGCCGCGACCTCCTCAACGAGCGACAAGCACGAAGGCGGCGCCCCCCGGGAGGGAGCGCCGCCTTCGTGCTTGCTGAGAAGAACTCAGTGGAAGCTGTCGCCGCAGGCGCAGGAGCCGGTGGCGTTCGGGTTGTCGATCGTGAAGCCCTGCTTCTCGATGCTGTCGACGAAGTCGATGGTCGCGCCGTTCAGGTACGGGACGCTCATCCGGTCGACCACGACGCTGACGCCGTTGAAGTCGGTGACGACGTCGCCGTCCAGGGTGCGCTCGTCGAAGAAGAGCTGGTAGCGCAGACCGGAGCAGCCGCCCGGCTGCACGGCGATCCGGAGCGCGAGGTCGTCGCGACCCTCCTGCTCGAGGAGGCTCTTGACCTTGGCCGCAGCGCCGTCAGAGACGTTGATGCTGTCGGCCCGGTGCGTGCTGGTGGTCTCGACCTGCTCGGTCATGGTCTCTCCCGGTGTGTTCAGGGGGGTCCCACGGCTGGATCCAGGGACCGGTCAACAGGCTCAATCCTCGCACACGCGCGGTTATTCCCCGACCGGAACCACCGCTCAGCGGCCCCAGGTGCGGGCGACCCGCTCGGCCAGCTCCGCGAGCGAGGCTGCCGGGGCGGCGAACGCACGCTCCTCCCCCACCCGGTCGACCACCGCGTAGGCGGCCTCCACCCCGAGGGCCCGCATCTCCCGGGAGCCGACGAGCACCTGGCCGGCCAGCGCGATGCAGGGCACCAGCTGCTCGGTGGCGACCTGCGCGACGCCGTACGGGACCTTGCCGGACCGGGAGGAGAAGTCGAACGCGCCCTCGCCGGTGATCACCAGGTCGGCGCCGGCCACGCGATCGGCCAGTCCCACCGCCTCGGCCACGGTGTCCACGCCCGCGGTCCGTACGCCGCCCAGCAGGAGCACGGCGTACCCGATCCCGCCGGCCGCGCCGGCGCCCTTCTCGGTCGCGACCTTGCGGCCGGCCGCGTCGGCGAACCCGGTCAGCCGGCCGTCGACCTCGAACAGCTCGTCCTCGGTGAGGCCCTTCTGCGGCCCGTACGTCTTGGTGGCCCCGAACATGCCGAGCAACGGGTTGTCGACGTCCGAGGCCAGGACGAGCTCGGTGCCGGCGACCCGGGCGAGCGCGGGCGCGAGGTCGAGCCCGGTGATCCCCGCGAGACCGTCCGGCCCCGCGTCCAGCACGGCACCGGTGGCGGTGGCCCCCAGCGCGGCGAGCAGTCCGGCGCCGCCGTCGTTCGTCGCGGTACCGCCGGCCCCGAGGACGACCCGGGTCGCACCGCCGTCGACGGCCGCGGCGATCAGCTCGCCGACCCCGCGGCTGCTCCCCCGGCGCGGGGCCCGGTCGGCGGCCGCGGTCAGGTGCAGGCCGACCGCCTGGGAGGTCTCGAGGTACGCCGTCGTCCCCACCCGCAACACGGTGGCCGGCACCGGGACGCCGTACGGGTCCGGGACCACGACGGCGTCGAGGCTGCCCCCGAGCGCGGCGTGCAGGACGTCCACGAAACCCGGACCGCCGTCCGACATCGGCACCGTGTCGATCTCCACGTCCGGGACCCGCCGGCGCCAGCCTTCCGCGATCGCGGCGGCGGCCTCGACCGCGGTCAGGGTGCCGGCGAACTTGTCCGGCGCGATCACCACGCGCATGCGGCGGACGATAGTGCAGCCCGTCAGAAGGCCCGTGGGAGGATGACGCCATGACGACTGTCGACCTGCCGCTGCTGCCCCTGGGCCGGGGCAAGGACCTCACGGCCGAGCGCGGGGTGGAGTGCCCCGGAGACCTCCCGCCCGCCTCCGACCCGGACCTGGTGGCCCGGGCCCGGGCCGCGAAGGCGGCCCTCGGCGAGCGCGTGTTCGTGCTCGGTCACCACTACCAGCGTGACGAGGTCATCCAGTTCGCCGACGTCACCGGCGACTCCTTCAAGCTCGCCCGCGACGCCGCGGGCCGACCGGAGGCCGAGTTCATCGTCTTCTGCGGCGTGCACTTCATGGCCGAGTCGGCCGACATCCTGACCGCGCCCGAGCAGAAGGTGATCCTGCCCGACCTCGCGGCCGGCTGCTCGATGGCCGACATGGCCCGGCTCGCCCAGGTGCAGGACGCGTGGGACGCGCTCACCGACGCCGGGGTCGCCGACCAGGTCGTCCCGATCACCTACATGAACTCCTCGGCCGACATCAAGGCGTTCTGCGGCGAGCACGGCGGGGCCGTCTGCACCTCCTCGAACGCCGACGTCGCGCTGGAGTGGGCGTTCGCGCAGAAGGGCGAGGACACCAAGGTCTTCTTCTTCCCCGACCAGCACCTCGGCCGCAACACCGCCGTCCTCAAGCTCGGCCACTCCCTCGACGACTGCGTCGTCTGGAACCCGCTCAAGCCCAACGGCGGCCTCACCGCCGAGGAGCTGCGCGCCGCGAAGATGATCCTCTGGAAGGGCCACTGCTCGGTGCACGGCCGGTTCTCCGCGGACGTCGTCGACCAGCTCCGCGCGGAGGTCCCCGACGTGCAGATCCTGGTCCACCCCGAGTGCACCCACGAGGTCGTCCTGAAGGCGGACCTGGTCGGGTCCACCGAGTTCATCATCAACACCATCCAGGACGCACCGGCCGGCTCTGTCTGGGCGATCGGCACCGAGCTCAACCTGGTGAAGCGGCTCGCCGCCGCACACCCGGACAAGCGGATCATGTTCCTCGACAAGACGGTCTGCTACTGCTCGACGATGAACCGGATCGACCTCCCGCACCTGGTCTGGGCGCTGGAGTCGCTGGTCGACGGCACCGTCGTCAACCAGATCGAGGTCGACGCCGAGACCGAGAAGTGGGCCAAGGTCGCCCTGCAGCGGATGCTCGACCTGCCGGGGAAGACCAACAGGGACTAGTCCCCCACCGGCAGCTCGAACCAGAATGCGCGCCGGCTCCAGCCTCGCTCCTGCCTCGTTCACGGCGGCCGGGTAGTCTGCACGCGTTCTGCCCGTCCGCCTGATGAGGGTCCCCTTGTTCCGTCGTTCCGAGAAGTCCGCCGCCGCCGAAGCCACCGCCCCCGTGAAGGAGGGCGGCAAGGGCCGGCCCACCCCGACCCGCAAGGAAGCCGAGGCCGCCTCCAAGGAGCGCGCCCGGACGGGGATGGACAAGAAGGCGGCACAGAAGGTGCTGCGGGAGGGCCGCACGGAGTCCAACCGCAAGATGCGCGAGGGGATGAAGGCGGGCGACGAGAAGTACCTGCCGGAGCGCGACCGGGGCCCGGTCAAGCGCTACGTCCGCAACTGGGTCGACTCCCGGATCACCTTCACCGAGTTCCTGCTCCCGATGCTGATCGTCATCATGGTCCTGTCGTACGCCGGCGGCGGCGACCCGGACAGCGTGATCACCAAGATCAGCAGCTACCTGTGGACCGCGAGCATCCTGCTCCTGCTCGTCGACGTCTTCTACACGCGCCTGCGGCTCCACAAGGCGCTCAAGGCGAAGTTCCCCGACGAGAGCCTGAAGGGCGTCACGTTCTACGCCTTCATCCGCGTCCTGCAGATCCGCCCGCTCCGGATCCCGAAGCCGCAGGTCAAGATCGGCCAGAAGTTCGACTGATCGCCGTCAGACGCGGCACCTGACGACGATCAAGCCTCCAAGCTCATGGGGCCGTACACCTCGCGGTCGCCCTCGAACAGGGTGACCGCGCGGACGCCCTCGTCGGCGAGGTCCGCCCAGAACTCCCCCACCCAGGACTCGGCGTCGCTGCGGGTCGGGAACTCCTGGCGTCCGTCGGCCGGGGCGACGACGCGGCCGTCGGCGTCGAGCAGCTGCCACCACCACGGCACGGTGGCCGCGCTGGTGAGGGACGTGGTCGGCTCCGGCGCGTTGGTCATCGGTCTGCCTCTCGGAGAGTGTTCGGGGTTCAGGACTCGCGGACGCCGGGCTCGACGAACGGCGGCTTGGTCACGATGAAGACCTCGGCGCGACCGCGCACGTCCACGGTGACCTCGGCGCCGTCGGCGACCTGGTTGTTGAGCAGCGCGAGCGCGACCCCCTTCTTCAGGGTCGGCGAGAAGGTGCCCGAGGTGATCTCGCCGACCGGCAGGTCCGGGGCGAGCCGGACGCTCATGTGCGGGCGGGCGATTCCGCGGCCGGTGGCGACCAGACCGCGCAGCACGACCCGGGGCCCGGCCTCGCGCTCGGCCTCCAGCGCCGCCTTGCCCCAGAAGGCCGGCTTCTTCCAGCCGATCGCCCAGCCGATCCGGGCTTGCACCGGGGTGATGTCGAGGCTGATGTCCTGACCGTGCAGCGGGTAGCCCATCTCGGTCCGCAGCGTGTCCCGGGCGCCGAGTCCGCACGCCTGCACGTCGTACGCCGCCCCGGCCTCGAGCAGCGCGTCCCAGAGCGCGGGGGCGACCTCGCGGGGAGCGATCAGCTCGTAGCCGCGCTCGCCGGTGTAGCCGGTGCGGCAGACGACGACGTCGGCCTCCTGGAACGGCGCCTCGGCGAACGACATGTACTCGTGGCCGACGGGGAAGCCGAGCGCAGAGAGCACCTCGTCGGACTTCGTGCCCTGCACCGCGAGGACCGCGTGGGACTCGTGGTGGTCGGTGATGGTGATGCCCTCGGGCGCGGCGGCCTGGAGCCGGCGGGCCACCTCGGCGCTGTTGGAGGCGTTCGGCACCAGCAGCAGGTGGTCGTCGTCCTTGAGGTAGACGATCAGGTCGTCCACGACGCCGCCGGTCTCCTCGTCGCAGCACAGGGTGTACTGCGCCTTGCCCTTCTCGATCCGGCCGAGGTCGTTGGTGAAGCAGGAGTTCACGAACTCCGCGGCGCCGTCGCCCCGGACGACGAGCTTGCCGAGGTGGCTGACGTCGAAGATGCCGACCGAGGTGCGGACGGCGGTGTGCTCCTTGACCACGCCGACGTACTCCAGCGGCATCTCCCAGCCGCCGAACTCGGAGAACTTCGCCCCGAGGGCGACGTGACGGTCGTGGAGGACGGACTGCTTCAGGGCCATGGCCGAAAAGTACCGCAGCCCGTGCCGCGCCCCGTCGGCACTCCGGTCCGTCTAGCATCGACCCGTGACGACCTACACCTTGCGCAAGGCGACACCGGAGAAGGTGCGGACCGACGTGCTGGTGGTCGGGATCGCGACCGGCAAGGGCGGCGCCCTGGTGCCCGCCCCCGGTGCGGAGCCGGTGGCGGCCGCCCTCGGGCGCAGGTTCGCGCCGCTGCTGGGGTCCTTCGGGTTCCGCGGTTCGTTCGGCGAGGTCGTCCAGGTCCCGGGTGGGGACAAGGTGAACGCCGCCCGCATCCTCGCGGTCGGGCTCGGGGAGCGCACCGCGCTCACCACCGAGAAGGTCCGTCGCGCCGCCGGCGTCGCGGCCCGCGGTGTCGGCAACGCCTCGTCGGTCGCGCTGGCCCTGCCCGCGGTCGACGCGGCGCACGTGCGCGCGGTCGTCGAGGGCTTCCGCGCGGGTCTCTACCGCTTCGACGCGTTCCGCAGCACCAAGCGCGGCACCGGTCCGGCCGACGTGGTCGTCCTCGCGGACGGCGCCCGCCGCGCCGACGTGACGGCCGCGCTGGCACAGGCGACCGCCCTGGCCGACGTGACCGACCAGGCCCGCGACTGGGTGAACACCCCGCCGAACGCACTGGTCCCGCTGACCTTCGCCGCCGAGATCGAGACGGCCGTGCAGGGCAGCGGGATCACCTTCGAGATGGTCGACGCCGCGGCGCTGGCCGTGCTCGGGTGCGGCGGCATCCTCGGCGTCGGCAACGGCTCGGAGAACCCACCGTGCCTGGTCCGGCTCACCTGGGCGCCGGCCGACGCGACCGGCTCGGTGGCGCTGGTCGGCAAGGGCATCACCTACGACTCCGGCGGCCTCACCATCAAGCCGGGCGGGTCGATGGGTCACATGAAGTCGGACATGGCCGGCGCCGCCGCCGTCGTCGCCGCGATCCGCGCGGTCGCCGCCCGGGACCTGCCCGTCGCGGTCACCGCCTACCTGCCGCTCGCGGAGAACATGGTCAGCGGCGACGCGATGCGCCCGGGCGACGTGCTCACCATGCTGTCCGGGCAGACGGTCGAGGTGCTCAACACCGACGCCGAGGGTCGGCTGATCCTGGCCGACGCGCTCACCATGGCCGCGCGCGAGGACCACGACGTGATCGTGAACGTGGCGACCCTGACCGGCCCCTGCGTGGTGGCGCTCGGCGACCGGGTGGCGGGGCTGTTCGGCGACGACGAGACCGTTGCCGACGTCCAGCGGGCCGCGGAGAGCTCCGGCGAGCTGTTCTGGCACCTGCCGATCCCGGACGAGCAGCGCGACGCGGTGCGCACCGAGAGCAAGGTCGCCGACCTGCTGCAACACAACTGGGTGCGCTGGGGCTCCGCTCTCTACGCGGCCGCGTTCCTCGAGGTGTTCGTCGAGGGCCGCCCGTGGGCGCACTTCGACATCGCCGGCCCCGCCTGGAACGGCGGCGGACCCTGGGGGCACGTGCCGAGCGGCGGCACCGGTTTCTCCGTCGCGACGCTGGTCGACCTGGTGGCGGCGCGCGCCGGAGCCTGAAGGCTCAGACGGTCGGCGGCGGCGAGCTGAACGGGTTCGGCGCCCGGTCCGGGTTCTTTGCCTGCTTCTGGCGACGGTTGTAGTCCCGCATCCGCTGCGGGACGCCGACCACGGCCGCGTCGTACGACGGGACGCCGAGACGGTTCGCGAAGTCGTGCGCCCACTCGACGGACGCGACCCGGCGGCGGGTCCACTCGCCGTCGTGGGCGACCAGCAGCAGGGTCACCTCGCTGACGGTCGTCCGCGGCTCGACGAAGCCCTCCACCCCGCGACGCGACTCCACGAAGGCACGCAGGTGGCGGGCGTCCTCGGAATCGGCCGCCCGGACGGTCGATCCGGTCGGACCACCACGACTGAGGCCGCCGTGGCGACGGAAACGGTCTCGCAAACCCATGGCACCCATGGTGACGCATCGGTGGAGGCCGCGTCGGGTCTTGGTCCGGATCCGGGTCGTGTCGAGGGTCACCCGGACCCTGCCGCGCGCCCCTACCGGCCCGTTAGTGGAAATGCGGATCAGAAGTGCAAAGATGGCCGCAGTCATCGAGAGCGAGCGGAGGGACCGTGGCGGACGCCAACCACTTCGACGTGGTGATCCTCGGAGCAGGGTCGGGCGGCTACGCCTGTGCCCTCCGTGCAGCGCAGCTCGGTCTGTCGGTCGCGCTGGTGGAGAAGGACCGCCTCGGCGGGACCTGCCTGCACGTCGGCTGCATCCCGACCAAGGCGCTGCTGCACGCCGCGGAGGTCGCGGACGCGGCCCGGCACGCGGACCAGTTCGGTGTCCGCGCCACCCTCGAGGGCGTCGACATGGCCGGGGTGAACGCCTACAAGGACGGCGTCGTCGACCGGCTCTTCAAGGGGCTCACGGGACTGATCAAGGGCCGCGGCATCACCGTCGTCGAGGGCAGCGGCCGGCTGACCGCCCCGGACACGGTCGAGGTCGACGGGACGTCGTACACGGGCAAGCACGTCGTGCTCGCCACCGGTTCCTACTCGCGCACGCTGCCCGGCCTCGAGGTCGACGGCCAGCGGGTGCTGACCTCCGAGCACGCCCTGACCCTGGACCGTGTCCCGGCCAGCGCGGTGGTCCTCGGCGGCGGCGTCATCGGCTGCGAGTTCGCCAGCGTGTGGAGCTCGTTCGGCACCGAGGTGACCATCGTCGAGGCGCTCCCCCGGCTGATGGCCAGCGAGGACGCGGACTCCTCCAAGCACCTGGAGCGCGCGTTCCGCAAGCGCAAGATCAAGGCGCTGACCGGCAAGCCCTTCCTGAAGGTCGAGCACACCGAGAGCGGCGTGCGCGTGCACGTCGAGGGCGCCGACCCGGTCGAGGCCGAGCTCCTCCTGGTCGCCGTCGGACGAGGTCCGCGCACCGAGGGCCTCGGCTACGAGGAGCAGGGCGTCGCGGTGGACCGCGGGTTCGTGCCCACCGACGAGCGCTGCCGTACCAACGTGCCCGGTGTCTTCGCGGTCGGGGACATCGTGCCCGGGCTGCAGCTCGCCCACCGCGGCTTCGCCCAGGGCATCTTCGTGGCCGAGGAGATCGCCGGCCTGGCGCCGACCCCGGTCGACGACGCGGGAATCCCCCGGGTCACCTACTGCGACCCGGAGCTCGCCTCGGTCGGCCTGACCGAGGCGCAGGCCAGGGAGGCGCACGGCGACGACGCGGTCGAGACCCTCGTCTACGACCTCGGTGGCAACGGCAAGAGCCAGATCCTCAAGACCTCGGGCAGCGTGAAGCTCGTCCGCCGCAAGGACGGTCCGGTGATCGGCGTCCACCTGGTGGGGGCCCGCGTCGGCGAGCTGATCGGCGAGGCCCAGCTGATCTACAACTGGGACGCCTTCCCGGAGGACGTCGCGCCGCTGATCCACGCCCACCCGACCCAGAACGAAGCCCTCGGCGAGGCCCATCTGGCCCTTGCCGGCAAGCCACTCCACGCTCACTCCTGAGCTCACTCCCGACACGAAGGACGCACATGTCGACTCCCGTCTCCCTCCCCGCGCTCGGCGAATCGGTCACCGAGGGCACCGTCACCCGCTGGCTGAAGCAGGTCGGCGACACCGTCGCGGTGGACGAGCCGCTGCTCGAGGTCTCCACCGACAAGGTCGACACGGAGATCCCGTCGCCGGTCGCCGGGGTGATCCTGGAGATCAACGCCGCCGAGGACGAGACCGTCGAGGTCGGCGCCCAGCTCTGCATCATCGGTGACGCCGGCGAGGGTGGCGGCGGTGGTGGCGCTGCCGCGGCCGCCGAGGCCGAGCCGGCGCCCGCCGCCGAGCCGGCACCCGCCCCCGAGG
>NZ_JBFRDX010000042.1:0-14363 GCF_052114005.1 Marmoricola sp. RAF53 | reverse complement strand
ATCGTGACCTGGATCGAAAGGACCTACCACCGACGCCGCAGACAAGACGCCCTGGGCCGATTGACCCCCATTGAGTTCGAGACCATCATGACGCCACCAGCTGCTCAGGCAGCCTGACCGAACCTGTCACCTGATCGTGCAGCAGACCCTCGGCTTGAGGTCGGGCCGTGGCGGGTTACTGCTCATTGGCCGGTTGGGCACCCGCTGAGCGCTGCCCCTAGGACGCTCAACATCGAAACCGTTGAGGAAGGGCCAGAGGTAGACCGTGGACTCACCACCGGGGTACTTCGCAAGATCGAACGCGCCCTTGTTGAGTTCATGGGTTCGGACGAGACGCACAACAAACTTGCCTCGGCTGCCGGTGCTTTGAAGTCCGAACTGTCGGCGCTCTACGAAGCCCTCCAAGACTCCGGCCCTCGGGACAACGAGGACTACTACCCGACGTTGCTCAGGGCGTACGAACTCACAGTGGCGAACGGCGACAAGTCGCCCAATCAGACGCTTGGCCGCCTCCTCGCGGTTTCGCCCGAAACGATCCGCACTCAGTTGAAGAAGGCACGCAAGCAAGCAGAAGGACGGTGACCAATGGCAAGCATCCGTAAGAAGGAACTCGACAACGGCGTCTCGTGGCAGGTCCGTTGGCGCGACCCCGACAACAAGAGCAAGGCCAAGAACTTCCGTACCGCCAAGGAAGCGCGCGCGTTTGCGGCCAGCGTTGAGACGCAGATGAACCGGGGCGACTACCACGACCCCAGCGCGGGCAAGGTGACCTTCAAGGCGTACGCGGAAGAGTGGCTGAGCATCCAGACCACGAACCCGACTACCCGCGAGGCCAACAAGCATCGGCTGAATAACCACATCTATCCGCACATCGGGGACGTGCCCCTCCGGGCGCTGACGCCGACCCGGATTCAGGCGTTGGTCAAGACCCTTGAGAACACACCCGCAGGCACTCCGAAGGCACCGAAGCCGGGCGAGAAGGCCGCACCGCCTCGGATGCTCGCGGCCTCAACAATCCGGGGCATCCTCATGACGCTTACGGCGGTCCTGAACGCCGCCGTTGCTGACGACAAGATCACCCGGAATCCGGCAGCGTCCGGCACCGTGCGCGCCCCTCGGGTTCAGCGCCGCAAGGTCGTTCCGTGGACCGTTGAGCAGGTTCAGGGTGTCCGCGCGAACCTCCCCGAGCGGTTCGGCGTCCTCGTGACCCTCGCGGCAGGTTGTGGCTTGCGCCAGGGCGAGTTGTTCGGCCTCGCAGTCGAGGACGTGGACTTTCTCAAGGGAACCGTCCATGTCCGGCGACAGGTCAAGATCATCGGCTCACGTCTGGTCTTTGGACTACCCAAGGGCGACAAGGTGCGTGACGTGCCGCTGCCCAGCAGCGTCCGCGACGAACTCGCGGCCTACCTCGCCAACTACCCGGCAAGGCCCTGTTCTCTCCCGTGGGGTGACGTGAACGGCCAGCCGCAGACGTTCAATCTCATCGTGACCAGCCGCGAGCGGAAGCCGATGAACCGGAACTACTTCAACAAGTTCGTTCTGAAGCCCGCCGTTGAGAGCGCGGGTCTTGAGCCGAACCGCGACAACATGACCCACGCCCTGCGGCATTGGTACGCCTCGGTCCTTCTCGACGCGGGGGAGAGCATCAAGACGGTTGCTCACAACCTCGGGCACGAGGACGCCGGTTTCACGCTCCGCACGTACACCCACCTGATGCCGTCGAGTGACGAGAGAACGAGGAAAGCCGTGGACTCGGCTTTTGCAGCCAAGCCCACGGCTTCCGGTGTGGACTCTGTGTGGACTCCGGGTGATTCAGAGGCCGCTAACTGATGCGTATTCGCAGGTCAGACGGCCAATGGCCCGGAAGCCCTCTTAGATGTCGTAGTACAGCTCGAACTCGTGCGGGTGCGGCCGCAGCTGCACCGGCGCGATCTCGTTGACGCGCTTGTAGTCGACCCAGGTCTCGATCAGGTCCGGGGTGAAGACGTTGCCGACCGTGAGGAAGTCGTGGTCCGCCTCGAGGGCGTCGAGGACGGCGCCGAGCGAGGTCGGGACCTGGGCGATCTCGGCCATCTCGGCCGGCGGCAGCTCGTAGATGTCCTTGTCGATCGGCGCGGCCGGCTCGGTCTTGTTCTTGATGCCGTCGAGGCCGGCGAGCATCAGCGCGGAGAACGCCAGGTACGGGTTCGCCGACGGGTCCGGGAAGCGGGTCTCGATGCGCTTGGCCTTGGGGTTCGACCCGGTGATCGGGATCCGGACCGACGCCGAGCGGTTGCGCGAGGAGTACACCAGCGAGATCGGGGCCTCGTAGCCCGGGACCAGGCGGTGGAAGGAGTTCACCGTCGGGTTGGTGAACGCCAGCAGCGCCGGGGCGTGGGCGAGGATGCCGCCGATGTAGTGGCGGGCCATGTCGGAGAGGCCGCCGTAGCCGGTCTCGTCGAAGAACAGCGGCTCGCCGTCCTTCCAGAGCGACTGGTGGACGTGCATGCCCGAGCCGTTGTCGCCGAAGATCGGCTTCGGCATGAAGGTGACGGACTTGCCCTGCTCCCAGGCGGTGTTCTTGATGAGGTACTTGAACTTCATCACGTCGTCCGCGGCCTTGAGCAGCGTGTCGAACCTGTAGTTGATCTCGGCCTGGCCGGCGGTGCCGACCTCGTGGTGGGCCCGCTCGACCTGGAGGCCGCACGCCTCGAGGTTCTTGACCATGTCGGCGCGCAGGTCGCTGTAGTGGTCGTACGGCTCGACCGGGAAGTAGCCGCCCTTGAGGCGGGTCTTGTAGCCCTTGTTGTCCTCGTCGGCCTTGCCGGAGTTCCACCAGCCCTCGACGGAGTCGATGTGGTAGTAGCCCTCGTTCACGCCGGTGGAGTAGCGGACGTTGTCGAAGATGTAGAACTCGGCCTCGGGTGCGAAGAACGCGGTGTCCGCGATGCCGGTGCTCGCCAGGTACGCCAGCGCCTTCTTGGCGATGTTGCGCGGGTCGCGCGAGTACGCCTCACCGGTGATCGGGTCGTGGATGAAGAAGTTCAGGTTCAGCGTCTTCGACTTGCGGAAGGGGTCGATGTACGCCGTGGTCGGGTCCGGGTACAGCTGCATGTCCGACTCGTTGATCGCCTGGAAGCCGCGGATCGAGGAGCCGTCGAAGCCCAGGCCGTCGTCGAAGACCGACTGGTCGAAGGAAGAGACCGGCACGGTGAAGTGCTGCATGATGCCCGGCAGGTCGCAGAAGCGGACGTCGACCATCTCGACGTTCTCGTCCTTCAGGTACTTGAGGAGCTCTTCGCTGTTCTGGAACATTCGTCCTCCTTGGCCGCACCCGGCGACCTGGATCAAGGGTGGTGAGGGGTCGGGCGACACACCGATGAGTCGCACGGCCCGTGCAACGTACGCCGAGCCGGTTAATCGACCGTATCCGGTTTGTTTCGGGCGTGTAACGCGTACCAGGGGACGGACCTTCGCGAGCCGCCCGTTAGGGTCGTCGGCGATGTCCGAGAACCCGCGGCCGATGGGCCAACCGATCATCGCCGGCACTGCCTCCTGGGCGCACCGCCTCGGTGCGCTCGTGGTCGACTGGCTGGCCTGCTACTTCGTCGCGTTCTTCATCCTCCGCGACGTCCAGCACCCGGCCTTCGGCGTGCTGACGATCGGGCTCTTCCTGTTCGAGTCCGCGCTCGGCGTCGCGCTCAGCGGCGGCTCCTTCGGTCAGCTGGTCACCCGGATCCGGGTCCACCGGATCGACGGGACGCCGCTGCCGCTCCTCAGCGCCTTCGCGCGGCAGGCCCTGGTCTGCCTCGTCATCCCGCCGCTGGTGTTCCGGGAGGACGGCCGCGGTCTGCACGACCTGCTGACCAAGTCCGCGGCGTACCCGTTGCGCCGGAACGCCTGAACCGGTCACCAGCCACCGCCTACGCTGACCGCGACACGTTCGCTCACCGTCCCGGAGGACCCTCCCATGATGAAGACCCGCTCGCGCAGCCTCGCCGCGATCGCCGCCGGCGCCCTGCTGCTCGCCCCGCTCGCCGGGTGCGGATCCTCCGACGACAAGAAGGCCGACTCCACGAGCGGCGCCAGCGCGAGCAGCAGCCCGTCGGCCCCGGACGACCCCTCCGCGGGCAGCTCGGCGAGCACGTCTGCCGAAGGCTCGGTCGCCCCGCAGGAGTTCCTCGCCAAGGTCGTCAAGGCGATGCGGGAGAAGAAGACCGCCCACATGGTCATCTCGATCGGCTCGTCGATGACCGCGGACGCCGACGTCGCGTACACCAACGGCGACAAGACCGCGATGCGGATGACGATGACCGCGGGCAACCAGAACGTCCAGGTGATCCTCCTCGACGGCGTGATGTACCTGCAGCAGGCGGCGGGCGGGAAGTTCGTCAAGATCGACAAGAACGACCCCGCGATGGGCACGCTGCTCGACCAGTTCGCCACCCTCGGCCCGGAGGCGTCCCTGGACGCGATGAAGACCGGCCTGACCAAGGTGGCCAAGGTCGGCACCGAGAAGATCGACGGCAAGAGCTTCGACGAGTACGCGCTCACCGTGGACACGAAGGCCATCGCCGGCAGCCTCGGCACGCTCGCGAACAAGGCGGACCTGCCCGCCACCGTGACCTACACGATGTACGTCGACGGGGACGACCTGCTCCGCCGGGTCAACATGGAGGTCGGGGACCAGAAGGTCGTCATGAACGTGACCGACTGGGGCAAGAGCATCAAGATCGAGGCGCCGGACGCCTCGAAGATCCAGTCCCGCTGAGGCGGACCGCGTTCTGAGGTAGGCAGGGGCCCTCAGGGCCCTTCCTCGGCGTTTCCGCGTCGGAAGATGAGGTGTCCTCCCGATGTCCGGGGGTGGGCCTTAGCGCGAGATTTGACGGTGTCAGCAAGAACCGCAGATCGAGCCGAGGAGCCCCCCATGCACACCGTGACGACCACCACCGTGGCCCGCGAGATCGTCGCGGACCGGATCCGTCAGGCCGACGCCCGCCGGCTGGCCCGCGCCGCCCGCCGTACGACGACCGACGCCGTCCCCCAGCAGCCGCAGCGTCCCGCCGGGGTCGGCTGGACCCGCAGGTTCCGCCGCTTCCACGTCCTCCCGGCGCACTGAGCGGGCGCACTGAGCGGGGCGAACTGAGCGGGGGACGGCCTACCGACCCCGCATGTTCTGGCGGGCGCCCTTCATCGAGGTCGGGACCGGGCCCTTGGGCAGCGGCACGTTCGAGCGGTTGGCGTCCAGCGCCTTGAGCCGGGCCAGCACGTCGGTCATCTGCGCGGGCTTGATGTTGCGGCCGAGCTTGCTGACGTGCTTGACGAGCTTGGTCAGCGGGACCTCGCCCGGGCCGTCGCCCACGTAGACCTCGTGGATCGGCGTCTCGGCGGCGACCCGCTCGTGCTTGCGGCGCTCGGAGGCCATCAGCGGCTTGAGCCGATTCGGGTTGCCCTCGGCGATCAGGACGATCCCCGGAGGGCCGACCAGGCGGTGAATGACGTCCTGCTGCTTGGTGAAGGCGATCGCGGGGTCGGTCTTCCAGCCCCGGCGCAGCATCCCGAGGGCGGCCGCGGCGGCACCCGGCTGGCCCTCGATCGAGCCGAGGGCGGCCCGCTGCGCTCGCCGGCCGAAGACGATCAGGACGCCGAGGATGCCGGTGAGGACTCCGAAGACGATCGGGAACACCAGGGAACCGCGCAGGAGCAGGAGCACCAGGGCGAAGCCGGCGCCACCGGCGAGCAGGAAGACGCCGAGCAGGATCCAGCCGATCCGCGGGTCGTTCTTCCGGGTGAGCTGGTAGGTCTCGATGATCTGCTTGATACGCCCGGGCTTGCTCGGGTCCTTCTTCGCCATGGGGTCGAGCCTAGTCGAGACCCTCAGCTGGCCGTGGACTGGTCCGAACGGGCTTCGATCGCCTGGCGGTACAGGCGCCCTGCCCGGTACGACGACCGCACCAGCGGTCCGGACAGGACGCCTGCGAAACCGATCTCCTCCGCCTCGGCCTGGAGCTCGACGAACTCCTCGGGCTTGACCCAGCGCTCGACCGGGTGGTGCCGCACCGACGGGCGCAGGTACTGGGTGATGGTGACGAGCTCGCAACCGGCACCGTGCAGGTCGACCAGGGCCTGGCTGACCTCCTCGCGGGTCTCGCCCATGCCGAGGATCAGGTTCGACTTGGTGACCAGGCCGAACTTCCGGGCCTGCGTGATCACGTCCAGCGAGCGCTCGTAGCGGAACGCGGGCCGGATCCTCTTGAAGATCCGCGGCACGGTCTCGACGTTGTGGGCCAGCACCTCGGGACGGGACTCGAAGACCTCGGCCAGCAGGTCCGGCTCGCCGTTGAAGTCCGGCACCAGGTTCTCCACGCCGGTGCCCGGGTTGAGCTCGTGGATCGCGCGCACCGTCTCGGCGTACAGCCAGGCGCCGCCGTCGGGCAGGTCGTCGCGGGCGACGCCGGTGATCGTGGCGTAGCGCAGCTTCATCGCCTGCACCGACTCGGCGACCCGGCGCGGCTCGTCGCGGTCCAGGGGTTCGGGCTTGCCGGTGTCGATCTGGCAGAAGTCGCACCGGCGGGTGCACTGGTCGCCGCCGATGAGGAAGGTCGCCTCGCGGTCCTCCCAGCACTCGAAGATGTTCGGGCAGCCGGCCTCCTGGCAGACGGTGTGCAGGCCCTCGGCCTTCACCAGCTGCTGGAGCTCGCGGTACTGCGGGCCCATCTTCGCCCGGGTCTTGATCCACTCCGGCTTGCGCTCGATCGGGGTCTCGGCGTTGCGGACCTCGAGGCGGAGCAGCTTGCGCCCCTCCGGCTGCGCGGTCGTGGTGCCGGCGGCGGCGTTGGTCGCGGTGTCGTCCGGGGCGGGGGAGTGCTGGTCGCTCACGCCGGCCAGCCTACGCGTCGGGCGTGAGGAGCCCGAATCGTCACAGGTCGCGGCGCCGGAAGGTCAGCACGCTGGCCACCATCGCGACCACGAGCAGCGCCAGCAGGTACAGCCCGGCGTCGGGGTGGGTGAGGCGCTCGCGCTGGTCGCAGTCGGCGATCCCGCACTGCAGCCCGCCGTCGACGTACACGAGCCGGGTCTGCAGCCAGCCGAGGACGTTCGCGCCCAGGGTCCAGCGGGCCAGGCCCTCCACCGTGGACAGGGCGAGCACGATCTCGCCGCCGATGCTCAGCGCGAAGAGCAGGCCGAGGGTCGCGGCAGCGTGCCGGAAGATCATCGTCAGGGCGTACGCCCCGAGGGCGGCGCCGGTGCAGAGCAGGACGGCGCGGGCGACGTGCCAGACGATGTCGTCCAGGAGCGCCGATCCGTGCGGGACCCCGCGGTCCTGGGCGAGCAGGTACATCGCCAGCCAGAACCCGCCGAGCACGACCAGGGAGACCGTGGCGCTCCACGCCCCGACGGCGACCGCCTTCGCGATCCAGAGCCGGGTGCGTCCGGGGGCGAACAGCGCCTGGGCGCTGATCGAGCCGGAGGTGAAGTCGCTGCCCGCGAAGACGCACCCGGCGATGATGAGGAGCACCGCGACGAGCAGCGCGGTGCCGAGACCGTTGCCCTCCAGGGTGCCGCGCAGGTCGAGCGGCTCTCGCGGGAGGAAGGCGTTGCTGTCGACGGGAAGGACGTCGCGGCACTGCTGCTGGGTGGCTCCGGGTCCGAGGTAGTTGGTCGGGTCGGCCAAGCACTTCTTCAGCTCGGCCGAGCCCTGCGCGAGGTTCTGCTGGACCTTGGCGGTCGCCAGCTCCGAGCGGCTCGGCGGCCGCGACTCCCAGGCCGTCACCCCGGCGAGCACGGTGGCGAGGAGCGCCGCGGCGACGACCAGCAGCACGATCACCGGCCGCGAGCGGTAGCGGCGCAGCTCGTTCCCGATCAGGCCCGTCATGCCGGGGCCTCCTCGGGGCCGGCGAGACGCTCGGCGGTGGCGTCGGCCTCGCGTTCGACAGGGTCCTCGCTGGCCGGGGGCCGGTGTCCGGTGAGCCTGAGGAAGAACGACTCCAGGTCGGGCCGGACCGCAGCCAGCTCGCTGACGTACAGGTCGTGCCCGGCGAGCAGCCGGGTGATCTCCTCGGGGTGCTCGTGCCCCTCGACCAGGAGCCGGCGACCCTCGTGGGCCACGGTGTACCCGGCGGCGGTGAGGTGCTTGGCCGCGGCGTCGGGGTAGGCGACCTCGACCCGGGTCCGGGCGGCGGACTCGCCGAGCAGGTCCTCGACGCGCCCGGTGGCCAGGACCTTCCCGTCGCCGATGATCGTCACCGCCGCGCAGACCTGCTGGACCTCGGCGAGGATGTGCGAGCCGAGCAGGACCGTCACGCCGTCGGCGCCGAGGCTGCGGATCAGCTCGCGCATCTCGATGATCTCGGCGGGGTCGAGGCCGTGGGACGGCTCGTCGAGGATCAGCAGCTCGGGAGCCCTGAGCAGAGCGGAGGCGACGCCGAGCCGCTGTCGCATTCCGGGCGGGTAGCCGCGGTACCGGTCGCGGCCGGCACCGTCCAACCCGACGCGCTCGAGCACCGCGTCGACGCGGGCACGCGGCACACCGGCCAGGCCGGCGAGCAGCTCGAGGTTGCGGCGCCCGGACAGGTCGGGGGAGAAGCGCGGCCTCTCGACGACGGCACCGACGCGATGGGCCACCTTGCGGCGGCCGTACGGAAGCTGCGCGCCGAGGACGTGGATGTCGCCGCGGTCGGGCCGGGTCTGGCCCAGGAGCATTCGGATGGTGGTGGTCTTCCCGGACCCGTTCGGCCCGAGGAAGCCGTGCACCGTGCCGCGCTCGACCTGCAGGTCGAGGTCGTCGACCGCGACGACGCGGCCACCCCGGAGGCCGCCACCGAAGGTCTTGCGCAGGCCGGTTGCCTCGACGACGAGCTCAACCATGCGTGTGTCCGTTCCCTCTCCGAGTGCTGGGTTCGCGCCCCCCCAGCATGTCGCAGAGCGCGCTCAGGCAAGCGGATTGAGCACCGGGACACGCAGGTCGGCCGCCTGCTCGCGCCCTGGTTCAGGGCGCGGCTCGTAGTTCGGCGTCGGCGTGTACGGCGCCCAGGAGAGCAGCTCGTCCAGGTGCGTCTCCACGAGCGGGAGCACCTCCTCGGGGGTGACGTCGCGGCCGAGCTCCTGGCTCAGCGAGGTGACGTCGGCGTCGGCGATCCCGCACGGGACGAACCGCTGGTACCAGGTCATGTCGAGGTCGCAGTTCAGCGCGAACCCGTGCATCGTCACGCCCTGGCTGACCCGGATCCCGATGGCCGCGATCTTCCGCTCCGGCCGGTTCCCGTCGGCCTGCAGCCAGACGCCGCTGCGTCCGGGGACGCGGGCGGTGGTGACACCGAGCTCGGTGCACACGCCGATCAGCGCCTCCTCGACCCGGCGGACGTAGTCGACGACGTAGACGTGCTCGGCGAGCCGGACGATCGGGTAGCCGACCAGCTGGCCCGGGCCGTGGAAGGTGATCTTGCCGCCGCGGTCGACGTCGATGACCTCGGCGCCGCCGGGGTCGGCCGGGCGCTCGTGCGGCTCGGTGCGCTTGCCGCAGGTGAAGACCGGCGGGTGCTCGAGGAGCAGGACGGTGCCGGGCCCGCCGTCGACGACCTCGGCGTGCACCTGGCGCTGGAGGTCCCAGGCGCTGCGGTAGTCGACGAGTCCGAGACGGCGGTGAGCGAGCGGCACGGTCACGAGCCTACGCCGAGCCCGGTGCGCAGCACCGACCGGACGTCGGGGTCGGCGAACCGGAATCCGGCGCGCAGCAGCTTCTCCGGCACGGCCCGGATCGAGCCGAGCAGCTCCGGCGCGAGCCGGCCCGCGGCCTGCTTGAGGACGATCGCGGGAACCGGTGCGAGGGCGGGCCGGTTCACCAGTCCGGCCAGCGCCTCGGTGAACTGCGCGTTGGTCGGCGTGGTCACGCAGCACAGGTTCACCGGTCCGTCGACCTCCTCGTGCTCGACGAGGAACGCGGCCGCGTCGACCCAGTCGCGCCGGGAGATCATCGGCATGTACTGCTGGCCGGAGCCGAGCCGGCCGCCGAGACCGGTCTTGAAGAGCAACCGGAGCTGCTTGAGCGGTGCGCTGTCGCGGTCCATCACGGGGACCGTGTGCAGCACCACGACCCGCCCGCCGGCGTCGACGGCCGGCTGGGTGGCCGCCTTCCACTCCCGGGTCACCTGGGTCAGGAAGCTGTCGCCGCGGCTGTCGTCCGCCTCGTTGACCGTCTCGTCGCCGTGGTCGCCGTAGATCGCGATCGCGTTGCCGGCCAGGAAGGCCGGCTTCCGGTCGCTGGACGCGATCGCCTCGGCGAGGACCCGTGTGGTGGTGACCCGGCTCCGGCGCAGGTCGCTGGCCCAGCGTCGCGAGTGCGGGTTTCCGACGGTGGGAGCCCCGGCCAGGTTGATCACCACGTCCGCGTCCTCGACCGCGGCGGCGTCCAGGCGGCCGGCGTACGGGTCCCAGCGGAGCTGGCCGGGACCGGGCGCTCCGCGGGACAGCGTGGTGACCTGGTGGTCGCGTCGGCGGAGCTCGTCGGTGAGGTGGGTGCCGAGGAATCCGGAGGCACCGGCGATCAGTACGCGCATGTGACCAGCCTCGCACGGGCGAGGTCAGCAGGACTGCGGCGCGGTTGTAGCCTCATCTCCGTGAGCGATTTCGATCTCGTCGTCCTCGGTGCGGGCCCCGGTGGCTACGTCGCCGCCATCCGCGCCTCCCAGCTCGGCCTCAAGGTCGCCGTCGTGGAGGAGAAGTACTGGGGCGGTGTCTGCCTCAACGTCGGCTGCATCCCCTCCAAGGCGCTGCTCAAGAACGCCGAGCTCGCCCACGTGCTCACGCACGAGAAGGACAAGTTCGGGATCACCGGCGACGCCTCGATGTCGTTCGGCCCGACGCACGCGCGCAGCCGCCAGGTCTCCGACGGGATCGTCAAGGGCGTGCACTTCCTGATGAAGAAGAACAAGATCGAGGAGATCCACGGCTGGGGCACCTTCACCGGTCCCAAGACCATCGACGTCAAGGGTGAGGACGGCTCGGTCCGCAGCCTGACCGCCGAGAACATCATCATCGCCGCCGGCGCGACCGTGCGCCTGGTCCCCGGGGTGACCCTGTCGCAGAACGTGGTCACCTACGAGGAGCAGATCCTCGACAGCAACCTCCCCGAGTCGATCGTCATCGGTGGCTCCGGCGCGATCGGCGTCGAGTTCGCCTACGTGATGAAGAACTTCGGCGTCGACGTCTCCATCGTCGAGTTCCTCGACCGGATGGTCCCGACCGAGGACGCCGAGGTCTCCAAGGAGCTCCTCAAGCACTACAAGAAGCTCGGCATCAACGTGCTGCTCGGCACCGCCGTCAAGGGCGTCGAGGACACCGGCGTCGGCGTGCGTGTCACCGTCGCCCCGGCGGCCGGCGGGGACGAGCAGGTCATCGAGGCCGGCAAGTTCCTGGCCGCCTTCGGCTTCGCGCCCCGCCTCCAGGGCTACGGCCTGGAGAACACCGGCGTCGCGACCACCGAGCGCGGCGCCATCGCCGTCGACGAGCGCGGCCGCACCAACGTCCCCGGCGTCTACGCGATCGGTGACGTCACCGGCAAGCTCATGCTCGCCCACACCGCCGAGGCGATGGGTGTCGTGGCAGCCGAGACGATGGCCGGCGCCGAGACCATCGAGATCGACTTCGACATGATCCCGCGGGCGACGTACTGCCAGCCGCAGATCGCCTCCTTCGGGTACACCGAGGCCCAGGCCAAGGAGAAGGGGTACGACGTCAAGACGGCGAAGTTCCCGTTCTCGGCCAACGGCAAGGCGATGGGCCTCGGCGACGCGGTCGGCTTCGTGAAGGTCGTCGCGGACGCGAGGTACAACGAGATCCTCGGCGCCCACCTGATCGGCCCCGACGTGACCGAGCTGCTGCCCGCGCTCACGCTGGCCCAGAAGTGGGACCTCACCGCCGACGAGGTCGCCCGCAACGTCTTCGCCCACCCGACGCTCTCGGAGGCGGTCAAGGAAGCAGTGGAAGGCATCGCCGGCCACATGATCAACCTCTGACACTCGCTTCGCTCGGCCAGAGGTCCCTCATGTGACCGGGCCACATGATGCTGTGCTGTTGGGCGCTTCGCGCCCGTGCGCTGACGCGCCCGCTCGGGCTTAGGTAGAGCGACTTGCCGTCGCCAGGACGACCTCGGCGACGGCACCGGGCTCGCGGTACTGCGGGACGTGGTCGACGGGGAGCCGGACCAGGGTCGCGCCCGGGATCTGGTCGGCCAGGTCCAAGGACGCCTGCAACGAGTCGGCCGGGTCCAGGTCGGCGGCGATCACCGTGGTGGGCACCTCGATGCCGGCCATCTTCGACCACTCCTCCGGGTTCTCCTGCTCGAAGTTCTCACCCGGCCCGTAGTCGAGCGTCGTGGCGGCGAGGACCTGCTCGTCGAGGTAGTCGTCGGAGCCGGACCGGAACCAGATCCGGCCCTGGACCGCGGCCATCGCGGCGAGGTCCTGGTCGGCCTTCGCCCGCTCCCAGGCAGCCTCCAGCTCCGGGTCCTCGTCGACCTCGGGCCACGGGTAGCCGTTGATGCCCGGGCACAGCAGCGTCATCGACGCGATCCGCTCCGGGGCGGTCACCGCCAGGGCGAGCGCGGCCTCGCCGCCCATGCTGTTGCCGACCAGGTGCGCGCGCTCGACGCCCAGGTGGTCGAGCACGGCGGTGAGGTCGCCCAGCGAGCTGTACGCCGCCGTCGCACGCGGTGACCTGCCGAAGCCGCGGCGGTCGAAGCGCACCATCCGGTGCTCGACGAGGTGGGGCAGCATCGGGTCCCAGATCCGCGAGTCCGTGATGCCGGGGTGGAGCAGGACGAACGGAACGCCCCCGCCGCCGGAGTCGTCGACCCAGATCCGGTCGGCTCCCACGGGGACGAGGGCGTCCATGTCGTTCTCCTGGTCGTTCTCCTGGTCGTTCTCCTGCGCGTCGGGCTCAGACCTCGAACTGGGCGGCCTCGAGGCGCGACTTCACCTCGGAGAGGAAGCGTCCGGCGTCAGCGCCGTCGACCAGCCGGTGGTCGTAGGTCAGCGCCAGGTTGACCATGTACCGCACCGCGATCGTCTCGCCCAGGTTCGGGTCGTCGATCACGACCGGACGCTTCACCACGGCGCCGGGGCCGAGGATCGCGACCTGCGGCTGGTTGATGATCGGAGTGTCGAACAGGGCGCCGAAGGTGCCGAGGTTCGTGATCGTGAAGGTGCCGCCGGTCAGGTCGTCCGGGGTGACCTTGTTGGTGCGCGTGCGCTCGGCCAGGTCGGCGATCTTCTTCGCCAGGCCGGCGATGGAGAGGTCGCCCGCGTCCTTGACCACCGGTGTCAGCAGGCCACGCTCGGTGTCGACGGCGAACGCGATGTTCTCGCGGTCGAAGTAGGTCACCTCGCCGGCCTCGGTGTCGATGTTCGCGTTCAGCTTGGGGTGCTGCTTGAGCGCGTCGATCGCCGCCTTGGCGAAGAACGGCAGGTAGGTCAGCTTGACTCCCTCGCGCGCCTGGAAGTCGGCCTTGGCGGCCTCGCGGAGCCGGGCCACGTTGGTCATGTCGACCTCCATGACCTGGGTCAGCTGGGCCGAGGTCTGCAGCGACTCGACCATCCGGCTGGCGATCACCCGACGGAGGCGGGACAGCTTCTCGGTCTTGCCGCGCAGCGGGCTCGGGGACGACGGGGCCGCCGGGGACGACGGGGCGGCTGCGGCCGGGGCGGCGGGTGCGGCCGCGGCGGGGGCCTGGGCCGCCTCGGCGGCCGCGATCACGTCCTGCTTGCGGATCCGGCCACCGACACCCGTGCCGGTGATCGAGCCGAGGTCCACGCCGCGCTCGGCGGCCATCTTGCGCACCAGCGGGGTCACGTAGCTGCCTGAGTCGCCGGACGCGGCCGGTGCGGCGGGCGCCGTGGGAGCCGGCGCCGGAGCCGGCGGGGTCGGGGCGGCAGCCGCAGGAGCCGGGGGAGCCGGGGTGGGTTCCGGGGTCGGTTCCGGGGCGGCGGGCGCAGGCGCGGCCGGGGCGGCGGGCGCAGGAGCAGGCGCAGCACCAGCGGCACCGATCACGGCCAGCTCCGCGCCGACCTCGACGGTCTCGTCCTCGGCGACCTTGATCTCCAGCAGGGTGCCGGCGACGGGCGAGGGGATCTCGGTGTCGACCTTGTCGGTGGACACCTCCAGCAGCGGCTCGTCCACCGCGACGGCGTCACCGACCTGCTTCAGCCAGCGGGTGACCGTCCCCTCGGTGACCGACTCACCCAGGGCCGGCAGCGTCACCGACGTGCCGGAGCCGTCACCGGACGCGGCCGGGGCAGCCGGCGCGGGCGCGGCCGGAGCAGCCGGGGCCTCGGCTGCAGGGGCGGGAGCCGCGGCGGGCGCCGGGGCCTCGGGGGCGGGTGCCGGCT
>NZ_JBFRDX010000041.1:0-16734 GCF_052114005.1 Marmoricola sp. RAF53 | reverse complement strand
CACCCGGCCCACCCGCCCTTCGGTCCGCCGCTCGGCGCGCCCGCCGGTCCGCCGGCAGCGTCCCGGCCGGCCGCGGTCCGGCTCGCCTGCGTGGTGACCTGGTTGTTCACCACGATGACGGCGCTCGGGTCCCTGATCGCGATCGCGGCGATGGCCGCGAACGGCGACGCCGTCGTCGACATGGTCCAGAAGAGCGAGAACTGGGACGCCGGCGTGGACGCGGCCGACCTGCTCGCTCCCGCGATCACGGCCTCCGCGATCGTCCTGCTCTGGTGCGTCGGGGCCGCCGTCCTCGCCTGGTTCACCTGGCGCGGTCACGCCTGGGCCTGGGCGATGCTGATCGCCTCGACCCTGATGGCGGGCCTGTTCTCGGTGCTGCTCGCGGCGTCGTTCCTGCCACTGCTCGCCTGGACCGCGGCCGCCGGCCTCGTCCTCGGCTGGCTGACCCGGCGGCCCACCCGGCAGTGGTTCACCCAGCGGCCGGGCTCCGCAGGCTCCGGGCGGCCGCCAGTCGGTCCAGTCCCTCCTCGATGACCTCGGCCCGCTTGCAGAACGCCCAGCGCACCAGGTGCCGGCCCTCCTCCAGGTCGTCGTAGAACACCTGGGACGGGATCGCGACCACGCCGGCCCGCTCCGGCAGGGCGGCGCAGAAGGCCCGCCCGTCGGCGTACCCGTACGCCGACACGTCGGTCGTGACGAAGTACGTCCCCGCCGGCCGGTGGACGGTCATGCCGAGGTCGGCCAGGCCGGCGCAGAGCCGGTCCCGCTTGGCGCGCAGGTCGGCGGCGAGCGCCTCGTGGAAGGCGTCGTGCTCGTTCAGGGCGAGCGCCACGGCCGGCTGCAGCGGCGCGCCGGAGGAGTAGCTGAGCCAGTTCTTCGCGCCCTCGACGGCGGCGACCAGGTGCTCCGGCCCGCTGGCCCAGCCGATCTTCCAGCCGGTCACCGAGAAGGTCTTCCCGGCGCTGGAGATCGTCAGCGTGCGGTCGAACATCCCGGGCAGCGTGGCCAGCGGGACGTGCGGTGGCTCGAAGGTGAGGTGCTCGTAGACCTCGTCGGTGACGACGACCAGGTCGTGCTCGATCGCCAGCGCGGCCACGCCCTCGAGCTCGGCGCGGGTGAGCACGGTGCCGGTGGGGTTGTGCGGGGTGTTGAGCAGGATCAGCCGGGTCCGCGGCGTGATCGCGGCGGCGAGCACGTCGAGGTCGAGCCGGAAGTCCGGGGCGCGCAGGGTGACCGGGCGGCGTACCGCGCCGGCCATCTGGATCATCGCGACGTAGGAGTCGTAGTACGGCTCCAGCACGACCACCTCGTCGCCGGGGTCGACCAGGCCGAGCAGGGCGGCGGCGATCGCCTCGGTGGCACCGGTGGTGGCGACCACCTGTGCCCGGGTCAGCTCCAACCCGTAGTGCCGGCGCTGGTGGCCGATCACCGCGTCCAGCAGCTCGGGGGTGCCGTGCCCCGGCGGGTACTGGTTGCGGCCGCCGCGCACCGCCGCCACCGCGGCCTCGAGGACCTCGGCGGGTCCGTCCTCGTCCGGGAAGCCCTGGCCGAGGTTGACCGAGCCCGTCCGCACGGCGAGCGCGGACATCTCGGCGAAGATCGTCGAGCCGATACCGCTGAGACGGAGTGCGTGTTCAGCCATGCCGTCGACGGTAGTGGTTCACAATGTCCGCGTGAGTGACGACCAGAACGACGTGGCCGTGGCCGACGGCCCGGCCGAGGTGGATCCGGGGACCCGGAAGCCCCGCCGCAGCACCGGCCGCCGGATCACCCTCTGGATCGGGATCGGGATGATCCTGGCCGGCCTCGGCCTGCTGGCGTACGTCGCCTGGCAGCTGTGGGGGACCAACTGGGTCTCCAAGCGCCAGCAGCGCGAGATCACCTCGCAGCTCGAGCAGGACTGGGCCAACGGCCAGGGTTGCGACAAGTTCTGCCCGAAGGGCGAGGCGTCGGCGCTGATCCGGATCCCCAAGTTCGGCCGCGACTACGTCGTCCCGGTGCTCGAGGGCGTCACGCCCGACATCCTGGCCAAGGGCTTCGGCCACTTCGAGGAGTCCGCCGGCCCCGGCCAGATCGGCAACTACGCCCTCGCCGGCCACCGGGTCACCCACGGCGAGCCGCTGCGGCACATGCCGGACCTGCGCCCCGGCGACAAGGTCATCGTGGAGACCCGCAAGGTCACCTACACCTACGTGCTCGACACCGACCCCAACGACCTGATCGTCTCCTTCACCAACGTCTGGGTGGTCGACCCGCTGCCGACGAACCCGAAGGGCGGCGTGCAGCCCAAGCAGGTCAAGGGCCAGCGACTGATCACGCTGACCACCTGCTCGGAGATCTTCCACACCGACAACCGGATGATCTCGTTCGGGCACCTGGTCAAGAGCACTCCCAAGACCGCTGGATAGCCTCCTGCCATGACTGATCGCGACGTCCTCCTCGACCAGGTCAACAGCAAGGCGATCGTGCGTGGCAAGGTCACGCTCTCGTCGGGCCGTGAGGCCGACTACTACGTCGACATGCGCCGGGTCACCCTGGACGCGGCCGCGGCGCCGGCGATCGGGCGCACCATGCTCGAGCTCACCGCCGACTGGGACTTCGACGCCGTCGGCGGGCTGACGTTGGGCGCGGACCCGGTCGCGGTCGCGATGATGCACCAGGCCGCGGTCGCCGGCCGGACGCTGGACGCGTTCGTGATCCGCAAGGCCCAGAAGGTGCACGGGCTGCAGAAGCTCATCGAGGGCCCGGACGTCGCCGGACGCCGGGTGCTGGCCGTCGAGGACACCTCCACCACCGGCGGGTCTGTCCTCGAGGCGGTCGCCGCGCTGCGGGCGGCCGGTGCCGACGTGGTCGGCGTCGCGGTGATCGTGGACCGCGACACCGGGGCGCGGGAGGCCGTCGAGGCCGAGGGCCTGCAGTACCGCTACGCGGTCGGGATCTCAGACCTCGACATCTGAGACGTCGGGGCCCGCGCTCTTCGGGGTGGCGTCGTGCCGGCGGTGCCGGCGACGCTTCAGCCACTCGAAGGCGATCGGGATCACCGTGATGGCCAGGATGACCAGGATGGCCTTGTCGATGTTGTCGCCCAGGCCGGGGTACTGCTGGCCGAGCAGGTAGCCGAGCAGTGTGATGATCGTGACCCAGAAGACGGCGCCGACCGCGCTCCACATCATGAACCGGCGGCGGTCCATCTTCGCGACGCCCGCGACCACGGTCACGTAGGTCCGCACGAACGGCACGAACCGGCCGATCACCAGGGCCTTGTTGCCGTGCTTGGCGAAGAACTCCTGGGTCTCGTCGAAGTACTTCCTCTTCAGGATCCGGCCGTCCCGCTGCGCGAGCGGTGGCCCGATCTTCCGGCCGATCTCGTAGCCGGTGACGTTGCCGAGGAACGCCGAGACGGTGAGGATCGCGATCGCCACGACCAGGTCGACCGGCTTGCTGGTCCCAGGGACGACCTCGATGCGGTCGGTGGCGATGAACAGGCCCATCGCGAACAGCAGGGTGTCACCGGGGAGGAACGGGAAGAAGAGCCCGCACTCGACGAAGATGATCGCGACGCTGATCCAGAAGAACTCCTGGCCGAACTGGTCGAGCCACCAATTCGGGTCCATCCAGTTCATGCCGGCGAACTGCACCACGTCGAGGATCACGCGGCGAGACTATCTGGCCAGCCTGAACGGCGGCTGACGTACCGGCAGCGCCTAGGGTTCGTGCGTGAGCGATGCCGAGCCGGGGACGCCCCATCTGTCCGATCCCGGGCCTGATCCCGGGCCCGATCCTGGACCTGATCGTGGGCGCGCGCCGTACGACCCGATGCCGCACGGACCGGCCGAGGTCGGTGTCGGCCCCTGGCCCGGACCGTGGCCGGCCGACGCGCGCTACGACCCCGAGCTGCTGGCCGGCGGCGACCGCCGCAACGTGGTCGACCGGTACCGCTACTGGACGGTCGAGGCGATCGTCGCCGACCTCGACACCCGCCGGCACGACTTCCACGTGGCGATCGAGAACTGGCAGCACGACTTCAACATCGGGACGATCGTGCGCAGCGCCAACGCGTTCCTCGCCGCCGAGGTGCACATCGTCGGCAACCGGCGCTGGAACCGGCGCGGCGCGATGGTCACCGACCGCTACCAGCACGTCCGGCACCACGCGACCGCCGCGGACCTCGCCGACTACCTGCACCACCACCTCTCCGGGCCGGTGCGCCTGCTCGGCATCGACAACCTGCCGGGCTCCGAGCACCTGGAGACGATGGAGCTGCCGAGGAAGGTCTGCTTCCTCTTCGGCCAGGAGGGACCCGGCCTCTCCGACGGCGCCCGCGCGGCCTGCGACGGGACCTTCTCGATCGCGCAGTTCGGGTCGACCCGCTCGATCAACGCCTCCGCCGCCGCGGCGATCGCGATGCACACCTGGGTCCGCGCGTACGCCGATCTCGGCGGCGACGCCTGGCGGGGGTGACCGGCTCAGCCGAAGAACGACGAGTTGAACAGGCTGACCGGGAAGTTGGACGGGTTGGCGTCGACCAGGGTGCCGACCGCCGCCAGGGCGGCGATCCCGAGCCCGACGGCGGCGACGACCACCGCGGCCTGGGCGAGGTGGAGAGCCCAGCCGTCGACCGGCCCGCGGCTCGCGTTCAGGGCGAAGGCGACCGTGACCGCCGCGACCGCCACCAGCACCAGGCTGATCAGGAACTGCCCGGCGCGACCGGCCGGGAGCACGTCGCCGATCACCAGGAGCGTCGCCCACGCGATCCGGTTCAGCTGACCCGTGAGCAGGGCGACGGCCAGGGTGAAGGCCGCGATCGCGCGCGCCTGCGGAGTCAGAGTGAGCATGTGCCGACGCTATCCGGCGCTGCGACTAGTGTTGGCCCCATCCGGACCGTTCCCGAGGAGATTTCGCATGCCCATCGCCACCCCCGAGAAGTACGCCGAGATGCTGGACGCGGCCAAGTCGAAGGCGTTCGCCTTCCCGGCCATCAACGTCTCGTCGTCGCAGACGCTGAACGCCGCGCTGCAGGGCTTCGCCGACGCCGGGAGTGACGGCATCATCCAGATCTCCACGGGCGGCGCGGAGTACCTCTCCGGCCCGAACGTCAAGAACATGGTCACCGGCTCCGTCGCGTTCGCCGCGTACGCCGCCGAGGTGGCCAAGAACTACCCGGTCAACATCGCGCTGCACACCGACCACTGCCCCAAGGACAAGCTCGACGGCTTCGTCCGCCCGCTGATCGCGATCAGCAAGGAGCGCGTCGCCCGCGGCGAGGCCCCGCTGTTCCAGTCGCACATGTGGGACGGCTCCGCGGTGCCGATGGACGAGAACCTGAAGATCGCCCAGGAGCTGCTCGCCGAGTGCGCGGCCGCGCACATCGTCCTCGAGGTCGAGATCGGCGTCGTCGGCGGCGAGGAGGACGGCATCGTCGGCGCGATCGACGAGAAGCTCTACACCACCCCCGAGGACGCGCTGGCGACCGTCGCGGCGCTCGGCGTCGGCGAGAACGGCCGCTACATGACGGCGCTCACCTTCGGCAACGTGCACGGTGTCTACAAGCCGGGCAACGTCAAGCTCCGCCCGGAGATCCTCAAGGCCGCGCAGGAGGCCGTCGTCGACAAGCTCGGCCTGGCGGCCGGCTCGAAGCCGTTCGACCTGGTCTTCCACGGCGGCTCCGGCTCGACCCCGGAGGAGATCGCGGCCGCGGTCGACTTCGGCGTGGTCAAGATGAACGTCGACACCGACACCCAGTACGCGTTCACCCGCCCGGCCGCGGCGCACATGTTCACCAACTACGACGGCGTCCTCAAGGTCGACGGCGAGGTCGGCAACAAGAAGGCCTACGACCCACGGGCGTGGGGCAAGGCGGCCGAGGCCGGGATGGCGGCCCGGGTCGTCGAGGCCTGCGAGAACCTCCGCAGCACCGGTCAGGCGGTCGGCTGAGCCTGACCGCTCGCCGAGTTCGCCGCTGACGGCGACGGCTTCGTCGAGAGCCGGTCCTTGAGTCCGAGGGCCGGCTTCTCGATGTACTTCATCGAGAACGCGGCGATCGCGACGCTGATCACCAGGACCGCCGGGAAGAGCGTCGAGGAGTCGCCGAACAGGCGGTAGCGGCCGATCACCCACACCACCGGGTAGTGCACCAGGTAGACGCAGTAGGAGATCGAGCCGAGCCACGCGACCGGCCGCCAGGCGAGCAGCGCCCCGACGCCGGTGGTGCGGACCCGGTCCAGGTGGAGAAGCAGCAGCGCGGTGAGACCGACCGCGATCGGGGCCTGCCAGAGCAGCGCCTTCTGGTCCGCGAACATCCACCAGGCGTCGGCCACCAGGACCAGGACGCCCATGGCGACGAGCAGCACCCAGCCGGTCCAGCGCCTGCCGGGGCGACCGACCGGGTCCGGCGCGGGCCGGTTCGCGAGCCGGATCGCCACCAGGGCGCCGATCAGCAGCTCCCAGCCACGGCACCACGGCAGGTAGTACGACGCGGGCAGCACGTCCTTCGCGGTCCAGCCGATGAAGACGATGAACAGCACGAAGCTCGACGCGATCGCCGCGCACACCCAGGGCACCAGCCGGCGCCCGGTGCGGAGCAGCCAGGCCAGGACGAGCGGCCAGAGCAGGTAGAACTGCATCTCCACCGCGAGGCTCCAGGTGTGCCCGAACCGGCCGGGCTCGTGGCCGGTGAGCACCACCACGAAGTTCTCGACGTACAGTCCCGCCGCCCCCGCGGTGCCGAGGTAGCCCAGCAGCGTGCCGCCGGCCCCGAGCGCCTGGTAGAAGAACGCGCCGAGCAGCAGGACGAAAGCGAACGCGGGCACCAGCCGGAGCAGGCGTCGCACCCAGAACCGGCCGATGTCGATCGTGCCGGTGCGCTCCCGCTCGCCGAGCAGGATCGTGGTGATCAGGTAGCCGGAGAGGACGAAGAACACGTCCACGCCGAGCCAGCCGCCGGCGAAGAGGGCGACGAAGGAGTGGCAGCCGACCACGCCGAGCACGGCGAAGGCACGGATGCCGTCCAGCTCGGGGCGGTGGTTCATGACGGGAGGTTGGCACGCCCCGCGGGGACCCGTCGCAGATATCCGAAAACGCGACGGGTCGTTTCGGGACTATTCCGGCGAAACCGCTTCGACCGGTGTCGCCGCGGGTGCGGCGTGCGTCGCGGCGCCGTACCCGACGTGCTTCGGCTTCTCGTAGAACATCACCGCAGCGAGGCCGACGAAGTACAGGCTGGCCGGCAGCAGGAACGACTGCTGCATCGCCTTGGAGAACAGCTCGGCCGCCTGCGGGTCGGTGATCTGCGCGGCCCCGGCGTCGCCGTGCGCCGCCGCACCGGGCAGGAAGTGCGAGATCCGGCTGTCCATCATCACCGCGATCGCGGCCGAGCCGACGACCGAGCCGACCTGACGGGTCGCGTTGTAGACGCCGGCGCCGGCGCCGGCCAGGTTCAGCGGCAGGTTGCGGTTCGCGGTCGCGGCGGTCGGCGCCCAGATGAACGCGTTGCCGGCACCGAGGATCACCTGGAACACCGCGATCAGCCAGATCTGCGAGTCCGGCTTGATCTGGGTGGCCAGCGAGAACATGCCGACGATGCTGAGCGCGAAGCCGGTCCCGACGATGATGCGCGGGTGCACCCGGTCGGTGAGATTGCCGACCGGCCGCGCCAGGATGATCGACATGACCGCCATCGGGAAGAGCAGCAGGGCCGACTGCGTCGGCGAGTAGCCGCGTACGGCCTGCGCCCACAGCATCAGCGGGTAGCCCATCGAGACGCCGACGAAGCCCATCACGGTGATCGCGACGTTGGAGACCGAGAAGTTCCGGTCCCGGAAGAGGCTCAGCGGGACCAGCGGCTCCTTCTTGTTGCGGGACTGCCAGAACACGAACAGCGCCAGCGTGAGCACGCCGCCGACGATCATCGCGATGATCCACGGCGCCCAGTCCTCCTGGTGACCCTGCTGGATGCCGAACGCGAGCAGGAAGAGGCCGATGCCGGAGAGCGCGACGCCCAGCCAGTCGAAGCTGTGCTGGTTGGTCGGCAGCGACGGCACCAGGCGCATGGCCAGGACGAAGCCCACGATCCCGACCGGGACGTTGACGAAGAAGATCCACTCCCAGCCGAGGCCGGTGGTGAGGACGCCACCCAGGATCGGGCCGACGACCATGGCCGCGCCCGCGGTGGCGCCCCAGACGGCCATCGCCTTGCCGCGCTCGGCGGCCGGGAAGATCCGGGTGATGATCGCCATCGTCTGCGGCGTGATCATCGAGGCGCCGAGCCCCTGCACGACCCGGGCGACGATCAGCATCGTGATGGTCGTGGTGAGACCGCACCAGAGCGAGGCGAGGGTGAAGACGGTCAGACCGGTCAGGTAGAGCTTCTTCGAGCCGAACCTGTCACCCAGGCGTCCCATGATCAGCACCGGGACGGCGTACGCGAGCATGTAGGCGCTGGAGACCCAGACGACCTCGTTCACGCTGGCGTCCAGCTTCTCGATGATCGTCGGCGTCGCCACCGTCACGATCGTCAGGTCCACCAGGATCATGAAGAAGCCCAGCACGAGCGCGAAGAGCGCGGGCCAGGGCCGGATGTCGGGCTGCGCGGCCGGGGCGCTCGCCGAGGTCTTCGTCTGGGTCACAGACCTAGCCAACACCCGGTCGTGGACAATTACTCCATGACCCCCTCGAATTTCACCGGTAGCGACCTGATGGCCGGCCCGCCCCCGACCCGCCTCCCCGAGGACCCGGCAGCGGCCCCGCTGGCCGCGGGCGAGGACCCGCGGACCGTCGTCACGGCGCACCCCGAGTCCCCGCTCGCCTGGGCGGTGCTGGCCGAGGCCCAGCTGCACGAGGGCTCGGACCCCGTCGTCGCCTACGCGTTCGCCCGCGTCGGCTACCACCGCAGCCTCGACCTGCTGCGCCGCAACGGCTGGAAGGGCCACGGCCCGGTGCCGTGGGACCACGTCCCGAACCGGGGCTTCCTGCGGGCGCTCGCGGCGCTCACCCGTGCCGCCGGCGCGATCGGCGAGACCGCGGAGGAGGAGCGCTGCGGCCAGTTCCTCCGCGACTCCAGCCCCGAGGCGTACGACGCCCTGATGTGATCCCGCGCCCCGCCCGGCCGGGCCATGGACACGGCCGGGCGGAGCGCGTGATGCTGGCGGGCATGGCCGACTACACGCTCGCCGTGAGCGACGTCGAGATCGCCCGCTACCGGCTGATGGCCCAGCACGCTCTCGCCGGCGAGCAGCGTCAGCTGGCCCTGGCCGGGATCGCCGCGGGTGCGGTGGTCGCGGACGTCGGCTGCGGGCCCGCCGCGATGAGCGTCGAGCTCGCCCGGCTCGTCGGCCCGGACGGCCGGGTGACCGGCGTCGAGCGCGCCGACGAGGCCCTCGCCGCGGCCCGCCAGGTCGTCGCGGAGTCCGGCCTGGCGAACGTCGAGCTCCGGCAGGCACCGGCCGAGGCGACCGGACTGCCGCAGGGCGGCGCCGACGTGGTGATGATGCGCCACGTCCTGGCCCACAACGGCGGAGCCGAGCAGGACATCGTCGACCACCTCGCGACGCTGGTCCGTCCCGGCGGGGCGGTGTACCTCGTCGACGTCGACCTCACCGGCATCCGGATGATCGACGGCGACCCCGACCTCGCCGACCTCACCGACCGGTACGCCCGCTTCCACGCGGCCCGCGGCAACGACCCGATGGTCGGCCTCCGGCTCGGCAAGCTCCTCGCCGCCGCCGGGCTCGACGTCGTCGACTTCACCGGGACCTACAACCTGCTCACCGCGGCGCCGGGACTCCGGCCCCCGGTGTGGGCGGCGCGGGCCGCGATGCTCGCCGAGGGCGCCGTGACGCAGGACGACCTCGACCGCTGGGCGGCCGCCTTCGAGCGGATGGACGCCGCGGAGGTGCGCCCGACCATGTTCGCGCCGCTCTTCATCGGCATCGGCCGGCGCGCGGCCCAGGAGTCCTAGGCGTCCTGGCGCGGCACCAGCAGCGAGTACGCCGCCGGCTCGACGTGCCAGGTCCGGCGCCGCTCCGGGCCGCTGGTCTCGCCGTCGGCGCTGATCCAGAACTCGTCGCCGGAGACCGAGACCCGCTCGCCGCGCAGGTAGACCACGTCGCGGCGTTCGGGGTGGGCGCCGCGGACCAGGTCGACCGCGTACCCCAGCCGGGCCAGGGGACCGGTCGCGAAGGAGACCATCACGTCGGCCTTCCCGTCCTCCGGGTCGGCCTCCGGGGTGACCGGCGCGCCCCCGCCCACGGTGGCGCCGTTGCCGACCGCGACCATCAGCAGGTTCTTGTCGACGTCCGCGACCACGACGCCGTCGACCTCGACGCGGAGCCGCACCGAGGACGGGTTCAGCGCCGCGCGGGCCGCCCCCAGCGGGTAGCCGACCAGGCCGAGCCCGAAGGGCCCGAGCCGTTCCTTCCAGGTGGCGCCGTGCTTCGCGGCGAGCGCGCTCGTGCCCGCGTGGACGTTGTTCACGACGACCTCGCCGAGCTCGTCGACGATGAGGTCCATCGGCCGCGGCTCCGCCGCCAGCAGGGCGTGCGCGGCCTCGACCGGATCGGTCGGGAGGCCGACGGTGCGAGCGAAGTCGTTGCCGGTGCCGAGCGGGAGCAGGCCGAGCACCTTGCCGCGCAGGTCGTTGCGGCGGTGCAGCTGCGCGACGACCGCGTGCAGGCTGCCGTCGCCGCCGGCGACCACGATCGGCCGCGACCCGGCCCGGTGCAGGACGCTGTCCAGCTCGCCCGGGTTGCTGGTCTCCGCGACCTCGACCGAGGTGCGCTCGCCGATCACCTCGAGCGCCTCGCCGAGGGCGTCGCTGTTGCCGGCCTCGGCATGGGTGATCAGCAGCAGCGGTTCCACGCCGGACACCGTAGCCGGTGGGTCCCCGGCCCGCGGCAGCGAGGCCGAGGGCCCGGTTCTGGTAACGTGACGCCGCAAGAGCCCCGTGCTGTTGCACGTCGGGCTCGCTGTGTTTTCCGGGCCGGGCGTCCGCCCGCCCTGAGACATCAGGCGGGGCCGCCGGAACACCTGAGGAGGGTGCTCATGCCCGCGATCGTGGTCCTCGGAGCCCAGTGGGGCGACGAAGGCAAAGGCAAGGCGACCGACCTGCTCGCCACCAGCCAGCCCATCGACTACGTGGTCCGCACCAGCGGCGGCCACAACGCCGGTCACACGATCGTCGTCAACGGCGAGAAGTACGCCACCCACCTGCTGCCCAGCGGCATCCTGACCCCCGGCGCGACGTCGGTGATCGCCAACGGCGTCGTCGTCTCGCCGGAGGCGCTCTTCCGTGAGCTCGACGGGCTGATCGAGCGCGGTGTCGAGGTGGCGCAGCTCGTGGTGAGCTCGAACGCGCACGTGATCGCGTCGTACCACCAGACGATCGACAAGGTCTCCGAGCGCTTCCTCGGCAAGAACCAGATCGGCACCACCGGCCGCGGCATCGGGCCGGCGTACGGCGACAAGGTGAACCGCGTCGGCATCCGGGTCGCGGACCTGTTCGACGAGAAGATCCTGCGCCAGAAGGTGGAGGCCGCGCTCGACGTCCGCAACCAGGTGCTGACCAAGGTCTACAACCGGCGCGCGATCGAGGTCGATGCGGTGGTCGAGGAGCTGCTGGCCTACACCGACCGGCTGCGCCCGATGGTCGCCGACACCAGCCTGCTGCTGAACAAGGCGCTCGACGACGGCAGGACCGTGCTCTTCGAGGGCGCCCAGGCGACGATGCTCGACGTCGACCACGGCACCTACCCGTTCGTCACCAGCAGCAGCCCGGTCGCGGGCGGCGTCTGCACCGGCGCCGGCATCGGCCCGACCCGGATCGACCGCGTCATCGGCGTGATCAAGGCCTACTCGACGAGGGTCGGCTCCGGGCCGTTCCCCACCGAGCTCTTCGACGAGGACGGCGAGAACCTGCAGCGGATCGGCGGCGAGGTCGGCGTCTCGACCGGCCGGACCCGCCGCTGCGGCTGGTACGACGCCGTGGTCGCGCGCTACGCCGCCCGGGTCAACGGCCTCACCGACTTCTACCTGACCAAGCTGGACGTGCTCGACACCTGGGAGCGGATCCCGGTGTGCGTGGCCTACGAGGTCGACGGTGTCCGCCACGACGAGATGCCGATGACGCAGACCGAGTTCCACCACGCGACGCCGGTCTACGAGTACTTCGACGGCTGGGGGACCGACATCTCCGGATGCCGCAGCTTCGAGGAGCTGCCGAAGAACGCCCAGACCTACGTCAGGGCGCTCGAGGAGATCTCCGGTGCGCCGTTCTGGGCCGTCGGTGTCGGTCCGGGCCGGGAGCAGACCGTCGTCGTCAACGAGCGCTGACCGCGCGACCGAGGTGGACCGCCTCGAACGGCGGCTCGGCCTGAGGGACGCCGTCTGGATCGGACTCGGGTCGATGGTCGGCGCCGGCGTCTTCGCCGTCTGGGCTCCGGCCGCCGAAGTGGCCGGCTCCTGGCTTCTGGCCGGCCTGCTGCTCGCCGCCGGGGTCGCGTGGTGCAACGCCCGCTCGTCGGCGGTGCTGGCCGCGCGCTACCCCCGCGCGGGCGGCACCTACCTCTACGGGCGCGAGGTGCTCGGGCCGTGGCCCGGCTTCCTGGCCGGCTGGTCCTTCGTGATCGGCAAGACGGCGAGCTCCGCGGCGATGGCACTGACCGCGGCGGCGTACCTGTCGCCCGGGCACGAGCGCGAGGTCGCGGCGCTGGCGGTGCTGGTGCTCACCGCGGTGAACTGCGCCGGCGTGACCCGGACCGCGGCGCTGACCCGGCTGCTGGTCACCCTGGTGATCGCCGGGCTGGTCGTGCTGGTCGTCGTCGGGGCCGTCGCGGTCGGCCGGGAGGGAGCCGGCCCGCGGACCGGACCGCCGGACGGCTGGTACGGCGTCCTGCAGTCGGCCGGACTGCTCTTCTTCGCGTTCGCCGGGTACGCCCGGATCGCGACGCTGGGGGAGGAGGTGCGCGACCCGGAGCGGGTGATCCCGCGCGCCATCCGCGGCGCGTTCACCGGTGCCGTCGTCCTGTACGCCGCTGTCGGAGTGGTCGCGCTCCTGGTCCTGGGCGCGCCCGCGCTGGCGTCGTCCTCCTCGCCGCTGGCCGAGGTGGCCCGGGCGGCGGGTGCCGACGTCCTGGTCCCGGTGGTGCGGGTGCTGGCGGCGCTGGCCGCGCTGGGCGCGCTGCTCGCGCTGGGGGCCGGTGTCGGGCGCACGGCGCTGGCGATGGCGCGCGAGGGTGATCTGCCGAGGGCGCTGGCCGCGGTGCACCCACGATTCGGGACACCGGCCCGGGCCGAGCTGACGGTCGGGACCGTGGTCCTGGTGCTGGTCCTGCTGACCGACCTGCGCGGCGCGATCGGCTTCTCGTCGTTCGGGGTGCTGCTCTACTACCTGGTCGCGAACCTCGCGGCGTACCGGGTGGGGCCCGGGCCGGCGGCCCGCCTTCGCGCGGTGGTCGGCGCGGTCGGGTGCGTGCTGCTCGTGGTGACGCTGCCGCTCGGCGCGGTCGCCGTGGGCGTGCTGGTGCTGCTGGTCGGGGTGACGGGTCGCGCAGTGCGGCGCGGCCGGAGCGCGCCGAAGAATTTGCCGACCGAACCGTAATACCGCGTCCGGTGGCTGCGTCGAAGTCATGTCGACTTCTTCTGCACCGTTAAGGACCGCCCCGTGACTGCTCGCCCTGCCCGTTCGTGGACCGCGCCGACCCGCGCGCTCTACGTCTCCGTCGCGAGTGTCGTGCTCGCCGCCCTGATGGTCGTCCTGCCGACCTCGCCGGCCCTCGCCGCGAACATCGACACGGTGGCCAACACCGCGTTCGTCAACGAGCTCGGCTGCACCGACGCCTCGCTCACCCGGATCACCAGCATGGGTGGCACCGGCTCCACGCTGCCGGCGGACACGAACGCCGCGGGGCTGGTGAACGGCAACGCGACCCAGAACGGACCGGTGTCGACGATCGGCCAGACCTTCACCCTCGGTGACGGCGGCGACGGCTACCCCGACACCGACGAGGCGACGCTGACCGTCGTGCACGGCGACCAGGTCACCAAGGGCAACAACCAGGAGTGGACCGGGATCACCGGCATTCCCCAGTCCGGCACCGCCACCTCCCCGCCGGTCGTCAACCGGCGGACCTGGACCGGTGCGGCGAGCGGCGACGGCGTGAACCGGCTGACGGGGGCCTGGCTGCAGTTCGGCCGCGCCGCCAGCTACGACGACTCCCAGACCGTGCCCGGCGGTGTCGACACCCGCGGCTTCAAGACGCTCAAGATCACGCTGCCGCACGCGGCCAAGCTGCAGTTCAACATCACCGGCATCGACGACGACACCGGCGTGCGCGTGCAGATGTCGAACGGGGGCACCGTCGTCCAGCACACGGCCAAGGCGTACGCCGGGTCGACCTTCCAGGAGCTGACCCAGGCCGCGGCCGGCAACAGCTGGATCTCGACGATCCGGGGGGTCACCGACCAGTACTGGCGCGAGAACGTCGACAACCGCCAGACGGCGTCGTACACCTCGGCCGGCGCGGTCGACACGATCATCATCGGCGGAAGCTTCCAGGGCTCCGCCGGTGCACCGGCCTCGAACGTCGCCATCTCCGACATCTGGGGCTGCCAGGCGCTCGACGCGGTCAAGGCCGGCTCGGTCAGCGGCACCCCCGTCGCCCAGGACGCCTTCGGTACGACGTACCGCACGACCACCACGGTCAAGGTCGGCAACACCGGTGCTGCCGGGGCGCTGCGCGTGTACGGCCCGCAGGTCTCCGACAACCTGGCCAACGCTTTCGGCTCCGGCTCGGGCGCGCCGACCGGCACGATCTCGAACGTCTCGGTCACCGGCGTCGCCTCCGACACGAGCTCGCCCTCCAACGTGGCGGCGTGCACGGCGAACGCCGGCTACACCGGTACCGGGACCAACACCCTGCTGACGGGATCCTCGACCGACTACCTCGACGCGGGGCAGTCCTGCACGATCACCATCAGCGCCGACGTCCGGTTCGCCAACCCGCACGGCGCGATCGCCAAGACGAACCAGGCAGCGACGACCTCCACGGGCGGCAACGCGACCAAGGAGAGCTCGACCAACGGCAACGCGCTGCCCGCGACCGACAAGGGCGACACCGCCTCGACGACGCCGTACGCGTTCCCCTCCGTGCTCGCGCCGGCGGCACCGGTGATCTCGACGCCGGTCAACGGCTCCACCGTCACCGCCTCCTCCCAGGTGGTCTCGGGCACCGGCATCGCGGGCAACACCGTCACCGTCAAGGAGGGCGGGACCACGATCTGCACCACCACGGTGACGGTGGCCGGCACCTGGACCTGCCCGGCGAGCCTGTTCCCGAACGGGGCGCACACGATCAGCGCGACGCAGACCAACCCCATCGGCCTGGAGAGCGGCGCCTCGACGTCGACCTTCACCGTCAACGCGCCGCTGCCCGTGGCGCCGGTCATCATGACGCCGGCGGAGGGCTCGACCACCAACGACGCCAAGCCGGCGATCACCGGCACCGGCACGCCCGGCGACACCGTCACGGTCAAGGAGGGCGCGACCACGGTCTGCACCGCCACGGTCCAGCCGGACGGCTCCTGGTCCTGCGCTCCCACGACCCCGCTGTCCGACGGCGGCCACACCGTGACCGCGACCCAGAAGGACCCGGCCGGGAACACCGGTCCGTCCGACAGCCAGAGCTTCACCGTCGACGCGACCGCGCCCGCTGCTCCCTTGATCACGGGCCCGGCCGAGGGTTCGGTGGTGAACACCACCAAGCCGACGATCACCGGCACCGGTGAGGCGGGCGCGACCGTCAAGGTGACCGACGGATCCGGCGCCACGGTGTGCACCGCGCTCGTTCAGGCGGGAGGCACGTGGTCGTGCATCCCGTCGAGCCCGCTTCCCGACGGTCCGCAGACCCTCACGGCGACGCAGATCGACCCGGCCGGCAACACCAGTGCGCCCGTCAACGTGACGTTCACGGTCGACACGACAGCGCCGGACGCTCCGGTGATCGAAGGCCCGGTTGAGGGTGCGGTGGTGAACACCGCGACGCCGTCGATCACGGGCACGGGTGAGGACGGTGCGACGGTGACGGTCACCGACGCGGGCGGCAATGTCGTCTGCTCCACGAAGGTCAAGGGCGACGGCACCTGGTCGTGTGATCCCACCGCAGGTCTTCCGGAGGGTCAGCAGACGTTGACCGCGACGCAGACCGATCCGTCGGGTAACACGAGCGTGCCTGACCAGGTGACGTTCACGGTCGACAGCGGTGCGCCGAGTCCGCCGGTGATCGAAGGTCCGGCTGAGGGTGCGGTGGTCAACACCACCAAGCCGACGATCAGCGGCACCGGTGAGGCGGACGCGAAGGTGACGGTCACCGACGCGGGCGGCAATGTCGTGTGCTCTGCGACGGTCCAGCTGGACGGCACGTGGTCGTGTGACGCGACGACGGCGCTGCCGGCGGGTGAGCAGACGCTGACCGCGACGCAGACCGATCCGTCGGGGCACACCAGTGCGCCCGACACGGTGACGTTCACGGTCGACACGACCGTGCCGGCCGCGCCGCAGATCACGGGTCCGGCCGAGGGTGCGGTGGTGAACACGACCAAGCCGACGATCACGGGTACTGGTGAGGCGGACGCGAAGGTGACGGTGACCGACGCGGGCGGCAACATCGTCTGCACCGCGACGGTCCAGGGCGACGGCACGTGGGCGTGCGCTCCGACGACGGCGCTGCCGCAGGGTCCGCAGAC
>NZ_JBFRDX010000040.1:0-19553 GCF_052114005.1 Marmoricola sp. RAF53 | reverse complement strand
GGCCCGCGCCTCCCGGCGCGGGCCCGTCGCTCCTGAGGGGGCTCAGGACACGCTGACCGCACTCCACGCGGAGGCGACGGCGCTGCTCTGGGCGCTGGTCGCGCCGTAGAGGTCCCGGGCCGCGTTCAGCGTCGCGGTCCGGGCACCGGAGTAGTTCGTGCTCGACGTCATGTAGACGGTGAGCGCCCGGTACCAGATCCGGGCGGCGGCGTCGCGGCCGATCCCGGTCACGGTCGACCCGTTGCAGGTGGGGCTGTTGTAGGCGACGCCGTTGAGCGTCTTCGCCCCGGAGCCCTCGGACAGCAGGTAGAAGAAGTGGTTCCCGATCCCGCTGGAGTAGTGCACGTCGAGGTTCTTCGCGCTCGAGGACCAGCAGTTCACCGACGACCCGTCGGCCGCGGGGTTGTCCATCCGGCGGAAGCCGAGGTGCTTCTTCTTGTCGAACTGCTCGCCGATCAGGTAGTCGCCCGGGTCGCTGGCGTTGCCGGCGAAGAACTCGACCATCGTGCCGAAGATGTCCGAGGTCGACTCGTTCAGGCCGCCGGACTCACCGGAGTAGCTCAGCCCCGCGGTGTTCTCGGTGACGCCGTGGCTCATCTCGTGGCCGGCGACGTCCAGCGAGGTGAGCGGGCCGTAGTTCGTGCCGTCGCCGTCCCCGTAGGTCATCTTGGTGCCGTCCCAGAAGGCGTTGTTGTAGCCGGAGCCGTAGTGCACCCGGTTGTAGGAGCCGGTGCCGTTGCCGAAGATGCCGTTGCGGCCGAAGGTCGTCTTGTAGAAGTCCCAGGTCATGTTCGTGCCGTACTGCGCGTCGACGGCCGCCGACTCCCGCGAGCTCGTGGTGCCGTTGCCGAACAGGTTGTCCGGGCTGGTGAACAGCGTCCCGGTCTTGCAGCCGAAGCCGAGCAGGCTGCACAGCTGGCTGTCCTGGGCGTTGCCCATGTCGGTCGTGTACGTCCCGCCCCGGGTCGCGTCCTTGAGCTGGTACGTCGAGCCCGAGAGCGTCAGCTGCAGCGGCACCGTGCCGCCGTACAGGGACTGGCCGGAGCCGTCCGCGGTCTGGATCTCCTGCTCGGTCCGGATCAGCGCACCGGTCCGGGCGTCGACGTACGACGCGAGCCGGCTGGGGGTCCCGTCGGACTGCACGCCGCTGCTCAGCACCCGCCACGCCAGCCGGGGCTGCGCGGCGGTGGCGTCCACGACGAGGGCCGCACCCTCTGCCCGCTGACCACGGATCTTCCGGGTCACCGCGCTGGGGACCAGCGCACGGGTCTCGGCCGTCGTCCGCGCCACCGCCGGGGTGGTCGCCAGCGCGAGGTCCGACGCCAGCGTCTGGCTGGTGCCCTTCCAGGCGTCCGAGCGACTGGTGTGCACGACCAGGTCACCACCGACGACCTCGAGGCCGCGGTAGGTCCGGTGCAGCCGCACGTGGGCGGTGCCGTCGGGGTCGACCAGAGTGCCGGTCGCGACCAGGGACTGGTGGTCCCCGAACTTCGTGGTGCCGGCGTGCTGCTCGGCCGCGGCGATCGCGGCCTCCGCGCGGGAGTGGTGGTCCGCGCTCGCGGCCGGGGCCTGGGTGAGGCCGGTGACGACCGCGACCGGCACGGCCACGAGGGCCAGGCCGGTCAGGCGTGCGGGGTTGCGCATGGGAGGGGTTCCTTCCGGGAGGGGTGCCGAGGCGCCGCACGGCGCCTCGAGGTCACCCTCCCCCGGCCGGTACCCGGCGGGAATCCGTCAATCCCTGAATTGCAGAAACGTGCAGGGGGGATCCGTTCCGTTTCAATCAGTCGAGCGCGAGGAAGGTCTCGAGCCCGACGGTGAGCCCGGGGGCTCCACCGATCCGGCGCAGGCCGAGCAGCACGCCCGGCATGAACGAGATCCGGTCGAGCGAGTCGTGCCGGATGGTCAGGGTCTCCCCCGGGCCGCCGAGGACGACCTCCTGGTGGGCGACCAGCCCGCGGATCCGCATCCCGTGCACCCGGATCCCGTCGACGTCGGCGCCACGGGCACCGTCGAGACCGGTCGAGGTGGCGTCGGGGGGTGCCGGCAGGCCGGCTTCGCGGCGGGCCGCGGCGATCTGCTCCGCCGTACGCCGCGCGGTGCCGGACGGCGCGTCCGCCTTGTCCGGGTGGTGCAGCTCCATGATCTCGACGGACTCGAAGTAGCGCGCGGCCTGCGCCGAGAACCGCATCATCAGGATCGCGCCGATGGAGAAGTTGGGCGCGATCAGGACGCCGGTGGCCGGGCTGGCGGCGAGCTGCGCGCGCAGCGTCGCGAGCCGGTCGTCGTCGAACCCGGTGGTGCCGACGACGGCGTGGATGCCGTGCTCGATGCAGAACTCCAGGTTCCCCATCACCGCGTCGGGGTGGGTGAAGTCGACGATCGCCTCGGCGCCGGCCGCGACCAGGTCCTCCAGGGAGTCGCCGACGTCCAGGGACGCCACCAGGCTCATGTCCTCGGCGGCGTCCACCGCCGCGCACACCTCGCGCCCGACCTTGCCCCGGGCGCCCAGCACCCCGACCTTGAGTTCACTCACGCGGCAAGCCTAGTGACGTCGGGTCCGCACCATGGGCTCGGCCAGCGTCGCGAGACGTGGCGCATGGCAAGGCGAAGGAGGGAAGGCGTCCTTCAGCGGAGCGCAGCGGAGCGGACGTCGACCGACGACAACGCAGCCAGGGGCCGCGTGTCGCGGCGCTGGTCAGCTCATGCCGCCGTCGTGGGCTAGTACGCAGCCCGTGATCATCCTTGCTTCGGCCGAGGCGAGGTAGACGATCGAAGAGCCGAGCTCGCGCGGGGAGATCGCCTTGCCGGGGAGCATCATCATCAGCCGGTCGGCGACCCGGGGGTCGAGGTCCGGCGGGAACATCTCGGCGACCTGGGAGACGATCGGGGTGTCCACGGTGCCCGGGCAGACCGCGTTGACGCGGATGTTCTCCGGGGAGAGCTCCAGGGCGAGCGAGCGGGTGAGCTGGGTGAGCCCGCCCTTGGCCGCCGAGTACGCCGTCGTGTAGGCCTGCGGCACCCGGCCGGCGACCGAGGAGACGTTGACGATGTTGCCGCCGCAGGCGCGCAGGTAGGGCAGCGCGGCCTGCATCGTCATGAACGGGCCCTTGAGGTCGACGGTGTGGACCCGGTCCCACTCGGCGTCGGTGATCTGGTCGAAGCGGCCGAACTGGACGACGCCGGCGACGTTCGCGAGCACGTCGATCCGGCCGTGCGCCTCGCCGGCGGTCTTGATCGCGGCCTCCACCGAGGCGCGGTCGCCGACGTTGCACTCCAGGTAGGTGACACCCTCGGGCACGGTCGGGGCGATGTCGAGGCCGAAGACGGTGTCGCCGAGGTCGCGGAACAGCTCGGCGGTGGCGTGGCCGATTCCGGAGGCCGCTCCGGTGATGACGATGACGCGCTGGGACATGCGAGAAGCCTCCTGGCCGACGGGTGAGCGTTGGCCGGAGGCTATCGCGAATCTAGAACCTGTTCTACCTTCGACAGGCTCAGGTACCGAACGGACTAGTTCTCCGGGCCGACGACGGCGAGCGTCTCCGGACGGTTGAACAGGTCGGCGGCGAGCGTGTGCACGTCCTCGAGGGTGACCGCGTCCAGGCGGGCCAGCACCTCGTCGAGCGAGAGCAGCCGGTCCTGGAAGAGCTCCACCTCGCCGAGCCGGGTCATCCGGGAGCCGGTGTCCTCCAGGCTCAGCACCAGGCCGCCGCGCATCTGGCCGCGGCCCCGCTCCAGCTCGTCCTGGGTCAGCCCCGAGGAGACGACGCGGGCGAGCTCGTCGCGGACCACCTCGAGCACCTCACCCGACTTCGTCGGCAGCGAGCCGACGGAGACGCCGACCATGCCGGCGTCGGAGTAGCTGGTCGCGAACGAGTACACCGAGTACGCCAGCCCGCGGCGCTCCCGGACCTCCTGGAACAGCCGGGAGGAGGACCCGCCGCCGAAGGCCGCGTTCAGCACCCCGAGCGCGTAGCGCCGCTGGTCCGAACGGGTCAGGCCGCGCATGCCGAGGACCAGGTTGACCTGCTCGAACGGGCGGGTCGTGCGGATGTCGCCGGGCTTCGTCGCCCGCGGGCTCGTGGCCAGGCGGGGCGGCAGCGGGACCGCGTCCACGTCGGCCAGGAAGTCGTTGCGCGCGAACGCCTTCTTCACCAGCCGGACCACGTCGGCGTGCTGCACGTTGCCGGCCACGGCCACGGTCATCGCCGGGGCGGTGTAGCGGCCCCGGTAGTACCGGTTGACCTGGGCGCGGGTGAGCGCCCGGATCGACTCCGCGGTGCCCGCGATCGGGCGTGCCAGCGGCGAACCGGCCCAGGCGTGCGCGGCGAAGAGGTTGTGCACCACGTCGTCGGGGTCGTCGTCGTGCATCGCGATCTCGTCGAGGATGACCTCGCGCTCGGCCTCGACGTCCTCGGGAGTGATCAGCGACGCGGTCAGCATGTCGCCGAGGACGTCGACCGCCATCGGCAGGTCCTCGTCGAGCACCCGCGCGTGGTAGCAGGTGTACTCGCGCGCGGTGTAGGCGTTGAACTCACCGCCGACGGCGTCCAGCGCCGAGGAGATGTCCATCGCCGAGCGCGTCGGGGTGCCCTTGAAGAGCAGGTGCTCCAGGAAGTGGGAGGCGCCGTTCAGCGTCGGCGCCTCGTCCCGGGAACCGACCCCGACGAAGACCCCGATGGCCGCGGAGCGGACACCGGGGACGTGCTCGGTCACGACCCGCAGCCCCCCGCGAAGGACGGTCCTGCGGACCCCTTCGATGAGGGTGCGGGTCGTGCCGGGCTTCTGTTCTGCGGCGAGGGTCACGCCTCAGCGGACTCCGTCGACTCCTCGGAGGCGCCGTCCTCGGCACCCTCCTCGCCGTCGACGACCGGGACCAGCGACAGCTTGCCACGGTCGTCGATCTCGGCGATCTGGACCTGGATCTTCTGGCCGACCGAGACGACGTCCTCGACGTTGTCGACGCGCTTGCCGCCGGCCAGGCCGCGCAGCTTGCTGATGTGCAGCAGGCCGTCCTTGCCCGGCATCAGCGAGACGAACGCACCGAAGTTGGTCGTCTTCACCACCGTGCCCAGGTAGCGCTCACCGATCTCCGGCATCGTCGGGTTCGCGATCGCGTTGACCGCGGCACGCGCGGCCTCGGCCGCCTCGCCGTTGGTCGCACCAATGTAGACGGTGCCGTCGTCCTCGATCGAGATCGAGGCGCCGGTGTCCTCCTGGATCTGGTTGATCACCTTGCCCTTGGGGCCGATGACCTCGCCGATCTTGTCGACGGGGACCTTCACGGTGATGATCCGCGGCGCGTAGATCGACATCTCCTCGGGGCCGTCGATGGCCTCGGCCATGACCTCGAGGATGCTCAGGCGCGCGTCGCGGGCCTGGGTCAGCGCACCGGCGAGCACGTCGGCCGGGATGCCGTCGAGCTTGGTGTCGAGCTGCAGGGCGGTGACGAACTCCTTGGTGCCGGCGACCTTGAAGTCCATGTCGCCGAACGCGTCCTCGGCACCGAGGATGTCGGTGAGCGCGACGTACTCGGTCTTGCCGTCGACCTCGTCGGAGATGAGGCCCATGGCGATACCGGCGACCGCCGCCTTCAGCGGGACACCCGCCTGGAGGAGCGACAGCGTCGAGGCGCAGACCGAGCCCATCGAGGTCGAGCCGTTGGAGCCCATCGCCTCGGAGAGCTGGCGGATCGCGTAGGGGAACTCCTCGCGCGAGGGCAGCACCGGCAGGATCGCCCGGCGCGCGAGCGCACCGTGGCCGACCTCGCGGCGCTTCGGCGAGCCGACCCGGCCGGTCTCACCGGTGGAGAACGGCGGGAAGATGTACTTGTGCATGTACCGGCGGTACTTCTCCGGGGAGAGACCGTCGAGCTGCTGCTCGAGCTTGAGCATGTCCAGCGTGGTGACACCGAGGATCTGGGTCTCGCCGCGCTCGAACAGCGCCGAGCCGTGCACCCGGGGCAGGACCTCGACCTCGGCCGAGAGGGCCCGGATGTCGGTCAGGCCGCGGCCGTCGATGCGGACCTTGTCGCGGAGCACCCGCTGGCGGACCAGCGACTTGTTCAGCGAGCGGAACGCCGCGCCGATCTCCTTCTCGCGACCCTCGAACTGCGCGCCGAGCTTCTCGAGCACGCCCGCCTTGATGTCGTCGAGCTTGTCCTCGCGCTCCTGCTTGCCGGCGATGGTCAGCGCGGCAGCGGTCTCGTCCTTCGCGGCGGCCTCGACGGCGGCGTACACGTCGTCCTCGTAGTCGAGGAAGATCGGGAACTCCTGGACCGGCTTGGCGGCCTGCTTGGCGAGTTCGGCCTGCGCGTCGCAGAGCTGCTTGATGAACGGCTTGGCGGCCTCGAGACCGCCGGCCACGACCTCCTCGGTCGGCGCGGTGGCGCCGCCGTGGATGAGCTCGATGGTCTGCTCGGTGGCCTCGGCCTCGACCATCATGATCGCGACGTCACCGGTGTCGGTGACCCGACCGGCGACGACCATGTCGAAGACGGCCTTCTCGGTCTGGCTGTGCGACGGGAAGGCGACCCACTGGCCCTCGATGAGGGCGACGCGGGTGGCGCCGACCGGGCCGGAGAACGGCAGGCCGGAGAGCTGGGTGGACGCGGACGCGGCGTTGATCGCGAGCACGTCGTACTGGGCGTCGGGGTTGAGCGCCATCACGGTGATGACGACCTGGACCTCGTTGCGCAGACCCTTCTTGAAGGTCGGGCGCAGCGGGCGGTCGATCAGGCGGCAGGCCAGGATCGCGTCCTCACCGGGACGACCCTCGCTGCGGAAGAACGAGCCGGGGATCCGGCCCGCGGCGTACATCCGCTCCTCGACGTCGATCGTCAGCGGGAAGAAGTCGAAGTGGTCCTTCGGCTGCTTGCCGGCCGTGGTGGCCGAGAGCAGCATGGTGTCCTCGTCCAGGTACGCCGTCACGGAGCCGGCGGCCTGACGGGCGAGCAGGCCGGTCTCGAACTTGACGGTCCGGGTGCCGAACTTGCCGTTGTCGATCACGGTCTCGACGGTGGAAACAACAGGGCCCTCGTTCAAGGGAGTCCCTTTCTCTTCGCGGAGCGATCCGCGAGCCCAAGCGGGCAAGCCCGGCGCCTCGTGTTCGAGGCGGGAATGGCCGGTCTTCGATCGAGGCCCGCGGAACTCCTGCTCCGAAGGCCACTACCGAGGACCGGGCCGGCGATCGCGGGCCGCTCCTGGTGATGGTGGTGTTCAGTTGTGCGGTTCTGGGCGGGCCCGACGGGCCGCGATCCAGAACTTAAAGCACGCGGCGGCCCGCCTGGAAGGCGAACCGCCGCGTGGAGGTCATCGACGCAGACCGAGGCGCTGCACGATCGAGCGGTACCGCTCGATCTCGGTCTTCTCGAGGTAGTTGAGAAGACGGCGGCGCTGGCCGACGAGGAGCAGCAGCCCCCGACGGCTGTGGTGGTCGTGCTTGTGGGTCTTGAGGTGCTCGGTGAGGTGGGCGATGCGGTGCGACAGCAGCGCGATCTGCACCTCCGGGGAGCCGGTGTCGCCCTCAACGGTGGCGTACTCGGCGATGATCTTCTTCTTGGTCTCCGCGTCGGTACCGATGGACACGTGAGCTCCCTTCCTTGTTTCGCAGCGCGGCGCGCCGGGGCATGTTCCTCCGGGCACTGGAATCCGCGGCCGATAGACGGCAACGCTCAAGGTTAACAGCGCCGCGCGAGATGCCGAAATCGAGCGTTCCCGCAGGTCAGCGGGCCTGCTTCTGGACACCGGTGGCGATCCCGGGCAGCGAGGCCGCGGGCACCGACGCGAGCGGGAACGGGCCGACGGCCGGCTTGTCGGCCTCCGAGAACGCGGTCGGCGAGAGGGCCTCGCCGTGCTGGACCCTGCTCGGCAGCGGGAAGACGTTGTAGAGCTGGGCCGCGCCGTTGGTCCACGGGTAGAAGATCCGCGGCAGCTCCTCGCCCGTGACCGGGTCGACCTGCGCCGAGCCCGCGACGACGGACCCGTCGTCGGCCAGCTCCGGAGAGCCGTACTCGGGCTGGGTGATCACGTTCAGGGGCTTGCCGGTCTGGTCGAAGAGCTGGACTCCGGCGAGCGGGTGGCCCTGGGCGTCGTACGGGAAGACGTTGGAGACCCACTTGCCGTTGCTGTAGATCCCGGCCTTCTCCCCCGTCTCCGTCACGCCCGGCGTCTCCGCCTGTGCCTGCTGGTAGCCGCGGTCGTACCCGGCCCAGTACCGGCCGTCGTTGTTCGCGCCGTCGAGCACGGCCACGGCGCCGGCCACGGCCACCAGGTTCAGCGCGAGCAGGAGCAGCCGGGCCAGCAGGCCCCGCTTCCCGCCGGGCCACACCCGGCCGACCCCGACTCCGACGCTGCCGGCGACGGCAGCGAGCAGGAGCAGCCAGCCGAGGCCGCGCAGGTTCGGGACGACCTGGAACCGGGTCCCCCCGTTGCCGAGGAGGACGGGCACCAGCTCGACCGCGACCCAGGCGCGGACGACCCACCAGAGCGGGCGCAGCCAGGCGAGCACCGGCCCGGCATCGCCGGGCAGCCGCCCGACCAGGGCGTCGTAGCGCGCGTGGCAGGCGTCGAGGAAGGCCGTGGTCGCCGCGCGCACCGAGCGCTTGCGCCCGGCGGGGGCGGCGTCGGCCACCAGTCCGGCCGCGGAGCGCAGCTCGGCCGCGTACGCCGCCGGGTCGCCGAGCGCTCCGGGGCCCTGCTCGGCGACCAGCTCGCCGAGGTCGGCCTCCAGGCCGTCGAGGATCTCGCGCTGCTCGTCGGCGTCGAGGTCGGCCAGGTGGCCGCGCACGGCGGCGACGAACGCCTGGACCTCGGGAACGATGACCGTCGTGTTCATGCGGTGACCCCTTCCAGGCTCTGCTTGTCGAGAAGCGTGGTGACGGTGGTGGAGAAGGTGCGCCAGTCGTCGGCCTGGCGCTCGAGCTGGGACCTGCCGGTCGGCGTGATCCCGTAGTACTTCCGGTGCGGGCCGGACTCGCTCGGCACGACGTACGACGTCAGCGCGCCGGCCGAGTACAGCCGGCGCAGCGTGCCGTAGACCGAGGCGTCCCCGACGTCGGAGAGTCCCCCGTCGCGCAGGCGCCGGACGATGTCGTAGCCGTAGCCGTCCTCGCCGTCGACCACGGCGAGCACCGCCAGGTCCAGCACGCCCTTGAGGAGCTGGGTGGTATCCATGCACGGGACAGTACTACGCATTCCGCAGTACTGCGGACCACGCTCCAGCATTCGGCGTGTCGTCCTCACCCCTCCGGGCCGATGCGGCGATGCGCTGCGCCGACGGACGATGGACCGTCTCCGAGCGGCGCCCCACCTGCGCCACTCGGAGATCCACCTGGGGGAAAACACCATGAACAGACGCAACGCGGCACTCGTCCTGACCGGACTGCTCGGCCTGATCTCGGCCCAGCTCGCCCTCGGCGCACCCACGGCCACGGCCGCGGCACCGACGGTCGTCTCGATCACCTTCGACGACACCTACGCCGACACGATCCCGGCGCTCGACCTGATGAAGGCACGCGGCATCAAGGCCACGATGTACGTCAACAGCCAGCGGGTCGGCTTCAACGCGGCGTACATGAGCCGCGCCCAGCTCAAGTCGTACGCCGACGCCGGCTTCGAGATCGGCGGGCACACCCTCAACCACGAGGACCTCACCACGCTCACGCCGCAGGCGGCCAAGGACAACATCTGCGCCGACCGGACCAACCTGATCAACCTCGGCTACCGGGTCACTTCGTTCGCCTACCCGTTCGGGGCCAACGACCCGACCATCCAGCAGGCCGTCCGGGACTGCGGCTACAACTCGGCCCGGATCACCAGCGACCTCAAGTCGCCGACCAGCTGCCTGCGCTGCCCGACCGCCGAGTCGATCCCACCGGCCAACCCGTACGAGATCCGGACGCCCGCGACGATCCGGCCGGCGTACTCCCTGGACCAGATCAAGGCGATGGTCACCCAGGCCGAGGACGACCAGGGCGGCTGGGTCCCGCTGGTCTTCCACCACATCAGCGACGACCCCGCGGACAGCAACTCGATCCCGCTGGGCACCTTCACCGCGCTCCTCGACTGGCTGCAGACCCGGCCGGCCAGCACGACGATCAGGACCGTCGACCAGGTCGTCGGCGGCGCCGTCCAGCCGCCGCCGTACGGGGACGACCCGGTCCCGGACCCGGACACCGTCTACATCGGCGCCCGCACGCACCACATCGACGGCATCAACGCCTACCGGGCGGCCAACTTCATGGTGCTGTTCACCCGGGTCAAGGGCGCCACCACGGGGACGAACGCGTACGGCACCGAGGTGGCGATCGTGAACGGCAAGGTGACCGCCGTCCAGAACGGGGTCGGCAACATGGCGATCCCCAGCGGCGGCGTCGTCCTCTCCGGCCACGGCGAGTCGGCTACCTGGCTGCGCACCTACGCGCCGGTCGGCGCCAGCGTGAACATCCCGAACATGGGCGATCCGCCCCCGCCGCCCCCGCCGCCCCCGCCGCCGCCGCCGTACCCGACGACGAAGGTCACGATCAGCGGTCAGACCCTCGCGGTCGACGGGGTCGACGCGGTCCGGCGCACCAACAACCTGATCGTGTACACCCCCGCTACCGGGGCGAGCACCGGGACCAACGAGTTCGGCTACGAGGCGGCGGTGGTGAACGGCGTGGTCACCCAGGTCGCGAACGGGGTCGGCAACATGGCCGTTCCGGCGAACGGCTACGTCCTGTCCGGCCACGGGACGGCCCGGACCTTCCTGCGCACCTACGCCGTGGTGGGCGCGGCGGTTTCCTGACCGCGGCGGCGAAACCCTGGCGTGCCGGGGACCGTGGTGCGAGCATCGCACCATGGCCCCCCTCCCCCCGCTCCCGCTGCTCAACCTCGGCGGCGGACCCGTCGCCGCCGACTTCACCGGTACCCGGCTCGGCGTCTGCAACCTGTGCGAGGCCATCTGCGGCCTCGAGCTGACCCTGGAGAACGGCGCCGTGACCTCGATCCGGGGCAACGACGCCGACCCGCTCTCCCGCGGCCACATCTGCCCGAAGGGCGTGGCCCTGGCCGACGTGTACACCGACCCCGACCGGCTCCGCCGCCCCGTACGCCGGACCGGCACCGGCGCGGACGCGACCTGGACCGAGATCGGCTGGGACGAGGCCCTCGACCTGGTCGCCGACGGCATCGCCGCCGCGGTCAACGAGCACGGCAAGAACGCCCTCGGCACCTACGTCGGCAACCCGAACGCGCACTCCCTCGGCGCGATGACGCACGGGTTCGAGCTGATCAAGACGTTCAAGACCCGCAACAAGTTCTCCGCGTCCTCGGTCGACCAGATCCCACACATGTACGTCGGCATGCTGCAGTTCGGCCACCAGCTGCTGCTGCCGGTGCCCGACCTCGACCGGACCAGCTACCTGCTCGTCCTCGGCGCCAACCCGATGGCCTCCAACGGCTCGCTCTGGACCGTCCCGGACTTCCCGCAGCGGGTCCGCGAGCTCAAGGCCCGCGGCGGCAAGCTTGTCGTCCTCGACCCGCGGCGCACCGAGACCGCGAAGGTCGCCACCGAGCACCACTTCGTCCGGCCGGCCAGCGACGCCGTCGTGCTGCTCGCGATGGTGCACACGCTGTTCGCCGAGGGCCTGACCCGGCCGGCGGCGTACCTGCGCAACAGCGACGTCCTGGAAGCCGCGATCAGCGACCTCACCCCCGAGTACGCCGAGCAGGTCAGCGGCGTGCCGGCCGACGAGATCCGGCGGATCACCCGGGAGTTCGCGGCCGCCGACGGGGCCGCGGCGTACGGGCGGATGGGGCTGTCGACCCAGGGCTTCGGGTCGCTGTGCCAGTGGGCGATCAACCTGCTCAACATGCTCACCGGCAACCTCGACCGCCCCGGCGGCGTGCTCTTCCCGGAGCCGGCGATCGACGCGGCCAAGAACGGGCTGCTCGGTCCCGGCCACTTCGACGTCTGGCGCAGCCGGGTCCGCGGTATGCCGGAGTTCGGCGGCGAGCTGCCGGTCTCCTGCTTCTCCGAGGAGATCGAGACGCCCGGCGAGGGCCAGATCAGGGCGGTGCTCACCATCGCCGGCAACCCGGTGCTGTCCACCCCGGACGGCCGCCGGCTCGGCGAGGCGCTCTCCGGGCTCGACTTCATGGCGAGCGTGGACATCTACCTCAACGAGACCACCCGGCACGCCGACGTGATCCTGCCGCCGACCACGGCGCTGGAGCGGGACCACTACGACCTGGTCTTCCACATGCTCAGCGTGCGCAACACCGCCCGGTTCACCCCGGCGGTGCTCGCCAGGGCGGACGACGCGCTGCACGACTGGGAGATCTTCCGCGAGCTCGCGCTGCGCGTCGAGAAGCGGATCGCGAACAAGAAGCCGCTCCTGGCGCGGGTGCTGCACCGGACCCGGCTCACCATGAGCCCGACCGCGATCGTGGCGCTGCTGCTCACCACGGGCCGCAAGACCTCGATGCGCCAGCTGCGGAAGAACCCAGCCGGCGTCGACCTCGGGCCGCTGCGGCCCACGCTCCCCGGCCGGCTCGCGACGAAGGACAAGACCATCGACCTGGCCCCGGCGCCGCTCGTCGCGGACCTCGACCGGCTGCGCACCTCGCTCCCGGTCCCCGGTCCCGGCGAGCTCGTGCTGATCGGGCGCCGGCACAAGCAGGACTGCAACTCCTGGTTGCACAACTCCGAGCGGCTGACCCGCGGCAAGCCGCGCCACCACCTGCTGATGAACCCCGGCGACCTGGCCGAACGCGGGCTCGAGGACGGTGCCGTGGTCCGGGTCAGCTCCCGGGTCGGCTCCGTCGAGGTCGAGGTGGCCGCGTCGGACGACATGATGCCCGGCGTCGTCTCGCTGCCGCACGGCTACGGCCACCAGGTCGAGGGCACCCGGCTGGCCCACGCCAGCACGGTGCCGGGAGTCTCGATCAACGACCTCACCGACCCGGACCGGCTCGACGTCAGCGGCAACGCCGCGTTGAGCGGGGTGCCGGTCACCGTCGAGGCGTTGGTCCCGGCCGTCGCCTAGATGTACTCGGCAGGGACGTTGGTGACGCGGCCCTTGTGAAACGGGAGGACCTCCCGGCTTAGTGGAGATGTCTGACGTCTCTACATCGCAAGGAGGCCCTCGTGTCCCACGCTAATGCCCGTTTGAATGTCCACGGTCGCCGATTGCTCGTCACCCGAGTCATCGAGGATGGCCGGCCGGCTTCCCACGTTGCCAAGGAACTCGGCGTATCCCGGCAGTGCGCGCACCGTTGGGTCAAGAGGTTCCGCCTTGAGGGCGACGCTGGCCTGGTCGATCGCTCATCGCGCCCACACTCCTGCCCGCGCCGAACCTCGCGGGAGGTCGAGCAGCGGGTACTGCAGCTGCGCCAGACAGAACGCCGCGGCCAAGACTGGCTCGGCCCGGAGCTGGGGCTGGCACCGCGCACAGTCTCGGCGATCCTGTGGCGCCACCGGGTCCCGCTGCTGCGCGAGTGCGATCCGTTGACCGGTGAAGTCATTCGAGCCTCGAAGAGCACCGCACTCCGTTACGAGCATCCCTATCCCGGCTCCTTGGCCCACATGGACGTGAAGAAGATCGGCAAGATCCCCGACGGGGGTGGCTGGAAAGCCCATGGCCGCCAGATGGGCAGCACCGCGGCGAAGAAGAAGGCCCGGATCGGGTTCGACTACGTGCACTCACTCGTTGACGACCACTCCCGCCTGGCCTACTCCGAGATCTTCCCGGACGAGAAGGGCCCGACCTGCGCGGCCTTCCTGCTCCGTGCCGCCGCCTACTTCGAGACCTTCGGCATCACCCACATCGAGCGCGTGATGACCGACAACCACTTCAGCTACAAACGCTCAAACGACGTCGCCGCCGCGATGTCAGCACTCGGCGCCAAGCATGTGTTCATCCGTCCCCACTGCCCCTGGCAGAACGGGAAGGTCGAGCGCTACAACCGCACCATCCAGATCGAGTGGGCCTACCGCCAGGTCTTCCTCACCAACACAGCTCGCAGCGCCGCACTGGCACCGTGGCTGGAGTTCTACAACACTGGACGACGCCACTCAGCCCTCGGAGGCCAACCGCCGATCAGCCGACTGTCATGAACGTGTCAGCCGAGTACACCTAGAGCCAGGCGACCAGGACGACGAGCACGGCGAGCTCGACGAGCTCGGAGCAGGCGCCCATCACGTCGCCGGTGACACCGCCGAGGCGGGCGCGCGCGGTCAGCCCGACGAGCTGGACGACCACGATCGTCGCGACCATGGCAGCACTCCAGCCCGCTGGGGTCCCGTCCGTCATCCCGAGCCCAGCCAGGGCGAGGAACGAGATCAGCACGCCCAGCGAACCCGCGGCGATCGCGCGCGAGTGACTCGGGTGCGCGTTCAGCGCCTCGCCCGCACCCGGGCGGTCAGACGCATAGGGCAGCCAGGCCGCCAGCACCGGGCCTGCCGTCCGGGACAGCGCCCCGGCCGCGACGGTGAACGCCAGGGCCTCGCGCGTCCCGGCCACCGCCGAGAGCGCGGCCACGCGAATCATCAGATCCAGCAGCAGGGCGGCGCCGCCGTAGGTGCCGTTCGTGTGGTCGCGCATCACCCGGAGCCGGTCCTCCGGCGTACGGGCGCCGAACCCGTCCGCGCAGTCCGCGAGGCCGTCCAGGTGCAGCGCTCCGGTCAGCGCGACCCCGACGGCGACCCCGAGCACGGCGGCGAGCAGGGCGGGCAGGTGGTCACCGAGGAGCCAGACGGTGCCGCCGGAGGCGGCGCCGATCGCGGCCCCGACCACCGGGAAGAGCATCGATCCGCGGGCGACGTCGGTCCCGTCCAGGGCGACCTTGCGCCCGAGCGGGAGCACGGTCAGGAAGGTGATCGCGGCAAGAGCCGCGCGTGCTGCCCGCCTCAAACCCCCAGGACCTCGCGGGTCTTCACGACGTCGCCCTTCATCGTCTCGATGAGCGCGTCGACCCCCTCGAAGGCGACCATGCCGCGGAGCCGGGCGACGAACGAGATCTCGACCGGGACGCCGTACAGCTCCAGGTCGGTGCGGTCCAGGACGTAGGCCTCGACGCGGCGCTCGCGCTCGCCGTCGAAGGTCGGGTTGGTGCCCACCGAGATCGCGGCCGGCAGCGGCGCCGAGCCGGGGTCGTCGAGGCGGCGCAGCCAGCCGGCGTACACGCCGTCGGCGGGGGCGGCCAGGCCGTGCGTGGGCACGTTCGCGGTCGGGAAGCCGAGGTCGCGGCCGCGCTGGTCGCCCTTCACCACGTGCCCGGTGATCGCGTACGGCCGGCCGAGCGCCTCGGCCGCACCCTCGACGTCCCCGGCGAGCAGGCAGGTGCGCACGTACGTCGAGGACCAGACCTGCGGGCCGCCGTCGAGCGCGATCCCGTCGACCACGAAGTCGTGGCTCTTGCCGGACTCGGTCAGCGTGGCCACGTCACCGGCCGCACGGTTGCCGAACCGGAAGTTCGCGCCGACCACGACCGAGCGGGCGTTCAGCCCGTCGACCAGGACCCGGCTGATGAACTCCTCCGGCGACCAGGCCGCGATCTCGCGGCTGAACGGAATCACCAGGACGTCGTCGGCTCCGGCCTCGACGAGCAGGACGCAGCGCGCGTCGACGTCGGTCAGGGTCAGCGGCGCGTGGTCCGGGCGGAGCACCGCCATCGGGTGCGGGTCGAAGGTGACCGCGACCAGGCGCGCGCCGTCGTTGTCCGCGACCTCCCGGGCGCGGGCGACGACGTGCTGGTGCCCGAGGTGCACCCCGTCGAAGTTGCCGATGACCACGACGGTGCGGCCGAGATCGGCCGGCACCTGCTCCAGGGAACGCCACACTCGCACGGGCTGAGACTACTGTTCCGGGCTCCGCACCTCGACCACGGCATCGAGGTTGAGCGGGCCGTAGAGGTGCGGGAAGGTGTCGCGCGCCTCCGGAACGTGCTCGGAGCGGAGCTCGCAGGTGAGCAGTGCCGGGTCGACGACCAGCAGTACCAGCGGCTCGGTGACGTCGGCGTAGAAGCGCTCCAGCACCGAGCGCCACTGGTCCGCGCGGGAGGCGTGGATGAAACCCTCCTGCTCGAGGGTGACGCCGCGGGTGGAGACCCGGTAGTCGCCGGCGGCCTGCGCGGCCTCCCAGTCGGAGAGCAGGGCGAGGTGGTAGATGCGGTCCATCAGACGAACACCGCCACCGGCCGCGCGAGCGCGCCCCCCAGCTCGTACAGGGCCAGGAACTCGCCGTCCGGGGCGAACACGGCCACCGGCCCCTCGGCGGGCAGGTCCAGCGGGAGCTTGCGCCCGACCCGGACGAGGGCCGCCTGGGTCGCGTCCAGCTCGTACGCCGGGAAGGTGCGCCGGGCAGCCGCGGCGATCGGCAGCACCTCGGTGGACCAGAAGTCCTCGGCCTCGGCCAGCTCCTCGAGCGTGCGGGCGACGCCGAGGTCGAACTCGCCCACCGCGGTCCGCCGCAGCGCGGTCAGGTGGCCGCCGACGCCGAGGGCCGAGCCGAGGTCGCGGGCGATCGCCCGGATGTAGGTGCCGCTGGAGCAGCGCACCGTCACGTCCACGTCGATCCCGTCGGGACCCGGCGCGTACCGGTGCACGGTGATCTCGTCGATCCGCACCGTCCGGGCCGCCAGCTCGACGGTCTCGCCGGCCCGGACCCGGTCGTAGGCGCGCCGGCCGTCGACCTTGATCGCGGAGACCGCCGACGGCACCTGGTCGATCTCACCGACCATCGCCGCGAGCCCGGCGCGGACCGCGTCCTCGTCGACCCCGTCGGTCGGGCTGGTCGAGACGACCTCGCCCTCGGCGTCGTCGGTCGTGGTGGCGCTGCCGAGCCGGATCGTCGCGTCGTACGTCTTGTCGGTCAGCAGCAGGTGGCCGAGCAGCCGGGTGGCGCGCTCGACCCCGATCACCAGCACGCCGGTGGCCATCGGGTCCAGCGTGCCGGCGTGGCCGACCTTCCGGGTGCCGGCGAGGCGCCGTACCCGGGCGACGACGTCGTGCGACGTCACCCCGGCCGGCTTGTCGACGACCACCAGCCCGCCGGGTCCGGGGACCTTGCCCTTGCTCACTCGTCGTCGGAGTCGTCGAGGTCCTCGAGGTCCTCGAGGTCCTCGTCGGCCTCGCGGGGCTTCTTGTACGGGTCGGCCTCGCCGGCGTACACCGCCCCGGTCGCGACCTCGGCGACGGCGGCGTCCTGCTCGCGCACCTTCTCGAGCAGGTCGTCGATCGCCCGCGCGGTCTCCGGGAGCGCGTCGTGGATGAACTCGACGCTCGGGGCGTGCCGCATGCCGAGCTGCTTGGCGACCTCGGACCGGATCAGGCCCTTGGCCGACTCCAGCGCCGCAGCCGTCGCCGCCAGGTCCTCCGGCTCCCCGCTCTGCCCGTCGATGTTGAGCGCGGTGTAGAAGACCGTCGCCTGCTGGGTGTCACCGCTGACGCGCCCTCGATCACGGAGCGGWGGTTGCCGCGAGCCCGAGGCTCGCGGCAACCCGACGTCAGCTCCGCGGAATCTCGCGCATCTCGTAGGCCTCCACGACATCGCCTTCCTTGATGTCGTTGAAGCCCTTGATGACGAGACCGCACTCGAAGCCCTCGCGGACCTCGGAGGCGTCGTCCCGCTCGCGCTTCAGCGAGGCCAGGTCGGCGCTCTCCACGATGACCGAGCCGTCGCGGATCAGGCGGACCTTGGCGTTGCGACGGATGGTGCCGCTGGTGACCATGCAGCCCGCGATGTTGCCGATCTTCGACGAGCGGAAGATCGCGCGGATCTCCGCCTGGCCGAGCACCGACTCCTCGTACTCCGGCTTGAGCATGCCCTTGAGCGCGGCCTCGATCTCCTCGATGGCCTGGTAGATGACCGAGTAGTACCGGATCTCCACGCCCTCGCGGTCGGCCATCTCGGTCGCCTTGCCCTGCGGGCGGACGTTGAAGCCGATGATGATCGCGTCCGAGGCGGCCGCCAGGTCGACGTTGGTCTCGGTGATCGCACCGACACCGCGGTCGATGACCCGCAGGCTGACCTCGTCGCCGACGTCGATCTTCGCCAGCGCGTCCTCGAGGGCCTCGACCGAACCGGACACGTCGCCCTTGAGGATGAGGTTGAGCTCCTGGCTCTCGCCCTTCTCCATGGAGGCCATGAAGTCCTCGAGGCTGCGGCGGACGCGACGCTTCGCCTGCATCGCGGCACGCTCGCGCGCCTCGCGCTTCTCGGCGATCTGACGCGCCATCCGGTCGTCCTCGACCACGATGAAGTTCTGGCCCGCACCCGGCACGCCGGACAGACCCAGGACCATCGCCGGACGCGACGGGTCGGCTTCCTCGATGTTCTCGCCGTGCTCGTCGAGCATCGCGCGGACACGGCCGTGGGCCGGGCCGGCGACGATCGAGTCACCCACGCGGAGCGTTCCGCGCTGGACCAGGATCGTGGCGACCGGGCCGCGACCGCGGTCCAGGTGCGCCTCCACCACGAGGCCCTGAGCGTCCTGGTGCGGGTTGGCCCGCAGGTCCAGGGACGCGTCGGCGGTGAGGACGACGGCCTCGAGCAGCTTGTCGAGGTTGAGCTGGGACTTCGCGGAGACGTCGACGAACATCGCGTCGCCGCCGTACTCCTCGGGGACCAGCCCGTACTCGGTCAGCTGGCCGCGGACCTTGGTCGGGTCCGCCTCCGGCTTGTCGATCTTGTTGACCGCGACCACGATCGGGACACCGGCGGCCTTGGCGTGGTTGAGCGCCTCGACCGTCTGCGGCATCACGCCGTCGTCGGCCGCGACCACGAGGATCGCGATGTCGGTCGCCTGGGCACCACGGGCACGCATGGCGGTGAACGCCTCGTGACCCGGGGTGTCGATGAAGGTGATCCGGCGGTCGGTGCCGTCGACGTCCGCGTGGACCTGGTAGGCACCGATGTGCTGGGTGATGCCACCGGCCTCCTTGTCGACGACGTTCGCGTTGCGGAGCGCGTCGAGGAGCTTCGTCTTACCGTGGTCGACGTGACCCATGACGGTCACGACCGGCGGCCGGACGACCAGGTCGCCCTCGTCGCCCTCGTCGCTGCCGAACTCGAGGTCGAACGACTCGAGCAGCTCGCGGTCCTCGTCCTCCGGGGAGACGACCTCGACGACGTAGTTGAGCTCCTCACCGAGCAGCTCGAGGGTCGCGTCGTTGACGGACTCGGTCGCGGTGACCATCTCGCCGAGCGAGAACAGCATCTGCACCAGCGAGGCCGGGTCGACGCCGACCTTGTCGGCGAAGTCGGTCAGCGAGGAGCCGCGGGCGAGCCGGATGGTCTCGCCGTTGCCCTTGCGGACCCGCACGCCGCCAATGGTCGGCGCTTCCATCTGCTCGAACTCCTGGCGACGCGCCCGCTTCGACTTGCGACCACGACGCGACGGACCGCCCGGGCGACCGAAGGCGCCCTGGGTGCTGCCGCGCTGGCCGGGACGGCCACCGCCGCCACCGGGACGACCACCACCGGGACCGCCGCCGGGGGCGCCACCGCCACCGCCGGGTCCACCGCCGAAGCCGCCGCGGCCGGGAGCACCGGCACGCGCCGGGGCGCCGGGACG
>NZ_JBFRDX010000039.1:0-19302 GCF_052114005.1 Marmoricola sp. RAF53 | reverse complement strand
GACCTGGATCGAGAGGACCTATCACCGACGTCGTCGACAGGCTGCTCTCGGCAGGTTGACCCCGGTCGAATACGAGTTGATCATGACGACAGCCGCCACTCAGGCGGCCTGACCGAACCTGTCACCCGTTCGTGCAGCAGACCCCTCGGCGTCTCCCGCCAGTGCGCGCACCGCTGGGTCGCCCGGTTTCGCGCTGAAGGCGCGGCCGGTCTGCTCGATCGTTCGTCTCGTCCACATCGGTGCCCACGGCGGACCCCAACAGATGTCGAGCAGCAGGCGGTCGAGCTGCGTCGTGTCGAACGTCGCAGCCAAGACTGGATTGGCCCCGAAGTCGGTATCCACCCCGCACCGTCGGCGCGATCCTGCGCCGCCACCAGGTGCCACGGTTGGCCGAGTGTGACCCGCTGACCGGTGAAGTCATCCGGGCATCCAAGACCGCCGCTTTGCGCTACGAACGCTCAACGCCAGGCGACCTGGTCCACATCGACGTCAAGAAGATCGGCCCGGATCCCACCCGACGGTGGATGGAAAGCACACGTACGTGGCGAACGCCCAAGACACAAACGCGGCCTGGGCTACGACTACGTCCACGCCGCGGTCGACGACCACTCCCGACTCGCCTACGCCGAGCTCCTCAACGACGAGAAGGGCATCACCCGCGCCGGCTTCCTGATCCGGGCGGCGCAATTCTTCGCCAGCCACGGCGTGCGCATCAGACAGGTGATCAGCGACAACGCGAAGAACTACATCGTCTCGCGCGACTTCGCTGCCGCGATCGCAGCGATCGGCGTCCAGCACCTGACCATCCGTCCACACTGCCCGTGGCAAAACGGCAAGGTCGAGCGGTTCAACCGCACCCTTCAAATCGAGTGGGCCTACCGGCAGATCTTCACCAGCAACGACGAGCGAACCGCGGCCCTTGAACCCTGGCTGGGTTTCTACAACACTCGACGACGCCACTCAGCCATCGGAGGCCTCCCGCCGATTAGCCGGCTGTAACCAACCTGTCAGCCGAGTACAGCTAGAGCCCGCAGCGCGTCAAGGTCGTGGCGGTCGCAGGGACGTTGTAGGTCGCCACCGTTCCCGCCCGGTGGCGCGGGACATGGACTCGACGCTGTCGCCAACGCTCGAATTCGGGGCCGATCCGACGCTCGAAAACGAGGTCACCGGGGTCGCCGATCATCCGATCACGCGTTGCATCTCGGCACTTCGGTCCACTCTTAGTTCGCGGTGCGCGCTCGGGGTCGTTGCTCATGCCAGCGCCGGAAGCGGCCGAGCACGGCAAGCAGGCCGAGCGGCTCACAATGACCCGCCTCACCTCGCCAGGATCGCCAGAGCGTCATTTTCAGAAACGTCGTGAGAGAGGCTGTCTGCTCGCGACGATGTTGCCGTCGCGCCAGACGGTGCGGACGGCGGCAGGCAGTGCCGCGAGGTCGAATGCGTCGCCCTCGATCGCGACGATGTCGGCGATTTTTCCTGGAGCCAGCTCGCCAAGCTTGTCACCGAGGCCCATCAGGTCGGCGGCTTCACGGGTCGCGGATCGCAGCGCTGCTGCGGGCGATGGACCCAGTTGCTGCATCAGATGGAGTTCGCGCAAGTTTTGACCGTGGGGACCGACTCCACTGTCTGTCCCCATGGCGATGCGGACCCCGGCGGCGGCCGCGCGCCGAAACGAGTCGCGGTGCACTTCAACGACCTCGGCGGCCTTTGCCGCTGACTCGGCGGGGATCTGTGCTCCTGCCGCGACGGCGTCCAAGACTGCCAACGGGGCCAAGAGCGTCGGCACGAGGAAGACGCCGTTGTCCAGCATCATCTGGATCGCCTCGTCATCGAGGTATATCCCGTGTTCGATCGAGCGAGCCCCCGCGCGGATCGCGTTCTTGATCCCATCGGTCCCCTGCGCGTGCGCCATGATCGAAAGGCCCGCCGAGCGTGCCTCGGCGGCGATCACGGCAAGCTCTTCGGGCTGGAATTGCGGTCGCTGCGGGTCGTCGTCCGGCGACATCACCCCACCGGAAGTCGCCACCTTGATCACATCTGCGCCACTACGAATGACCCTTCGCACGGCTCGCCGGACTTCGTCCGGCCCGTCCGCCAGAACCCCAAAGTGCACCGGCGAGGCCATGCCACAGGGCATGTGGTGATCCCCGTGTCCACCAGTCTGGCTGATCATGTCGATCGCGACTTGCATCCGGGGCCCATTGATGAGGCCGTCCCGTACGGCGTTGCGCACGCCGGCATCCGCACCTGCGGCGTCGCGCACCGTCGTGACCCCCGCCTCGAGGGTCTTCTCGAGGTTGCGGGCGGCCTGGTAGTGGCGGTAGCTCGGCGAGGTACGCAAGTAGCCCAAGAGCTCGGGCGAGTTGATCGTGACATGCACGTGGCAGTCGAAAAGCCCGGGTAGCAGTGTCAGACCTGTGACGTCGATGACCGTGTCTCCGTCGAGGTTCGGTCCTACTGCCAGGATGATGCCATCCTCGATGAGCAGGTCGTTGCTACGGGGTGCGTCGTCCGTGCCGTCCCAAACGACGCCCCCAGCGAGCAGAGTTCTCATGACGACGTACTCACCAACAGATTCGTTACTAGCATGTTACGAAACGTACGGGTTACGATTCTGATATGTCAAGGGTCACGAACAAGCCAGCACAATCACGGGCTCTGGGGCGTCCACGTGCCCCTTTGCTCGCGGAGTCGGTGATGACGGCAACGATCGAGCTGCTCGCCGAAGGCGGGGTCGAGGCCGCCACGATCGACGCGATCGCGGCCCGCGCCGGCGTGGGCAAACCTTCGATCTACCGGCGGTGGGCGTCCCGCGACCAGTTGATCTCCGATGTCCTGGTCCGGGTCACCGACCGTGCCATACCCGTGCCCGACACCGGCTCGCTCCGCGAGGACCTGCTCTCTATGGTCGGGGCCCTCATCGAGTTCATGTCGGACCCGCTCGGCCAGGCCAGCGTGACGCTCGCCGCCTATGCGGTGACTCATCCGGAGACGTGGGCAGTGGACGCGCTCCCGGTTGAGATCAGACGCAGGTCGACCACTGTTGTGATTGAGCGAGCGATCACCCGAGGCGAGCTGCCACCCGACGCCGACCCGGATCAGATACTCGACCTGGTGTCCGCGCCGGTTTATATGCAGGTCCTTGTCTGGCGTCGCCCCGCCAGCAGGCTCAACCCCGTAACCATCGTGGACCAAGCCCTGTACGGAGTCATCAAGCACGAATCGCGCCGCAAGCGCACACTCGGGTCTCCTGGACGTGCCAGCAAGTAGTGTGCGCCTGCCGCCCACGCAACCTGCCGTGCAGGCGCGCAGGATCGATTAGGACCTCCTCGAGCCACATCGCCCGCCCGCGGCCAAGTGCCCGGGCTGACCCCGCTGGAGGCGGCCCGACAGACTCGGCGAGGTCGCGGACCTGCTCGACTCCGAACGCATCGTTGCATCCTTCACAGCGCCTACACCGAGACCGGCGGCCCCTGCCGAGATGGTCACTTACAACAGCCCGCAGCAACTGAGCTGCTACGCCCAGGAGGAAACCACATGCGCTGGGCCACCTACCGAAGCCCCACCGACTCACGAGAGCACGCCGCGCTGGTACAGGACGACGAGCTCCACGCCCTGCCCGAGACCCTCCTCGAGCTGCTGGCGTCCGGCACCGACCTGGGCCATCACGCAGAGCGGGCACGCACGATCCCGTGGGAGGTCGTCACGCTCGCGGACACCCCACTCCTGGCCCCCATCCCCGAACCTCCCTCGGTGCGGGACTTCATGGCCTTCGAGAACCACGTCGTCACCTCCTACGCCGCCCTGGGCGCCGAGGTCAGCCCGGTCTGGTACGACCAGCCCGTCTTCTACTTCACCAACCCGGCTGCCATCTTGGGGCCGAACGACGAGGTGCCCCTCGCGCCGGGCACGACCCAGTACGACTACGAGCTCGAGGTCGCGGCCGTCATCGGAGCCCCCGGCGCCGACATCGACCCCGCCGACGCCGAGGCGCACATCGCCGGCTACCTGCTGCTCTGTGACTGGAGCGCCCGCGATCTCCAGGCCGCCGAGATGCACGTCCAGCTCGGTCCCGCCAAGGGCAAGGACACCGCCACCACCCTCGGGCCGTTCCTGGTCACTCCCGACGAGCTCGAGCCGCACCGCAAGGGCAACGGCTTCGACGTCTCGATGAGCACGACCGTCAACGGACACGCCTACAGCAACGGAAACTGGGCTGACCTGTACTGGTCGTTTTCCCAGATGCTCGCCTACGCCTCCCGAGGAACCAGGCTCCGGTCCGGCGACATCATCGGCAGCGGCACCGTCGGGACCGGCTGCATCCTGGAGCTCTCCCGCGTCCACGGCCACGAGGCCTACCCGTGGCTGCGTGAAGGCGATGAGGTCCACCTCGACATGGCGCAGCTCGGCGCCATCACCGCCCGGATCGCCCCTTGCTCCAAGCCGCCCATCCCCCTGAGCTGACCGCAGCTCCGCCCCAAGACCGCCCCGGGGGGAACCCACGACCTACGAGCAAGACCTCGGAGCGCTCACCGGAGACATCAGTCAGAAGCCACGCTCTACGGCAACCGTCGATCTAGTGGGCAACGACGGGTATCGGCCATTCACAGAGACGGTCGTCGAATTGGTCGGCGTTCATTCATCGGTTCAGTGATGCGGCTCTGACGGATCTGCGACCACGTCACGGGCCGGTACCGCTGACCGAAAACAGGCGGCGAAGCGCTGCGCTTCTTGGAGCCCACCCGTATCCGGGCATGGGCCCTCGACTCGTGATACGGAACCGTGCCCCAGTTCGTAGCGGTCAGGGTCGCTCGGACTCCTGACACAGCGATGGCTGGCTCGGGCCGAACGAGAGCGCGTTCGCATCGGCAACTCAGCTCGAACCGATCCCGGGCCAACGAGCTCTTGCGGAACAAGCGGGCATACCTCGACGAGGCTGTGCCAGTGGAGGCGACGTCGAGTGTCGCCTCCACCGGGCCGGTTGTCAGAGTGCCGCGAGTCCTGCTTCAGCGACGCTCTGGTCTTGTTCGCCCGATCCGCCGCTGACGCCCAGGCCGCCGACGACGATGCCGTCGCGGACGAGGGGCACGCCGCCAGCGAAGATCGCCACGCGGCCGCCGTTGGTGGTTTGGATGCCGAAGAACTGCTGCGTCGGCTGCGAGTTGTCGCCCAGGTCCTTCGTCTGGATGTCGAAAGCCTTGGAGGTCCAAGCCTTGCTGATCGAGATGGCGACGCTGCCGATCCAGGCGCCGTCCTGACGGACGTGGGAGCCGTGCTCGGCGCCCACCGGCTCACGACCACGGAGCTCGACACCGAGCTGCGACGGCTGACCGCGACCGCCCGCGAGGGCAGGTCGACCCAGGCCGAGCTGACCTCGGGCACCTTCACCATCAACAACTACGGCGCCTTCAACGTCGACGGCAGCGCCGCCATCGTCAACCACCCGCAGGTGGCGATCCTCGGCTTCGGCCGGGTCATCGACCGCGCCTGGGTCGTAGACGGCCAGATCGTCCCTCGCAAGATCGGCCAGATGTCCTTCGTGTTCGACCACCGCGTGTGCGACGGCGGAGCCGCGGCGGGCTTCATGCGCATCGTGGCCGACGCGATCGAGAACCCCGGTCACGCCATCAACCACCTCTAGACCTGGAGCCATCATGTTCCAGAACGTGCTCACTTCGTGGGACGGAGCGCTCTGCTCCACGAGATACGACCAGGAGACGGGGGCGTTCTTCACGATCGCCGTGCACTCCCGCCGCCGCGGACCCGCGGCGGGCGGGACCCGGGCCATGCACTACGCGTCGCACGAGGAGGCGGTCGCCGACACGACCCGCCTCGCGAGCGCCATGACACTCAAGATGGCGGCGGCCGACCTGCCCATGGGTGGTGGCAAGTCGGTCATCGCCCTGCCGGCACCGCGGCACGAGATCAGCGACGACCTGTGGGATCGCATCCTGCACATCCACGCGGAGAATCTGTCGACATTGAACGGCAGCTTCTGGACGGGCCCCGACGTCGGGACGTCCGCGGCCGACATGGACGTCCTGCATGCCCAGTCCGGATTCGCCTTCGGCCGTTCGGAGGCGGCCGGCGGTCCGGGCTCGAGCGCGCCTGCGACCGCGCAGGGCGTGTACGCGGCGATCCGTGCCGCGGCGGCAGAGGCTGGCATGATTGACCTCTCAGGGAGACGCGTCGTGATCCAGGGTCTGGGTGCCGTGGGCATGGACGTGCTCGAGTTGGCGCGCAAGGACGGCGCCGACCTGGTGGCCACGGATGTCGACCTCGAGCGGTGCCGTCGTGCCCGCGGCCGCGGCGCTCTCGTCGTCGACCCTTCGGAGGTGCTCGACCTCTCGAGCGACGTGTTCGTGCCGTGCGCGATGGGAGGAGTCATCGATCTTGAGGTCGCCCGTCGACTGCGCACGTCGGTCGTCGCCGGGGCCGCCAACAATGTCCTCGCAGACCACGCCGCCGGCGAGGAGCTGGCCCGACGCGGGATCGTCTACGCGCCGGACTTCATCGCCAACGGGGGTGGCGCGATCCACCTGGTCGGTCGGGAGGTGCTGGGGTGGTCTGCTGAGGAGGTCGCGCATCACGTCGACGGCATCGGTGCCACGGTGGCAGCGGTCTTCGCACGTTCCCGAGCCGGTGGTGTCAGCGCGGACCACGCCGCCCGGGACCTCGCCGCGTCCCGTCTGGTGGGCAGTCGGGCGTGATGTGGCACTTGCGGCGGAGGGCGCGGTCGCGGTCGTCACGATCGATCGTGCGGACCGCCGGACGCGCTCGACGCAACGCGTACTTCGGTCCGGCCGTCGCGGCCGATCCCCGGCACCCTGAGACACGGCAGGTGACGACATGACAGCCATCGAGGTCCGCGTTCTTCGGGCCGGGAAGGGCGGTATCGAGGCGGTGCACGGCATCGAACTCACGGTCGCACCCGGCGAGGTCAGACACGCGCCGGTGTCGCAACTCGCGGCGGCGAGGTTCGACGATTGACGATGGCTGGCCGGCGCCGGCGGTTCTACGTTCTACTCAATCCGAGAGAGAAGGGCATCAATCTGATGGGACGCGAACTCGAACCTGTGGAGGCCCCAACCTGGCAACGTGCCAGATTCGAGGTCGAGGCCGAGAACCAGGGGCAGTACCAGATCGACGTGTCGCTGCCGTTTGACTACCTGACGTCGGATGACGAGTACCCCGTGGTCGTGGTCCTGGACGGCAACTACCGGTTCGAGGCTGTGCACGGCATCGTCAACGGACTCGGCCCCTTGGCGCTCAACCTTATGGTGCCAGCGGCGATCGTCGTGGGCGTCGGCTACCCGGAGAGCGATGGTCAGGCCAGTTGGTATGCGCGGAGGAACCACGACTTCTTCGGCCCTTGGGACATGACCGACGCCGCAGGTCGACTCGTCACCCAAGTCTTCAACGCGATGACCGCGGCGGAAGGCCGGTCGGACCTGACGCTCACATCGGGCGGTGCGGACCGCTTCCTGAGCTTCCTCGGAGAGGAGCTGATCCCGGCACTGGCTCGCCGGTACCGAGTCGACCGCGACCGCGGAGCCCGCCACACGCTGGTCGGTGAGTCCAGCGGCGGACACTTCGTGCTGCACGCGCTCTACCACCCCAACTCCCCGTTCCACCGTTATCTCGCGGTGAGCCCGGCCTTCGGCATCCCGCCGGGTGCGATCGTGCGCCGGGAGGGGGAGTTCGCCGCAGAGCGGGACGACCACGACGTCGAGGTGTATCTCGCCGCGGCGGGCACCGCCATGACGAGTGGCCCCCACGCCCTCGGCCATGAGGTCAGCGGCGTGGCCTGGGTGCGTGAGCAGTTTGCGATCCGCGCCTGGCCCTCGGCGCGCATCCACGCCGAGCTCCTGGACGGCGAGCAGCACGGTCTGGCCTTCGCGCGGGCCGCGGAGGCGGGGCTGAGGTTCCTGCTCGAGGCGAACCGCAAGCGCGTGTACGACGACGAGGGCATCCAGGCCTGGGCCGATCCTGACCGGCTGGGTGACGAGTGACGCCGCGGAAGAGGGCCGGGCGATGAGCACCCTGCTGCCGGAGTACATGTCCCGTGAGCACGTTGACGCCATGAACGAGTTGCTACTTGATGACGCAGCAGTCCGCGCCGCATGCGCCCAGCTCGATCGGCCCCGTGCGATGACCTTCCACGTCCTCGACGGCCCGGGTGGTGAAGACATCTTCTGGACGATGCTCTTCGACACCACGCTCCAGTTCCTGTTGCACGAGCAGCCGGAGGCCGACATCCTCGTCACCGTCTCCTGGGATGACATGCTCGACGCCACTCGTGCGGCCCGTGCGGGAGCTCCCGGCGCCCCCCGGCTCGACGTGCGAGGCTCGGCGGCGCTCTTCACGCAGCTGCTGGCGATCATGGAGGTCGGCCGGGCCGTCGCAACCCTCGACATCCGGCTCCCCGGAGACCCGGCATGAGCGCCGCACCGACGACTGGTTCGCTGGGCGGCGAACACGTGTCGGACTACTGGCTGGGCGGTGGACGGATCGTCGACGGTACGGGGTCGGACCCGGTCGACGGACTGTCGGTGCACGTCCACGAGGGGCGGATCGCGGCGATCAGCGCTTCCGTACCGCCGGGAGCGGCGGTACTCGCTGACGTGGTCTACCGCGGCTCCACGGGTGTCGCGGCGAGCTCCAGGAGCGTGCACGTCCGCATCCGCTGATCGGTTAGGGTCGCCGGGTTCCGTCTCCGGGCGGAACCCGGCGACTTCAGACGACCTCGCCGCTCCAGCCCCACGGAGGTCACATGACCTCAGAAGCGCATACATCTGATTCGGTATCGAGTGATGGCGCCTCCGACACCGTGAGCGACCAGGAGCGCGACATCCTCCGGCGCCTGGCGCAAGGCAGGTCGAAGGCGCAGGTAGCTCATGACGTTGGCGTCTCGCCCCGTCCGTGCGCTGGCATCTTGATTCGCTCCGGGGAGCCCTGAGGGTTGCTACCAACATCGAGGTCGTAGTGGTCGCAGTACGTCGAAAGATCATTTGTTCCCGGGGGACGTGCCCCTGAACGCCAGGCCCACTATGTCTCCTTAAGACACGACGTCTGGGCACCGCCGGGTTCGGGTCGAACATAGTTGGCGCGGTATCACTGGTCTCGATCCCGAAGGCCGGTGGTGAAGTCGGCCGCGCGCCGTGTCGGCACGTGAGCAGGCGTGTGACAAGGCCTCACTTGTCAGGGGGGCGGCGTGCGGGTGCGGTCCCAGGCCGACATCACGATCAGCGTCTTGGTCCCTTCCACGATCCCCGTCCGGCGAATCGCGTTGACTACCTGCTGAAGGTGCTCGACGTTGCGTACGCGGAAGCGCACGAGGGCGTCCGGATCGCCTGCGATGGTGTAGTACTGCTGCACCTCTGGAACCTGACGAGCGATCTCCTCGATCTCCTTTGTATCGGTGCCGCCGGTGAGCCGGATCTCGGTGAACGCGTCGAGGTCGCCGACGACAGCCTCGCTCACTAGAGCCACGTAGCCCTGGATCACGCCGTTGGTCTCGAGGCGCTCGATCCGGCGCGACACGGGCGCGCCGGAAAGCCCAACCCGTCGGGCAATCTCGCTGACCGGCATCCGCGCATTGGTGCGCAGGCGGTCCAGGATCTGGCGGTCGATGGCATCCATGAAGGGCTCCTGGGTCTGATCAATTCATTCACGTTCGCATTGATTCTATGGGACTTTCGGACGAAATGGCGGCGTCAATCCCGCTTGTTGCGCGTGCTTGGCGCGTATTGATTGTCCCTCGCCCTGCCTATTGGGAAAGTTCTCGCACCGACGATTCAAGGAGCGCGATGACCAGCGTGGAGCCCGTGACCGACATGTGGTCGGTCCTTGATGCAGCGGGAGTTCTGCGCCCGGATGGTCGCGTTTCTTTGGGTGCTGACTCTCTCGATCTTCTGGCGGCCTACCGGAACATGGTGCTGGCCCGCCGCATCGACACGGAGGCGATCGCTCTGCAGCGCCAGGGCGAACTCGGTCTGTGGCCCTCGATGCTCGGCCAGGAGGGCGCCCAGGTCGGCGCCGGCTCGGCGCTCCAAACTCAGGACGTCGTTTTTCCCACGTACCGGGAGCACGCCGTCGCCTGGTGCTTCGGGGTCGACCCGGTGCAACTGCTCGGCCTCTTCCGCGGCACCACCATGGGCGGATGGGATCCGCGCGAGCGCAACTTCAACTTGTACACCTTGGTCATCGGCGCCCAGACCCTCCACGCCGTCGGCTACGCAATGGGCATCGTCCGGGACGGTGACGTCGGCACCGGTGAGCTGAACCGGGACCGTGCGGTACTGGTTTTCCTCGGCGACGGAGCACTCAGCGAGGGCGAGACAAACGAGGCTTTCGTCTGGGCATCGGCGCAGAACCTGCCGGTCGTCTTCTTCTGCCAGAACAACCAGTGGGCCATCTCCGCGCCGTTCTCGGTGCAGAGCAGGATCCCTGCCGCGGAACGAGCCCGGGGCTTCGGCTTCCCGGGCATGCGCGTCGACGGCAACGACGTCATCGCGTGCCACGCTGCCACGCAGGAGGCGCTGGCCACTGCACGTTCTGGCGGCGGTCCCACCTTGATCGAGGCGGTCACCTACCGCCGCAATCCGCACACCACTTCTGACGACGACCTGCGCTACCGCACAAGCTCGGAGAATGACGCCTGGGCGAGCCGCGATCCGATCGATCGTCTCGGCGCCCTGCTCATGGGCTCTGAGTCCCCGGTGGCTATCGACGACTCGTTCCTCGCAGATCTGGCCCGCGAGGAAGAGGAACTCGCCGAGCGGTTGCGGAGCGGGTGCCGGGCACTCCGAGTGCCCGCTCCGGGGGACCCGTTCCGCCACACCCTGGAGGAGATGCCACGCGACCTCGCCCGCCAGATGGACGAGCACCTGGCCTTCGTCGCCGCGGCGCAAGGAGACAACTCATGAGCACCGCCCTGGCCCACGCCCTTAACGCCGGGCTTCGAGACGCGATGGAGGCGGACGACAAGGTCCTGTTGATCGGCGAGGACATCGGTTCACTTGGTGGCGTCTTCCGCATCACCGACGGCTTGCAGAAGGATTTTGGTGACGGCCGCGTTGTCACTTCCCCGCTCGGTGAGGCGGGCATCGTCGGCAGCGCCATCGGGCTGGCCCTCGCCGGTTACCGCCCCGTCTGCGAGATCCAGTTCGACGGGTTCGTGTTCCCGGCGATGAACCAGATCGTCACGCAGCTGGCCAAGTACCGTCACCGCTCGGAGGGAATGATTTCGCTTCCGGTCGTCATCCGAATCCCCGTAGGCGGCGGCATCGGCGCCATCGAGCACCACAGCGAGTCACCGGAGGCGTACTTCGCCCACACCCCGGGCCTGCGGGTGCTCTGCCCTTCGGACGCCCAAGATGCCTACGACTTGCTGGGCCAGGCGATTCGGTGCAACGACCCGGTTGTCTTCCTGGAGCCGAAGCGCTCCTACTGGTCAAAGGGCGAGGTCGACCCGAGCGCGCCATCAGTACCCATGGATCGGGCGCGCATCGTCCGGCCCGGCGGTGACCTGACCCTCGTGACTTACGGCGCCCTGGTCCCTATCGCGCTCAAGGCGGCGGTGATCCTTGCCGGTGAGGGGCGCGAAGTGGAAGTCATTGACTTGCGCTCGCTCTCGCCGATCGATGACGCGACGGTCGTGGACTCGGTACGTCGCACCGGGCGACTCGTCATTGCGCACGAGGCTTCGCAGACCGGCGGCATCGGGGGCGAGCTGGCCAGTCGGGTGCAGGCACAGGCCTTCTACGAGCTTGAGGCGCCGATACTCCGCGTCACTGGGTACGACACGCCGTATCCGGCGAGCCGACTTGAGGAGGACTGGCTTCCGAACGTCGACCGCCTCCTCGAGGCCTGCGACAGCAGTCTCACCTACTGACGCTCGACCTTTGCACCCAGTCCACCTCGTCCGCAGGAGCAGACTTTGACCACCGCGACCGGCACACCTGTGCAGACCTTCCTGCTTCCCGACGTGGGGGAGGGCCTGACTGAGGCCGATATCGTCGGCTGGCACGTCGCTGTAGGTGACGTTGTCGCCGTCAACCAGATCATCGTCGACATCGAGACAGCTAAGTCGGTCGTCGAACTACCGTCGCCGTACGCCGGTGAGGTGGTCGAACTTCTTGCCGCCGCAGGTGACACGGTCGAGGTCGGGGCCCCGATCATCGCTGTCCGCATCTCAGGTGGCGGCGCTGCAGGCCCCCCGTCCATCCCTGCATCGACGGCTGCGCCCGGCGCCGAGACCGGATCCCCAGACGAGCCGAAGCTCCTTGTTGGGTACGGGGCCAAGGACGCCGGCAGCCACCGGCGGCGACGTGGAGCACCTCCGGCGCCCGCTGCTGCTGCGTCGGCCCAGGCCGCAGACAAGCCGCGTGCCAAGCCGCCGGTTCGCAAGCTCGCGAAGGTGCTCGGAGTCGACCTGTCCTCGGTCCCGGCGAGCGGTCCCGATGGGGTGGTGAAACGCGAGAACGTGCTCCGGGCGGCAGAGTCAGGCGTCCTCGCGCCGGTCCCGGCGTCCGCGAACCGCATCCCGATCAAGGGCGTGCGAAAGCACACGGCCGCGGCGATGGTGGCCTCGGCGTTCTCGGCTCCGCACGTGACGGAGTTCGTCACCGTGGACATCACGAAAACCCTGGAGCTGCGCGACGCTGTGCAGCGGCGTAGGGAGTTCCGCGACGTCAAGCTGACACCGCTTGCCTTCGTGGCGCGGGCCTACCTGACTGCGCTGCGCCGTACGCCGATGGCGACCGCGCGCTGGGAGGAGGTGACCCAGGAGATCGTGGTCCCCGTTGGCATCAACCTCGGGATCGCCGCCGCGACGCCGCGCGGCTTGATGGTCCCGAACATCAAGGACGCTCACGCGATGAGCCTGATCGAGGTCGCCGGCGCGATCAGCGAGCTCGCTGCGACGGCACGGGAGGGCAGAACCACGTCCGAGGCGATGGCCGGCGGCAGCACGACGATCACAAACGTCGGCGTCTTTGGCGTCGACACAGGAACCCCGATTCTCAATCCCGGGGAGACCGCGATCCTCGCGGTCGGCGCCATCCGCCGCCAGCCGTGGGTGATCGAGGACGGCGACGGTGAGCGGATCGTGCCCCGCTCGGTCCTCCAGCTCGCCCTGTCCTTCGACCACCGCGTCCTCGACGGTGCGGAGGGGTCGCAGGTGCTCGCGGACACCGCGGGGTTCCTCGCCGAGCCCGGTCTGGCGGTGCTGTGATGAGCGAGCAGCGCGTGGACCAGAGCTTTGACGTGGTGGTCGTAGGCGCCGGGCCGGGCGGTTACGTGGCGGCGATCCGGGCAGCGCAACTAGGCAGGTCGGTCGCCGTTGTCGAGGAGCGTTACTGGGGGGGCGTCTGCCTCAACGTCGGGTGCATCCCGTCCAAGGCCTTACTGCGCAATGCGGAGATAGCGCACATCTTTCGGCACCAGGCGAGCGCCTTCGGCATCTCGGGCGAGGTTTCGTTCGACTACGCGATTGCCCACCAGCGCAGCCGCGACGTAGCGGACGGTCGGGCGAAGGGGGTGCACTTCCTGATGCACAAGAACGGCATCACCGAGGTGCACGGCCGCGGGTCGTTCCTTGATGCGCACACCCTCGAAGTCGAAGCCGCGGAGGGCGCTCAGAAGATCTCCTTCCAGTCCGCCATTGTCGCGACGGGGGCCAGGCCCGCGTTGCCGCCCGGCATCACACTGTCTGCGAACGTCGTGACCTACCAGGACGTGCTCCTCGATCCCTCCCTGCCTGGGTCAATCTTGATCGCCGGTGCCGGCGCCATCGGCATGGAACTCGGCTACGTACTCGCCAATTACGGGGTCGACGTGAGCATCGTCGAGTACGCCGACCGAGTGTTACCGACCGAGGACGCCGACGTGTCCCGGGAGGTGGCCAAGGCGTACCGCAAGCTTGGCGTCGACGTGCTGCTCGCGACCCGCGTCGCCTCGGTCACCGATGACGGCACGAAGGTGACGGTCGTGGCCGATGGTCCTGACGGCGCGATCGAACGCCGCGTTGACCGGGTTCTGGTCGCCACCGGCTTCCGGCCGAACACAGAAGGGCTCGGCTTGCCGGCCGCCGGCATCGATGTCGACGACGACGGTGCAATCACCGTCGACGAGCGGATGCGGACGAGCCAGCCTCACATATATGCCATCGGTGACGTCACGATGCGGCTCCAGCTCGCCCACGTCGCGGAGGCGATGGGTGTGGTAGCGGCGGAGACCCTGGCCGGCGCAGTGACCATGGAGCTTGGCGACTACCGGATGATGCCGCGCGCAACGTTCTGCCAGCCCCAGGTCGCCAGTTTCGGCCTCACCGAGGAGCAGGCGCGCGCTGAGCACCCTGGGATCAAGATCGCGAAGTTCCCGTTCTCGGCCAATGGCAAAGCGCATGGAATGGGCGACGCGACCGGGTTCGTCAAGCTCATCGCCAACCCAAGTGGCGCGCTGCTGGGCGGACACATCGTAGGAGCCGACGCGGCGGAGCTTCTGCCCGAGTTGACGCTCGCGCAGAAGTGGGAACTGGGCACTTTCGAGCTCGCCCGCAACGTGCACGTGCACCCGACGCTCGGGGAGGCGCTCCAGGAGGCGTTCCACGGGCTGGAGGGTCACATGATCAACCTTTGAATTCCGCCGCTATCACCTTCGCCGCCGCCGTAGTCCGGTCGCCGCCCACGGCTTGAACAGGAGAATGAACATGCCGGCCCGCCGAACCTTTCGCTCCAGCGAGCACGCCGACCTTGTGCAGCTGATCCGCACCTTTGCCACCGAGGAACTGGCGCCTCGAGCTGCCCAGGCCGAAGCCAACGCGGAATTCCCGCGCGAGGTCTTCCGGACGCTCGGCAAGATCGGGGTCCTTGGCCTGCCCTACCCGGAGGAGGTCGGCGGCTCGGGCCTTCCGTACGAGATCTATGTCCAGGTGCTTGAGGAGATTGGCGCGGTGTGGGCGTCGGTCGGCGTGGGGGTGTCGGTGCACGCTCTATCGTGTTTCGGCCTCGCGACGCACGGAACCGATGAACAGCAGCAGCAATGGCTGCCCGACATGCTTGGAGGCGAACTCCTTGGTGCCTATAGCCTGTCGGAGGCGCACGCCGGATCCGACCCCGCCGCCATGGCGACCACCGCGCGCAGGGAGGGGGGTAGCTACGTACTTGCCGGGACCAAAGCCTGGGTTACCCACGGCGGAGAGGCGGACTTCTACAAGGTCATGGCCCGCACAGGCTCCGCCCCGGGGGACCGCAGCGGGATCTCCTGTTTTCTCGTGCCAGCCGCAACTCCCGGGCTGTTCGCGGACACCCCGGAGACGAAGATGGGGCTGACCGGGTCCACCACCGCAGGCATGCGGCTCGAAGGCGTTCGTGTCCCGGCCGAACGTCGCCTAGGAGCGGAGGGCGACGGTCTCAAGATCGCGTTGGCCGGTCTGGACGCCGGTCGTCTTGGCATCGCAGCGGTCGCGACCGGACTCGCCCAGGGAGCGCTGGACGCGGCGCTTTCGTATGCCCAACAACGACACACCTTCGGGCGCCGCATCATCGACCACCAGGGCTTGAGTTTCATCCTCGCCGACATGGAAGCCGCCACCGTCGCCGCGCGCTGTGCACTGCATCATGCAGCACGGCTTAAGGACGCGGGCCTCAAATACAGCCGCGAGGCATCAATCGCCAAGCTCGTCGCCACCGACACGGCCATGAAGGTCACCACGGATGCCGTCCAGGTCCTCGGCGGTGCCGGGTACACGGAGGAATTCCCTGTCGAGCGCTACATGCGCGAGGCAAAAGTCATGCAGATCTTTGAGGGGACCAATCAGATCCAACGTCTCGTCATCGGGCGCCACCTCGATCAGGTCGACAGCGGCACCATCACCATCACAGCCTGAGGAGAGTCAGATGAAAATCAGCGGAAGCACGGTCGTCGTCACTGGAGCCGCGTCCGGCTTGGGCGCGGTGACGGCAGCACACTTCTCGCGGCGCGGGGCGCACGTTCTGGGCTTCGACCTCGAAGCCTCGCTCCCGAAAACTGGATCATCGCCCGGCATCACGTATGTCCCCGTCGACGTTACCGATCCCGTGGCGATTGCACAGGGTCTCGACGAGGCTGCCGCAGCTAGCGCTCCGATGCGGGTCCTGGTGAACTGCGCGGGGATCGCGCCCTCCGCACGAATACTGTCCAGCCACGGAACTCACGACCTCGATCTCTTCGCCAAAGTCGTACAGATCAACCTCATGGGGACCTTCAACGTGATGACGCTCGCGGCCGAGCGCATCGCAGCCAGCGAGTTGACTGAGGAAGGCGAGCGGGGAGTCATCATCAACACGGCCAGCATCGCCGGATACGAGGGCCAGATCGGCCAGGCTGCCTACGCGTCGTCCAAAGCCGGCGTCATCGGCCTGACAATTGCGGCCGCCCGCGACCTCGCTCAACATGGTGTGCGTGTGAACACCATCGCACCAGGTGTTGTGGAGACTCCTATGCTCGCCATGGTCTCCGACGACTACCGCAACGCGCTTGCCGCTGGCGTCACCTTTCCGCAACGCCTCGGGCGTCCAGAAGAGTACGCCCGCCTCGCTGCGTTTCTTGTCGAACACCAGTACATGAATGGCGAGGTCGTCCGGATGGACGGCGCCCTTCGAATGGCGCCGAAGTGATTAGCCCGCGAACCTCCGCCCGTAACGCACAGAGCGATTCCTGGTACGTGACCGCGGTCTTAGCCAACCGCGAGGGCCGGGGACCAGGGGCCAGATCCGTCCCATTTCCGAAGAGCCACGCCAAACAAATGGGTCGCATGACCACAGCCTGCGGTCTCAACACCACCAGCTGGCACAAGTTCCTGGAGGTGGCATTTCCCGCCCCCGACACACCCAACTGTGAGCGCTGTCAGCAATCTATTGCGCGAGCCACTCGGCCTGACCCCGAATCATGGGACCAGATCTAGCGCACCCCACCAAGCCTCATCGGCGTCAAGGTCAGGAATGCTCAATGTACCTCACCAGCACGGTAAACCCCGAGCCGGTCGACGACGCGCGGCTCGCGGAGATCCTCGCCAACCCCGGCTTCGGCACGAACTTCACCGATCACATGGTGACGGTGGAGTGGACCCCGGACCGCGGGTGGCACGACGCGCGCGTGACGCCGTACGGGCCGCTCACGCTCGACCCCGCGACGGCCGTCCTGCACTACGCGCAGGAGACGTTCGAGGGGATGAAGGCCTATCGGCACGCCGACGGGTCGGTGCACCTGTTCCGCCCGGAGGAGAACGCGAAGCGGATGGCGCGCTCCTCGCAGCGGCTGGCCTTCCCCGAGCTGCCGGTCGACGAGTTCATCGAGGCCGTCGAGGCGCTGGTGAAGGTCGACGAGCGCTGGGTGCCGACGAACACCGACGGGGGTGAGAAGAGCCTCTACCTGCGTCCGTTCATGATCGCGACCGAGGCCTTCCTCGGCGTGCGACCGGCGCAGCACGTGACCTTCATGGTGATCGCGTCGCCCGCGGGCGCCTACTTCAAGGGCGGCATCAAGCCGGTCACGCTGTGGCTGAGCGAGGAGTACACCCGCGCCGGCCGTGGTGGCATGGGTGCGGCGAAGACGGGCGGCAACTACGCCAGCTCGCTGGTCGCGCAGCAGGAGGCCACGGCCAACGGCTGCGACCAGGTCGTCTTCCTCGACGGCCAAGAGGGCAAGTACGTCGAGGAGCTCGGCGGCATGAACATGTACTACGTCTTCGACGACGGCCGCATCGTGACGCCCGAGACCGGCACCATCCTCGAGGGCATCACCCGCGCCTCGATCATCGAGCTCGCCGGCAAGCTCGGCCACCAGGTCGAGGAGCGCAAGCTCTCGATCGACGAGTGGCGCGAGGGCGTCACCAGCGGTGCGATCACCGAGATCTTCGCCTGTGGCACCGCCGCGGTCGTGACGCCTGTCGGTTCGCTGAAGTGGAAGGGCGGCGAGCTCCCGGCGCCCGCCTCGACCGACCTGACGATGCGGATCCGCTCGGCGCTCGTCGACGTCCAGTTCGGCCGCGCCGACGACACCTTCGGCTGGATGCACCGTTGTAGTTGCAGTCCGGCGACACCGTGACCTCGGTCTCCGATTCCGGGGCAAGCGTCCGACCAAGGCCACGCATCCTGATGAAGCAAAATCACGCCCGAACATTCTATTGACCCCGTTGGGAAAGGTAGATGATCAAGATGCTGCGCAGCGACGCTTTTCGACCCTTCAGCCCAATCCCCTCGACACGGGAGCGACTCACCGACTGCCGGACGCGCACCACGTGTTCGTGGAGGTCGCCGTCGGGGCGACGAAGCGCCACCACCTCGGAGTAGCGGAGCCCGGTTCACGTCGGACCGGGCCAGCGAGTAGGCGTGAGCTCGTGCATATTCGGCGAGTATGCGTTGGCCGAGAATCTGGAGTTCGTCCTGGTTGGTCGTGACGCTGACGGAGACGGGATCCGTGATGGCGTCCACAACTACGCCGCCCGCGCCGCGAACGATGCCGGTGACGCCGGCGATTACCAGGCCGCTCGCAACAGTGGTGCTGACAGCGACTCGGATCGGTTGTCGAAGAGCACTTCCCGCAGGCGTGACCAAATCGACCCGGGCTGGTGTTGGGCCGGCTGGTGGTGGGCCGGCTGGTGGCGGACCAAAGGACCCACCCGAAGGGGGCGTCCCAGGCGGTGTAACGGTGGGCGGCGGCTAGGAAGAGTTTGGCAGTTCCGAATTGACATAGAATTCCCATAAGTCGATGGCGTTATCACCATTGACGAGTGGTTCGCACGGCACTGTTCGCACCAGCCCGACACGAGACAACACGCCTCAACATCGGAGCGAAAGATGACAAATCCGCAGGCCAGAGGGGTCTTCGCGGATCTGACCTGCGGTCTTGCGGTAGTGCCCCAGGCAAGAGTCGAACTTGCGACCTTTCGCTTAGGAGGCGGCTGCACAAAACGCTCAACACAAACTCAACACAAGGGCCGTGATTCAGCGTGACCGAGAGTGATCGAAGGTGGCCCAGCGCGCTTTGCCGCAGACGTGTTTGCGCAGGTCAGAGGCAGGATCGACCAGTTGACGAGCGTGGCGGGACTTGAGTCACTCGTCATGACTAGGTCGTCGGTTCGATTCCGACAGGCGGCTCGGTGTGATGTATTACTCCGCCTGATTGGTGACGTTCGGGCTCCGGTTGATGGGTGTCACACCTTCGGGTGATGGGTTACGCCTACTTCGGTTGATTGGTGACACTCCCGAGATGCGGGAGTTGAGTGTGGCTGAGCAGCGGTATCAGGCCGTGCTGCTG
>NZ_JBFRDX010000038.1:0-19483 GCF_052114005.1 Marmoricola sp. RAF53 | reverse complement strand
ACCTGCGCCATCGAGGCATCAGAGTCGCGGTAGACCCGGATCACGTCCTCGCGGAACTCCTTGGGAAACGCCTTCGGCATGGTGCACATCCTTCCAGCGTCGACACACGTCGACGCAGATCAGATGTCACCTATCCGTGCAGCAGACCCCCGCCTGCTGTCCCCGTGGCGGGACAACCCACCGGCGCGCACGCCTCGCCACAGGACAACCGGCCGCGATCGGCCAGTAGCGGCCCTATTCCGCCCGCCGGGACACGGGTGCGAGAAGCGCGGCCACCTCACCTTTGATGACGTGGGCTCGCTCGACGGGATTCACGGCTTTGGAGCCGAGCACCCACGAGAAGAAGAGTCGGAGCACATTGCGCTTGCGATCCTTGGCCATCTCGCCATCGCAGCTGCACAAGCTCAGTGCCAGGAATCGGCCACGTGGACTTCCGATGTGGTCGCACTGGGCGATGGCGGTGGGAGAGCTCCCCCAGAATCTCGCAGCAGTCCGCGGGAAAACAGACATGCAACGCGCCGGCCCACGGGCGGTCAAGACGAGACGCCGTCCAGGGCTCCACCAAAATAGTCGGCAGCGGCCGCGCTGCTGTCATCGCGCAACTCGTCAGGGACGCCCGAATAGGTGATATGACCCCGCTGCAGAACCACACACCGGTCCGCAACCGTCAGCGCGGTGTGTATGTGCTGTTCGACTAGCAGCACCGCGATACCGCTGCGGGCCACCTCGCGTACCACTGGCAGGATGTGCGACACGATCCGTGGGGCCAGCCCGAGCGTCATCTCGTCGATGAGCAACACCTTCGGGCGCAGCGCCAGAGCACAGGCGAGGGCGAGCATCTGCTGCTCCCCACCGGAGAGCAGGCCTACCCGTCGACCGAGTAGCTGAGACAGTTGGGGAAACGGTTCGAGAGCGTCAGCCAGAGCCTTGTCATCGCGGCGGGCACGCAGGAGGAGGTTTTCCCGAACCGTTAGCTGGTCGAACAGCCCCCGGTCCTCCGGCACGTAGGCGAGGCCTCGGGCGATCTGCCGTCGGGGAGAACCTCCCCGTACCGGCCGGCCGAGGACCTCGACCTGGCCGCCGAGCGCAGGGATCACGCCGGCGATTGTGAGCAGGGTCGTCGTCTTCCCGGCGCCGTTGGGCCCGAGCAGGAGCGTCACCTCTCCTGCGTTAGCAGTGAGGTCAACCCCATGCACCGCCTCGATACCGCCCCGGCCCGCGCGGAGGTCTCGAACGTTGATAGCTGCCATGATCGTCACCTGCCCTGCTTCGCCGTCAAGAGCGTCACGCTGTCCCGGCTGGATGTCGTGAGTTCCTCGGTGCCGACGGAGGCGGAAGGACCGAGGTAGGCGTCGCGAACGGCCGGGTTAGTACGAACCTGATCGGGATTGCCGTCTGCGATGACATGGCCCAGGTCAAGTACGACAAGACGATCACATGTGCGCAGGACTAGGTCGAGATCGTGCTCGACAAGTAGGACACCCATGCCGTCGTTGGCGAGCCGGTGCAGCCGGGTGGTCAACTGCAGCCGTTCTTCGGGGTCGAGGCCTGCGGCCGGTTCGTCGGCAAGCAGCACTGTGGGTGAGTTCGCCAGCGCCCGGGCCAGCGCTGCGGTGCGCTGTTGACCGGTGCTCAGCTGGGTCGGTACCTGATTGGCCAGCGGCTCGGCACCAGCAGCAGCGAGTGCGCGCTGCACGGCGTCGGCTCGTTCCGGTCGGCCGAGCACGTCGCGCAGCATGTCGCCCGGTCGAGCACCCCCTGCCGCGACCGCGACGTTGTCACCGACGGTGAGGTCGACGAACAGCGACGGTGTTTGCCACGTGCGCGCCAGGCCGGCGCGATAGCGGGCAGCAGGATCGAGTTTGGCCAACGGTTGGTCGCCAAGTAGCACCTCACCACTGTGCGGCGTGAATCCGGTGATCGCGTCGATCAGGCTGCTCTTGCCTGCCCCGTTCGCCCCGATCAGGCCGACGACCTCACCTGAGCGGACCTGAAAGGAGACGTCGCTGACGGCGGTGACGCCGCCGTACTGCACGCTCACCCCACGCACGTCCAGCAACACTCGGCCCACTGGGATGCGAGTAGTCGCGACGAGTCCGCCCGGACCGGACAGGGAGGCGGGTGGAGTGGCGCGAGGGTTCTCCGCGCGTGAGTGGTGACGACGGCCCCGCAGCCGTTCGCGGAGTCGTGCGAGCGACCCGACTGCGCCTTCCGGGTTCTGCAGGATCGCAACGACCAACCCGACACTTGAGATCAGCGCGTACCACGTGCTGAGGTCGACGATGTTATCCAGGATCACGTAGAGCAGTCCGGCCGGGGCGAGCGCCGCCGCCACCAGCGCACCGCTGACGCTGGTGATGCCGCCGAGGTAGGCGTACACGACGAACGACAATCCGATTAGGACGGTGAACGAATCGGCGGACGCCTGGCCCTGGCTGTATGCCAATAGCGCCCCACCCAGGCCGGCCAGTCCGGATGAGAGGGCGAAGGCCGCGAGCTTGGTCCGGGACACGTTCACCCCGGCGGCCGCGGCCGCACGCTCGTCATCGCGCACCGCGAGGAAACGACGCCCCCACCGACCGCGGGTGAGGCGGGCGACGAAAAGACATGCAAGCGCCAGGAGGGCGAGCACCAGCAGGGCAAACGGAAGCCGGGCGATGTTCGCGCCGCTGCGGACCGCGAAATCGACACCGAACAAGTGCGGCGCAGGCAGGCCGCCCTGGCCTGGCGGGTTCAGCACCGGGTTGTTGAACACGAAAGCGCCTACTGCGACGGCCGCGGCCAACGTGACCACTGCCAGCTGTCCGTGCCGGATGCGCAGCGCCGGAACGCCGATCAGGAGGCCGGCAATGGTAGCGGCCGCCACCCCCACGACGATGTTGAGCGGGAAGGCCAGGTCGTGAGTGGCCTTGACCATCACGAACGCCGACGCCCCGCCGACGGCCGCCTGTGCGAGGGAGACCTGCCCGACGAGCCCGGTGACCACCACCAGCGAGAGCATGAAGAACGCGAACACCAGCGTGCTGATCGCTCCGAAGCGGTAGGTGCCCGACGTCGCAACCAGCAGCACCGCCCCCGCGGCGACCGTGGCAGCGACGACCGACCAACGCAGGGGGTTCCGCGGGGCCGGCGGCAATCGATCGGTGACCGTTGAGCCGCGCTCGGGCAGCTTGCGCCCAGTGAGCAGCAACGCCACCACCACGACGAGGAACGGCAGGGCATCACCCAGGCCGGTGCGCGCCCAGCCCGGCCACCATGTCTTTGACGCCAGCAGGATCATGTCCGCCTGGAAGGCGCCGAGCGCGAGGGCAGCGACCGCTGTGGCTGTCAGTGAGGACAGCCGTCCTACCAGCGCACAGGCCAGACCGGGGACCAGCAGCGCCGGGAACGTGTTAGGTGACAGACCGACCGTTGGTGCGGCCAGGATGATCAGCAACGCGGAAACGGCGGCGCCCACACCCCAACCCGTCGCGGCCAGTCCGTTCGGTGACCATCCCGCGAGGGCCACAGAGGTCTCGTCCTCCGCGTTGGCGCGCACCGCCACGCCGAGCAGCGTCCACCGTTGCAGCGCCGCGAGCAGCAACGCCACCCCGATCACCAGACCGGCGAGCACCAACCGATCGACCGGCAGCCCCCCGAAGACGTCCCACGACGCCGTGGTCAGCATCGGATCCGGCTGCCGTGCGTCGTTGCCGAAGGCGTGGACGATCAGAGCCTGCACCGTGAGCAGCAGGCCGACCGTCGCCACGATCTTCGCGAGCTGGGGCGCGCGCCGCAGCGGACGGAACACCAGCACCTGGACCGCTATGCCCAGCGCTGCGGCGCTCAGCACCCCGACGGCGGCGGCCGGCCACACCGGCCACCCAGACCCGAGAGCGATGTGCGACGGGATACCGACCCAAGGCATCACCAGCGCACCACTGGTGTGCAGTTCGTCGGCGACGAAGGCACCCCACATGCCCAGTCCGACCTGACCCACGTTCATCACGCCGGTCGCTCGGAAGGTCGTGACGACCCCCATGCCCAATCCGGCGTAGACCGCGCCCGTCGCCAGACCCAGCACCGCCAACAACACGTAGCTATCCATCACCAAGCCGTCCCTATCTGCCGATGCCGGCCCGGTCAGCTGGTCGGCGGCGAGGTGAAGCCGCCACCCACGACGTCGAGGCTCGTCCCGTCCGAGCTAACCTCCATCAGCAGCATCTCGGTGTCGCAGGCGGCGCCCTGCGCTGCGCTGCGGTGCGCACAGTCAAGGGTGTTCCCGGCGAATCCGTCGAACGCTGCGAGCGAGTTGAATGCGGAGGTCACGGAGGCTGCGTCGACGGGCCCCTTCACGGTCTTGAGCACGTTCGCGAGATCCATCACGGCCGCGTATCCGTCGACGGAGAACTTGTCGGCCTCATCCTGCTTGCCGGCCTGCTCCACGTCGTTGACGTACTGGTCGATGTCTGCCTGCTCCGCACTCGGTGTGGAGTCCCGGGCCTCCGGGGGGTAGACGAAGCCCAGAGACTGATAGCCGGCGACCTTGCTTCCATGCTTGGCTGCGAACTGGCTACAGGTGCCCATGTTCATGAGTCCTTGGTAAGACATAGTCGAGGCGGCGCCGGCGAAGGCGTTGCACTGCTCGTCGCTGCCCGCGAACAGCACCGCATCATAGCCGTTGGCGACGAGGGTGGCGGCGACGGAGGAGAAGTCCAACGACGCCGGATCGTAGGTCACCAGGCTGATGGACAGCCCGAGCTGGGCGGCCATCGGCTTGAGCATGGAGTTGAAGACTTCCTGCACGATCGGCACGTCGACGTTGACGAATGCGACGTTCTTCTTGTCTGCATCCGCAAAGGTCCCGAACGGCAGCGTGAAAGCTGTCGCGAGCGGCGCTGCGACTTGGTAGAAGTTGGGGTCCGCCTGGGCCTTCGTGCCTTGGAAGATGATCCCGAACGCCGGGATCTTTGCTCCGTCGAGCACCGGCACCATTGCGTCGGCGCCGAGGTCGTAGCCACTGAGTACGACCGAATCCTTGGCGTCCGCGAAACGGTTCGCGCATGACAGCGACGAGGCCGTGCTGCCGTCAGTGAGGCATTTGTCGAGCTCGAGCGGGCGGCCATTGACGCCGCCATGGCTGTTCACCCACTTGACGGCCAGTTCAGCGCCCAGGGTGTAGGACGGGAAGGAATTGGCTCCCTTGCCCTCCGTGTTGCTGTAACCGATCCTGATCGGCTTTCCAGTCGCAGGAGTTCCCGAGTCGTCGGCGCTTCCACCGCTACGGCTGGCACTGTCGCCAGACGCGTCGCTGGACGAGCAACCGCTCGCAAACAGGGCGAACGCGATCGCGGCCACCGCCAATGCAGTTCCTCGTTGTGTCCGGGATGTTGTGCGCATCGTTTCTCCTCGACTCAGCAGGTTGTGAAGGGATGGATTTTTTGGCGCGGCTCGGCAAGACCCGCGGGCGGTGCCGCGTTCGCATTCCGCACGGCGATGGCATCAAGGCGCGTCCCGCGTCCGCCGCCTTCCCGTTCCGTGCCGTGTCCATGTCGGAGACGACACGAGATTGCGGAGCGAGGAACAGAGAGAGCGCATCACCACATTCGTTACTTTCTCTTTTCGAAACATACGCGTTACGATTCTCGCTTGTCAAGGGTGGCGAAAGATTCAGGTTTCGCGGTCGAGGCTCCGCAGCCGGGGCAGACTCAAGTCCTGAGCCGGGGACGGGGCTGACGAGTCGGGGACCGAGCTGGCGCACGCACGGAGATCGCATCCACTGGGGTGTCGCGATCCCCACGTCATTCGCCTGTGAACCAGTCAGGTGATCTGATGCATCCAGCCGAAGGTGTCGTCGGCGCGGCCATACTGAATGTCGACGAGCGACTGATGGATCTGCATGGTCAGGTCTGTCGAGGCCGGGCCGGGCCCTCGCCGCCGTCCCACTTCAGGCTGCCGACCGGGGTGACCACGGCCGCCGCGCCGCAGGCGAAGATCAAGTAGCCGTGCGCGATAGTGGTGCCGAACGGCCCACGCGCCGCCCGGTCTGGGTCGGTGTGGATCCACTGCCGATCCTCGGTGGTTTCTGCGAACGCGTCGATGCGATCCCTGTCCGATTGTGATCCACTCACTGTGGCCGAGGTCACCGTGCATATGTGGTAGTTCGTCGATGGTGATGCTGATCATCCGGGTCCCTTCTCGTGACCTTCACGTGGAGATATGAACGAGGAACGCGGCAGGTTTTGGACACGGATGCAGGCGATCGTCCCGCTGTTCGTTGTCGCGAGACCGCATCGACCCGGACTGCGGGCCCCCAGGACGGCTTCCATCGTTGGCCGCAGCGGTGGTCGAGCCGATCTGCGTCGGCGAGGTCGACCTGGCTGTTGTTGCCGTCCATGTTGTGACTCAGGAGGCGAGCGCTCCGTCGAGAAACCCGTCTCGGGCTGCGATTGCAGCTCGGGAGATGGCTGCTTGCGGGACCAGCAGGCCGAACCCGTGACTGCCGCCGCCCCACATGTGCAGGTCGACGCTGACGCCGGCCTGGGACAGCCGCATCGCGTAAAGGAGGATCTCGTCGCGGAACGTCTCCGACGAACCGGTATCGATGAACGTTCTGGGCAGAGCCTGGAGGTCTTGACAGCGTGCCGGGGCCGCGTAGTAGGAGACGTCGTCACCTCCGCGTCGCTCACCGAGGAGCGCCGTCCAGCCGAACAGGTTGTCGTAGCGGTCCGAGGTCCCCTCCCCCTCGAGCATCTGACTCGACCATGTCTTGAGGCGGTCGTCGAGCATGGGACAGATGAGAACCTGGTGGCTAAGTTGTGGGAAGGCGCGGTCGCGAGCCAAGAGCGCGGTGCCTGCGGCCAGTCCGCCCCCCGCACTGGAGCCGGCGATGACGAGTCGCCCGGCGTCCAGGCGCAGCGGTTTCCGCGGCCCACTTCAAACCGGCGTAGCAGTCTTCGACGGGAGCAGGATCCGGATGCTCGGGTGCAAGCCGGTACTCCACCGAGATCACGACCGCTTTGCCCTCAGCCGCGTAGGGGATGAAGGCCTCAACGTTGCTTCGTCGATGACCGAGGACCATGCCGCCACCGTGCACGTAGTAGATGGCTGGCCATGGACCGGTGCCTTCGGCGGGCGTGAGGATCAGCAGCGTGACGTCCGGATCTCCGGGCAGTCCCGGGACCGTGCGCTCGTCCACCGAGATCCTTCCACCTGCTGTGAGGTCGACCTGCGGAGCGCCAAGGTCACCATTCGCCACGATCGCTCGTACCGCGGCAAGGTTCTCGCTCGTCAGAGGAGGAAAGGCATCACGGGCCGCCTGTATGGCGGTCTCGAGCTCAGGATCGAAGGGTGGGTAGATCGACTGGGGGTCGCGCAGCAACTGTGTCTCCGGTGCTAGTGATGGAGTTGTTCTGTCAGGCCCGAGTCGTACGGTGACGGCACCGGCATCAGGTCGCCGTTGGCGGTCCAGCCTCCGTCGATCACCAGCGCGTGTCCGGTGATCCACTCCGCTGCGTCGGACGCGAGGTACAGGGCCGCGTTGGTTACCTCTCCGGGTCGGCCGAGGCGCCGGGCAGGGGTGGCCCGGCTCAGCGCATCGAGGTCGATCGCGCCCTGCGCGACAAGGTCGTCGATCATCGGCGTGTGAATGTAACCGGGTGCGATCGCGTTGACCCGCACGCCGGCGGGCGCCCACTCAACGGCGAGACCCTTGGTCATGGCGACGACTCCGGTCTTGGCCGCGCTGTACGCAACCCGTCCCGCCGACGTGGCCACGCCCCACATCGAGGCCGTGGTGAGGATGACCCCCGAGCCGCGCGCAACCATGTGACGGCCAACGGACTGGGCCACAAGGAACGCCCCAGTCAGGTCGATGTCAACGATACGGCGCCAGTCGTCGGCGGTGAGGTCGAGCGAGGACTTCTTGCCCGAGACTCCCGCGTTGTTCACCAGCACGTCGATGCGTCCGAAAGCCTCCAGGGTGGCGTCGACGGTTTGGAGGACGTCATTTTCGACGGTCACGGATGCTGCGACGCTCACGACCCGAGATCCCCGATGCGTTGCCTTGAGCTCGGCAGCGGCGTGCTCGAGCGCCTCGGTATTCACATCCATGAGGGCCACGTCCGCGCCGTTGGCCGCGAAACCGTGCGCCATGGACAACCCGATGCCACTGGCCGCGCCAACACACAGCACTGCCTTGCCGGCAAGGTCGGGGTAGATGCTGAAGGTCTCGTTCATATGTCCGATCCCATCCTGGACGACGTGTCGGGGCCGGCAGGCTCTGCTCGCTGCCTCAGCCTCTCTCGCAACTTGAACTTCTGTACCTTGCCGCTGGCGGTGCGGGGCAGTTCGGTGGTCAAAACAAGACGTTCTGGGAGCTTCTGGTTGGCGATGCGCCGCCCCCGCAGCCATGTCGTCAGCTCGGCCAACTCCACGTCGGCCCCGGCAGCTGTCACGATGAAGACGCAGACCCGCTCGACGAGCACAGGATCCGGCATCGCCACCACTGCCACGTCGGCGACCTTCGGATGCTCGAAGAGCAGATCCTCGATCTCCTTGGCGCTGATGTTCTCGCCACCGCGCACGATGATGTCCTTCTCGCGGCCGGCAATGCGCACGTATCCGTCGTCGTCTCGTACCGCCAGGTCTCCGGTGACGAACCACCGGTCGGGTGTGAACGCCGCCGCGTCAAGCTCCGAATCGAGGTAGCCGAGGAATAGTTCGGGGCCGCGGACCAGCAGCAGGCCGACGGTTCCAGCCTGCACCTCGGTACCGTCCGCGTCGACGACCCTCACTTCGGCCTGTCCGATCGGCCGACCGTCGGTGCAGGCGCGAGCGTCGAGAGAGTCGCTGGCGTTGCTGCTGGTGGCCGTCGGGAACTCGGTGGAGCCGTAGATCCGGCTCACCATGCACCCGAATTCCGCAGTGGCGCGGCGTACAAGCTCGGGCGGCACGTCCGCCCCGCCACAGGCAAAGACGCGCATCGACTTCGTCATGGCCGCGGTTCGACCAGGGTGCTCGAGCATGCCGTGAAGGAACGGCGTTGCCGCGACTGTGAACGTGCAGCCGTGTTGTTCGATGCTCGCGAGGCCGGCCGCGGGCTCCCAGACGTCGAGCAGCACAACGCTGGCGCCGAGCATGAACGGCAACTGCATCCCGTAGAGCAGGCCTGTGATGTGGGTCACCGGCGACGGCATGAACACGACATCCTCTGGGCTCAGGCCGAAGAACTCGATGATGCTGCGGTTCTCGTGGTCGAGCGTCGCGTGCGTGTGCAGGACGCCCTTGGGGCTCGACGTAGTTCCCGAGGTGTAGAGCAGCAGGGCGACTCCGTCGCCGCGGGCCGTCGTACCGTCGGACGACAGAGGCGGTCCGTCCGCCAGGAAGTCATCCAGGGCGACTTGCGACGAGTCCAACGGACCGTCCGGACGTACGATCACCACGGACCGCAGGTCGGGAGCGCTATCGGCGAGTTCCGACGCCATGGCGGCGAAGTCGAACCCGCGGAAGACGCCGGGGACGAACAGAATTTTCGACCGAGCCTGCCGAAGGATGAACGACACCTCAGAGTGTCGGTAGATCGGGACGATCGGGTTGCTGACCGCCCCGATGCGCAGGACGGCTTGGTGGAGCACAACCGCCTCGCCCCAGTTGGGCAGCTGCCACGAGACGACGTCCCCGGCCCCGATTCCGCGGGCGGCCAGAACTCCGGCCCAGCGCCGGACTTCGGCGTCGAGCTCGGTGTAAGTCCATCGGCGCCGCCCGTCGACGAGCGCCAGACGGTCCGGGTACGCCATCGCGGCGCGCGGTAGGTAGGCGTCGATGCGTGGCTCGTCGGCCTGTTCTGAGCGACGCATTGTCAGCGTCCCGTGTACACCGGCGGGCGCCGTTCGACGAAGGCGTTGACCGCCTCCTTAGCGTCCTCGTAGCCCGACAGCTCCACCGTCAGGCGCTGCTCGGACTCGTAGCCCTGCTTCAGGTCCATGTGTTCGATCGTGTTCAGGCTGCGTTTGGCGAAGCGCAGGACTGCCGGACTGTGGCGGGCGATCGACGCGGCGAGCCGATGCGCGGCGTCCATCAGCTGCTCCGGGGGGACGACCTCGGCAATCCCGCCGAAGGGCGCGATCTCGGCGACGTCGACGAGATCGCCCTGAAGGTGCATCCGACGCACCATGCCTTGGGGTACGAGGCGCGATAGATGCTTGGCACCGCCCATGACACCGACGTTGACCTCGGGTAGGGCGAATCGCGCGCCCTCCGCGGCCACGATCAGATCGCATGAGGCTGCAATGGCGAGACCCGTGCCTACTGCGACACCGTGCACGGCCGCGATCACCGGCACGGGGCAATCGTAGATCGCCCAGAACGACTCGCGGACCAGCCGCATTCGCTCGCCTGCGTTGTCGGGGGTCATCGTCTGGAACTCCGCGAGATCGTTACCGCCGCAGAAGTGTTTCCCTCGGCCGGCCAGGACGATGACTCGGGCGTCCGGGAGGTGGATGTCGATCTCGTCGAAGAACGTCTTGATCTCAACGTACATAGTGCTGTCGACCGCGTTGACCGGTGGCCGGTTCAGCCACACGGTGCCGATGCCGTCTTCGGTCCGGAACTCGATGGACTCGAACAACGCAAGTACCTCCCTCTGTCGATGATGGTGGCGCTGACAAAGCGCGACTGACCTGTTTTGAGAGCACGATGGACAGGATCCGTCGGCCACGACCAGCGGCGCTCCTCGGTTGTCTGCGTCGTGGCAGGGTGACCTGGGTTAGGTCGCGGTCGAGCCTTTCCGTGAGTTCTCGATGCGCGACATGCGTTCCTCACTCATCTCGAACGCCGTCCCCGGCCAGAACAGGTCGAGCCCGCGGTTGAGCGCCTCGACGGCCGCCGGGATGTGGGTCTTGTCGGCGAGAATGTCGCAGCTTAGTTGGAGGCTCGGGTACCGACGCTGGTGCAACGTCTCGGCCATTCGGACTGTCCCACTGACGAGCCCGCCGCTTGCCAGCTGGAACGTTTCGCCGGATCCTGCGGCGAGGTACACGACGGCGTCGAGGTCGTCGTGCGTATTGGCGTACTCCTCTTCGAGAGCGAAGACGTCCCAGTCGTTGTAGCAGAAGCCTGGGCTCGCTGCGACGTACTTGACGAACGCCTCCGGCCGCCGAAAGAGCGAATGTCCGACGAAGTTGCCGGCGGCGGAGACACCGAACAGCGCGGCGTCGGCTGTGTCGACGCGGTAGCGGTCCGCGATCAGGGGCTGCACGTCCTCTGTGAGGAAGTCCAGGAATGCCGGAGCACCCCCGAAGTGCGGCTCAGCACCCATCGCGTCGTAGACGCCCTTGACATCGCGCCCGACGGGTGTGGTCAGGTCCCACTCGCTGGTGCTGAAGTCGTACGTGCGCCGCAGGTTCGTGGTGCGGAAGTCGGTACCCAGCGGGTAGCCGATGCCGACGACGACGGCTTCCGAGATCTCCCCGAGCAGGCCGCGAAAGCGCACCACCTCGAGCATCGTGCCGAAGAAGAAGTCCGCGTCGAGCACATAGATGACCGGATAGTTCGTGCTCGTACTCGCATAGGACGCGGGGAAGCCGACCGAGATCCGGTAAGTCTCCCCCGATGCCGCAAGCATGTCGAACGCCTCGGCGTGTGGAAGGGAGAACGTCTCAAACGGTCCAGGGCCCTTGGTCATCTCGACCTCCGATCGTTGACGCGGACATGAAGGTTGTCGCTTGCAGGACAGCATCGTGGAGCGCGGGTTGCCGCACAATCGACGTCTGTCGGATTAAGGGGCGCCGCGCTTCGACACGTCGCCCGCCGCAACGGCCACACCCGTATGGGCTTGAGTGAGCCCAGCGGCAGAGGCAGGTGCGGAACACTCTTCGGGATCCTCCAGAGGGTCGCGCGTCCCCCGGGTCAGGGTCCGCGGTCTACCTGTGATGTCCAGGCAGGTTGGTCAGCCTGCTGATGGGCGTGCCGCCGATGGCGGAGTGGATCCGGTGGTGATTGTAGAAGTGGATCCACTCCGGCAGGGCTGCCCTGCGCTCGCCGTCTGAGCCGTAGAACCGGGCGTATGCCCAGCCGTCGGCCAGGGTGCGGTGGAACCGCTCGCTCTTGCCGTTGGTCTGGGGCCGATAGGGCCTGGTTCGTTTGTGGGTGATGCCGAGGACGGCGCAGGCGTCACGCCAGGCGAAGGAGCGGTAGCAGCTGCCGTTGTCGGAGAGCACCCGCTCGACGACCACGCCTCGGTCGGCGAACCAAGCAACGGCGCGTTGCAGGACTCCGACAGCGGTCTCGGCCTTCTCGTCGCCACAGATCTCGACGTAGGCAACCCGGGAGTGGTCGTCGATCACGGTGTGCAAGTAGGCAGTACCGATCAAGGGACGGGACTGCTTCCCGCGTTGGCCGGTTCGTTGAGCCATCGCAGTGGCGTTGAGTTTGCTCTGCTGCCGGCTCAGGAAGCGGTGACCACCGCCGTCGGGAATGTTGCCGAACTTGGTGACATCGACGTGGATCATCGCGCCCGGATGCGGGTGCTCATAGCGGCGGATCGGTTCACCGGTGACCCGGTCGATCCGCGACAGCCGGTTCACCCCCGCCCGAACCAGGACCGCGTGCACCGTCGAGGCCGGGACTCCCAATCGGCCGCCGATCTGGACCGGGCCGAGTCGCTGGCGCCACCGCAGCTCGAGAATCTGACGGCGCACCGGCGCCGGGGTCAGGTGCGGACAATGCCTCGGCCGGGACGACCGGTCGAGCATTCCGGCGGGCCCTTCAGTCCGTAGTCGGGCCGCCCACTTGCGGGCGGTCACGGTCGAGACCATGAACATCTTGGCCGCCACCGAAGGCTTCCAGCCGTCCTCGACGATCAACCGAGCCAGGCGTAGTCGAGCTTTTGGGGTCAGAGCAGCGTTAGCGTGGGACACGAAGGCCTCCTGGGTGCGAAGCGGTTACTAGACATCTCCACTTCACAACCGGAGGCCTTCGCCTTCCAGCAACTCAGGGCCGTGTCACGAAACAACGTCCCTGGACACCACATCTAGCCGACCTTTGCGGTACCTATCTAGTCAGCGATACGCAGCCCCTCGACGTCGGATGCGGGTCGCGGACGAGGGGCGAGCGATCTCGGCGGACAAGCCCATGCCGTGCATCGCCCAGAACGGCGTGGACCGGCTCGTAAAGGTCGGCACGCGAGCGGGCGTCGTTCTCGGCGCTGATGGCGGCAGTCTCCTCGTCGATCCACGTGCCTTGTTCCACGCCCTCGGCGTCACGCGGACCACGCGTCGTCCGCGTCGCGTCGTGAGACTCTCACGCTTCGGGCAGGCGAATGTCGAGGGTTGCCACGACTCGACCGATCTCCAAAATCGCCAGCAGTTGGGCGAAAGTGCTTCGGAACCCTGCACGCTGAGCTCGGGCTTTGTGGGGCTTCCAGCGCGGCTGGAGCGGGTGGCGCGGACCATGTCATCCCAGGTTGCGGTGACCATGATGTCGGGGGGATGGTCGGTCAGCGAGAACTGCAGTGTGTCGCGGTAGGTGATAGTCCAGAAGATGTGCTCTCCGACTGGCACGTCCACCACGCGGAACGTCATCGCTCGCAGTCGATCGAGCTGGGCGCAGGCGGCCCGAATCCCCTCGTCGTCGCGCAGCAGGTCGTTCATCGCCGCGACGTGTTCAGGTGACATGTATTGCGGGGGGGGCGTCGGTCATCGCGTGGCCTCTCGGCAGTGTCACGGTCGCTCCTGCCCGGGCTCGGGGGGGCAGGTCTGGATCCCTTCCTCGTCGCAGACGCGCTCGCGGTTCCCTTCGACTAGGAACAGAAGTCCTGCTTCGGCGGCGCGGGCGAACGCGAGCCCGTGCTGTTCGCCGATGAGCAGCTCCGCGTGGATGCGCGCCGAGGGCCAGGCCCGAATGGCGACCTGCTCACGCACCCACGCCATGCCGCTCACCTCGTGGCCGAGGGCGTGCGCGCCGGTCATGGCCTGACCGGCCGCAGCGATGTAGACCTCGACGTCGTGGTCGTCGCGGTCTGTGGCGAACTCTGCCTCGCGACGGAGGATCGCTCCGGGCGGCATGCCGAAGGCGGGGCTCACTGCGAGGTAGCGGCGGAACGGCGAGTCCAAGTAGTAGAGCGCGTGGAGCACGAAGTGACCGCCACTGGACTCGCCAATGATGGTGCGACGGGCGTGAAGATCAACACGGTACTTCTGCGCCAAGGCCGGGATCAGCCCTGACCAAGGAAGTTCAGGAATCGATCTGCGCCGCCGGCACGCAGTGTGAGATCCGGCGTGCCACCAGCTGCGGCCATGGCGTCGGAGACCTGGGAGATCAATTGGCCGGCCCGATCGGGCATGCCCCACGGACCGAAGAAGTCGTGGTTGCGCCGCCCGTACCAGCCGACCATTCCCTCGCCCTCCGGGTAGCGGACTCCGTCGACGATCGACGCCGGCAGCATCAGATTCGCTGCTAGGAAGCCGAGCCCGTTGACGATGCGTGCACGGCTTCGAAACGGTCGTTCGCGTCCAGGACGACGATCACCGGGTAATCACGGGTCGACGAGGAGTAGTCGACCGGGAGTGGGACATCGATCTGATAGCGCCCGAGCTGCTCGGCGGTGACGGCGAACCTGGCTCGTTGCTGGGTCGGAACGTGCGCGGGCTCAAGTTCGATGCTCATGAGGTCGCTCCATCTTTGTGTAGGACGACAGGCCTAGGTAGGGCGACGATGGGCAGCCATCGTCATTCGTCGCATGTCGACCTAATGCCTTGCGACGTTGTCGGGTGTCGAGAACGAGGTCGAGGTCACTTGACATTCGTCGGATGCGTGGGCCCAGGCGTGCCAGCATGCTGGATCCCCTGAGGAGTCCGGACGAAGCGATGGGCCGGACGACGTCTTCAAGGAGTGTTGATGGCGATAGGCGCTGACGTGGTCGTGGTGGGCGCAGGCGTGATCGGCTCATCGGTGGCGCTGGAGCTGGCGCGCGCCGGTCGGGACGTCGTCGTCGTGGACAAGGCAGCCGGGGCGGGTCATGGCTCCACAAGTGCCTCGAGCGCGGTGGTGCGGTTCAACTTCTCGACACGCGATGCCGTGGCTCTCTCCTGGGAGGCGTACCACTGCTGGAGCAACTGGGCCGAGCACCTCGGAGGCGATCCGGGGACGGGGTTGGCGGCGATGCACCAAGTAGGAGGCATCGTCCTCGATAGCCCGGATACGCGGGTGGCCCAAATCGGTGCGATGTTCACCGAGGTCGGGGTGCCCTTCGAGATCTGGGACCCTGCGACGCTTCGCGAGCGAGTGCCCGGCATCGACGCGCACCGCTTCTGGCCGCCGAAGCGGCTCGATGACGACGGGTTCTGGGCGGACGGCGATGGCGAGCTCTGCGCGATCTACACGCCTGATGCCGGGTTCGTCAACGATCCGATGCTGGCGTCGCAGAACCTCGCCGATGTGGCCATGCGACATGGCGCCCAGTTCCTGTTCAAAAGGCTGGTCACCGAAGTGACGAGGTCCGCGGGACGGGTGAGCGGCGTGGTACTTGCCGACGGCGAGCAGATCAGCGCGCCCGTCGTCGTCAACGTGGCGGGTCCGTGGTCAGGTCGAGTCAACGCCATGGCCGGCGTGGGCAGCGACTTCACCGTTACCGTGCGCCCCCTTCGCCAGGAGGTGCACCACGTCACGGCTCCCACCGGCTTCAACTCCCAAGAGCGCATGGGCCCGATCATCGGCGACCTCGATCTCGGCATTTACCTCCGTCCGACGACCGGAGACGGAATGCTGATCGGGGGCACGGAGCCGGCGTGCGATCCCCTGACTTGGGTGGAAGACCCCGACGCGGTCGACCTCACGCGCACGAAGCCGGTGTTCGAGGCACAGGTCACGCGGGCCGCACGCCGCTTCCCCGACCTCGGCGTTCCAAACGTTCCGAGAGGGATCGCGGGGGTTTACGACGTCGCCTCGGACTGGAGCCCGATCTATGACCGGACCGCTCTCGACGGCTACTACGTCGCCATGGGGACGAGCGGGAACCAGTTCAAGAACGCGCCCGCCGTCGGCCAGTTGATGAACACGCTGATCACTGCAGTGGAGGGCGGCTACGACCACGACGCCGAGCCGGTGCGCTTCCAGGCTCCCCGGACCGGACGGACTATCGACGTCGGCCGCTTTTCCCGCAAGCGCGAAACGGACACGAGCTCACCCGGCACGGTGCTGGGATGATGGTTGCGAGTGGCCGCGCCCTCCGCGCAACGACCCAGGACCGACTGATGAGGAGAACCTGATGGACTCGGTCACCGTTATTGCCGACGAGTACTGGCCGCTACTCAAGCGGCGCGATCCCTACTGCGCGGTGGTGGCCGGTGGTGAGATCGACGTGATCGAGCCTGTGGACGAAGGCACGGTCGCGCTCCAGTCGGCCGAGGCCCGAGCGCTGCTCGACAGGTTGTCTGCGGTGGTGATTCCGGCCGAGGACGAGGACCTTGCAGCCGTGCTCGAGATGCTGCTGAGGCGACACGCTGGATGGGTCGACCAGATGTGGCATATCCACCCGGCAGCGCCTTACCAGTCGCGGTTGCTGCCGACAGTCGCCAAGGGTATAGCGCACCGTCCCGAAGGGGAGCGCGCGCACCTGGTCCCGCAGTTCGCCGCCCGTCTACGCTCGATTGCTGGGCTGGTGCGGGAGCAAAGGGCACGGGGCATCGTGCTGCCGCGCGAGGCGCTGGCGGAGTCCCGCTCCACCTGGCTCGCACTCCGGAGCGAGTTGTCGACGTCGCTGTTCGACGAGGCTGTCGCACAGGCGTGCACAGACGTGCTCGCCGAGATCGAAGCCTCGAAAACGGTAGCCGGCGAGGCCGTTGGTGTGCACTCATTGCCCGGCGGCGACGAGATCTACCGAGCGTTCGTCCGGCAGGAAATGACCCTCGATACGGATCCCGACGATCTGCACCAGCTGGGGTTGGAGCAGTGCGCCGAACTGTCGGACCAGATGGCCGAGCTGCGCTCGAAGCTCGGCGGCCCGGCCGACGACGTAGAGGCGCGCTCGTGGGTCGCCGCGCAACCGCACCTGTACGCCGAGAGCCCGGACGCAGTTGCTGCTCTCTATCGGCGGCACATGCGCCACGCCGAGCCAGGCATCGCCGAGCTGTTCCGCGTCTTCCCCCAAGCCCCATACGACGTCCGGAGAGCCGACCCTGCCGTCGAGTCCGCTCTGGCATTCGGTTACTACCGGATCCCGACGCCCAGCGACCCGGTCGGGTTGTACTTGTTCAACGGCTCGGGTCTTGGCTCCCGCTCACAACTCACCGCAGCCGCGCTGATCCTGCACGAGCTCGTTCCCGGCCACCACTTTCACCTCGCGCGACAGAACGAGAACGCCGACTTGCATCCGGTCCAGCGGTACGCAATCGGATTGACGGCGTTCGAGGAAGGCTGGGCCGAATACGCGTCCGGCCTCGGATGGGAGCTGGGATCCTACGAGGACGACTGGGACGCATACGGCCGGCTGTGCCACGAGCGTTACACCGCGACGCGCCTCGTGGTCGACACGGCACTGAATCTTGGACGATGGAATCTTCCCCGCGCGCATGCCTTCATGCGCGCCAACACATTGGACGACGACGGCCAGATCGCGTTGGAGGCTTTGCGGTACGCGACGGACCTGCCTGCCCAGGCACTCGCTTACCGCGGCGGGTACCTGGCGTTCCAGGAGGCCCGCGAGTCCTCGCTGGGGGGAGACATCCTAGACGTCCATGAGGCGATGGTCGGAGGGGGCGCCGTGCCGCTCACAAGGATGCGGCAACGCGTCGACCAAGTGGCTTCACCCGTGTGATCGCGCACAGCGAGTTAGCGCCGTCCGGGTGGCGACTTTCGGTCGCCGGGAGATAGGAGCCGTCTGAGTCACTGCTGGACTGGCGGGACTTCCAGCAGCCGGGCGACTTTCAGACTGAGGTGGGCGGTGAGGCGATCCTCGCCGCGGGACAGGTCCAATCCGGAGAGTGTTTCGATGCGACGCAGGCGGTTGTAGAGCGTTGCGCGATGGATGTACAGCGCGTCGGAAGTGCGCTTGATGTCACCAGCGTTTTCGAGGTACATGGTGAGCGTTGCGACGAGATCGTCGTGCCCGCTTCCGATCTGTAGTAGTGAGCGGACGCCAGGGTGCAGGGACTCGGAGAGTTGTTGCGAGGACAGGTGGCTCAGCAGCGCGTACACCCCGAGGTTGGCGTAGTCCGCGATTGGCCCGACGACGCCGGTGACCCGAGCGACTTCGGCGGCGCGCCACGCTTGGTTGTAGCTGTGCCTCAGGTCGCTGATGTGGGCGCAGGTGCCGCCAATGCCAACCCAACACGTTCCGGAATCCCGACCGCTCTCAGCCATCAACTTCTCGCGCACCACGAAGGCGACCTCTGCAGGCGTCTCGCCGGTCCTTGTGTGGGCCGGAGAGACCGTGACCAGCAGTGCGTGGCCAGGCCGTTGCAACGTGAGGGCGGCTCGCGGAGGCAGCCGTCGCCTTCCCAACTCGACCGCTGCGCTCAACGCGACGCGGTCCCGTTCGGCCAACGGCTCACCTGGCTGTTGGGATACCGTCGCCACCAGCGCAGTCACCCGACCCGCGTTAATCAGCTCTTGTTCGACGAGTTGCTCGGCGGCACCAACGTGGAGCTCTGGATCCTCGGCGAGGAGGTCTCGCAGCAGTTCTCGCTCTTGGCCTATCGCGAATTCACCGGCGAGCCGCTGCTGGTGCAGGATCAGCGCGGCCTGCCCGGCCGCCTCCCGCAACGCATCGGCCTCCATGTCGGTCACTGGGCCATCGGACCCGACGAACCAGATGAATCCCAGCAGGACCCGCTCGCGCCGTATTGGCATGCCGGTTCGTTCCACGGTGAGCCCCATGCTCGGACGTGCCGGCACGGTGAACACGTCCTCCGCCTTCTGCACGTCGAGGTCCCTGAGGTAATCACGCACCGTCTGAGAAACGCGTCGGTGCATGATCGAATCGACCCTGATGGCGTCGACCCCGGTGGTGTGGGCGTTGTACGCCAGCAAGCGGATCTGGGCGTCGTCGATCGCGACCGAGCGACCGAGACGGTTGCCCAGGTGATCGACCAAACGCTGCAGGTCAGAAGCCATGCTGAGCATGCTAGCGATAGACAATCCAGGCGCATCGGGCCGGTCGTCGCCTCGGCGCCCACGTCTTGGGAAGCCCACTCCCGCCTCCCGTCCGACGGAGGCCGGGTTGGGACCTGGCGGCATTTGGCGGGGACTTGCGCGATGTCATGGCGACCGGCCTTCGCATGGTCGAACGGGCGGGATCAGTGGTGCCTGCCTAAGCCCGAAGTCTGCCTAGGCAACTAGCGCGCTGGAGTTCAGCAAACGGGTCTGCTGCACGGATAGGTGACATCTGATCTGCGTCGACGTGTGTCGACGCTGGAAGGATGTGCACCATGCCGAAGGCGTTTCCCAAGGAGTTCCGCGAGGACGTGATCCGGGTCTACCGCGACTCTGATGCCTCGATGGCGCAGGT
>NZ_JBFRDX010000037.1:0-24548 GCF_052114005.1 Marmoricola sp. RAF53 | reverse complement strand
GCGCAGGCCGTTGTCCTGGCCGTGCAGCCGGGCCAGGCCCTCGCGGCGGTCGGCGGCCGCGCGCTGGAGCCCGGCGATCCGGCGCTCCTCCTCGCCGAAGGCCGCCTCGGACGCCTGCCGGGCGGTGACCGCGGCCTCGAGCGCGCCGCGGTTCTGCTCGACCTCGGCGAGGATCGCGTCCTCCTCGACCTGGACCCGGTCGGCCTCGGCCTCGAGCTCGTCGGGGTCGCGTCCGGTGTTCGCCTGCTCCTCGCCCACCTGCTGGGCGTTGCGGACCCGCTCGGCGGCCAGGCTCGCGGTCCCGCGCAGCCGCTCGCGCAGCCCGGAGAGCCCGAACCACGTCTCCTGGGCCCGGGCGAGGGCGGGCAGGTCCTCGCGCAGCGCCGCCTCGAGGGCCGCCTCGACCTCGCGGGTCGCGGCGAGCTCCGCCTCGACCTCGGCACGCCGGGCGACCAGCACGCTCTCGTCGGCCAGCTCCTGCTCCAGCGACGTCCGGGCCGCGGCCAGGTCGTCGGCCATCAGACGGGCACGGGCGTCGCGCAGGTCGGCCTGCACCGTCTGCGCGCGACGCGCGACCTCGGCCTGGCGGCCGAGCGGCTTCAGCTGGCGCCGGATCTCGGTGAGCAGGTCGTTGAGACGGGTCAGGTTGCCCTCGGTGGAGTCGAGCTTGCGGAGCGCCTTCTCCTTGCGCTTGCGGTGCTTGAGGACACCGGCGGCCTCCTCGATGAAGCCGCGGCGCTCCTCCGGGGTCGCCCGCAGGATCGAGTCGAGCTGGCCCTGGCCGACGATGACGTGCATCTCGCGGCCGATGCCGGAGTCGGAGAGCAGGTCCTGGATGTCGAGCAGGCGGCAGGAGGTGCCGTTGATCGCGTACTCCGAACCGCCGTTGCGGAACATCGTCCGGCTGATGGTGACCTCGGCGTACTCGATCGGCAGGGCGCCGTCGGCGTTGTCGATGGTCAGCTGCACCTCGGCGCGCCCGAGCGGCGGACGGCCGGCGGTACCGGCGAAGATGACGTCCTCCATCTTGCCGCCGCGCAGCGACTTGGCGCCCTGCTCACCCATCACCCAGGCGAGCGCGTCCACGACGTTGGACTTGCCGGAGCCGTTCGGGCCGACGATGCAGGTGATGCCCGGCTCCAGCTGCAGCGTGGTCGAGGAGGCGAAGGACTTGAACCCCTTCAGGGTCAGGCTCTTCAGGTACAAAGCGGGCTCCTCGTTCCGGCAGTGTCGACCGCAGTGGTGCGGGCGCGCGAACAGGAATCCTAGGCGAACTCCTGCCGGGGGAAGCGGCACCGTCGAGACTACGTGCCGCAGGGCTCCTCAGGGGTAATCCGCCCGCGTGTCGGACGGCGGCGCGCCGCTGTCCGGGGACGCGCCTGTTCCCGGTGTCCCTGCACGGGCCACCGGGTGTCGCGCGTCCTCAAGCGAGCTCGAGGACCTCGTCCGCCGCGGACTCGCTCACCATCGTGGCGAGCGCGTCGTTCTCCTTCTGAAGACGCATGGTGACGTCCTCGAGGTCGGCGATCCGCTGGCGAAGAAGCTGGTTCTCACGTGCGAGGCGGGCAGTCACGCGGGGGTCCGTGCCGCCCATGTAGCCGAGGAGAGCCTTGGCCATGGATATGTCCTCCGGGGGGAGATTTTCAGATGGGTTCGACCCTGACCGGGCCGTCTACAAGAGTCTCATGACGCGCGTCAACGAGCAAGACCGCGCGGAGCCCGCTGGCACGCCGGGCAGAAGAACGAGGACCGGTTCATGAAGCTGACCCGCCGCACCGGGCTGCCGCACCGCGAGCACGCCTCCCCCTCGCGGCCGTAGACCTCCAGCGAGCGGTCGAAGTAACCGCTCTCCCCGTTCACGTTCACGTACAGCGCGTCGAAGGAGGTGCCGCCCTGCGCCAGGGCCGCCGTCATCACCGTGCGGGCCGCGGCGAGGACTCGCTCGAGGTCGCTCACCCGGAGCCGGTCCCCCGCCCGCTCGCCGTGCAGACCGGCCAGCCAGAGCGCCTCGTCGGCGTAGATGTTCCCGACGCCCGAGATCATCGTCTGGTTGAGCAGGATCCGCTTGATCCCGGACCGGCTGCGGCGGGCCCGGCGGAAGAACGCGGCGTCGTCGAACTCCGGGTCGAGCGGGTCCCGCGCGATGTGCTCCAGCTCCGCCGGCAGGTCGGCTCCCCCGGGCGCGTAGGACAGCCCGCCGAACATCCGCTGGTCCACGAACCGCAGCTGAGAGCCGTCGCCGCCCTCGAACCGGAAACGGACCCGCAGGTGCCGCTCGTCGGGGGCGTCGGCCCGCTGGACGAGCATCTGGCCGCTCATCCCGAGGTGACCGAGCAGTGCGTCACCGCTGTCCAGCGGCAGCCACAGGTACTTCCCGCGGCGCCGGGCGGCGGTGAAGGTGCGGCCGGTGAGGCGCGCGGCGAAGTCCGCGGGGCCGGGCAGGTGGCGGCGTACCGGGCGCGGGTGCAGCACCTCGACCTCGGTGATCGTGCGCTCCAGCACGTGCGCCTCGAGGCCGCGACGGACGACCTCGACCTCGGGGAGCTCAGGCACCGGCGGGCGAGGCCTCGCCGGCGACGGCGTCGTCGACCGCGGGAGCCGCGACGGTGAGCTCCTCCAGGAGCGTCTGGTACGCCGACTCCGCGGCCTGCTGCTCGGCTTCCTTCTTCGAGCGGCCGACGCCGTGACCGTGCATCCGGTCGGCGACCCGCACCTGTGCGGTGAAGGTCTTCATGTGGTCCGGGCCCTCGTCCTCGATCACGTAGCTCGGGACGCCCAGGTCGTGCTCCGCGCAGAACTCCTGGAGGCTCGTCTTCCAGTCCAGGCCGGCGCCGAGCGCCGCGGCCGCGTCGAGCAGCGGGTCGAACAACAGGTGGACGAGGCGTCCCGCGGACTCGAAGCCGCTGGACAGGTACGTCGCACCGATCACCGCCTCGACGGTGTCGGCGAGGATCGAGGCCTTGTCGTGCCCTCCGGTCGACTCCTCGCCCTTGCCGAGTCGGATGTACGGGCCGAGGCCGATCGTGCGCGCCACCTCGGCGAGAGCACGCGCGTTGACGACCGCGGCGCGCAGCTTCGCCAGCCGGCCCTCGGAGAGGTCCGGGTGGGTCACGTACAACGTCTCGGTGATCACCACGCCGAGCACGGAGTCACCCAGGAACTCCAGGCGCTCGTTGGTCGGCAGACCACCGTTCTCGTAGGCGTAGGACCGGTGCGTCAGCGCAAGCTCGAGTAGCTCGGGCCCCAGATCGGGGTCCCCGAGCGCGGCACGCAGGTCCTCGTACGACTGCGTCAAAGCAGCAGCAGGCTCAGATGACCTGGCGACGGTCGGCCTTGGCACCGTACTGACCGCACTCCGGGCAGGCCCGGTGCGGCAGGTGCTTCGAGCCACAGGCCGGGTTGGTGCACGTCACCAGCGACGGGGCAACGGCCTTCCACGCCGAACGACGGTGGCGCGTGTTGCTGCGCGACATCTTCCGCTTCGGGACAGCCACGGTGTTCTCCTTGATCAGCAGCCGGGTCTCCCCGGCCGGTTTGCCTTGAGTGTTGCTTCTAGTCTTCGTCGGTCGCTGCGAGCTGCCCGAGCGTCGCCCACCGGGGGTCGACGGGCTCGTCGTGCCGGTGTCCCGGGTCGTCCGCCAGGCGCGCACCGCACTCGGTGCACAGTCCCGGACAGTCGTCCTGGCACAGCGGCTGGAACGGCAGTGCGAGCACCACCGCATCCCGCAGCACCGGCTCGAGGTCGACCAGGTCGCCCTCGGTCCGGCTGACATCGTCGTCCTCGTCGTCCCCGTCGCCGGGTTCTCCGTAGAGGTACAGCTCCTGGATGTCGATCGTGACGTCGTCCTCGATCGGCTCCAGGCACCGTGCGCACTCGCCCACGAGATCGGCCGAAGCCGTTCCGGTGACGAGCACTCCCTCCATGACGGCCTCGAGCCGCAGGTCGAAGTCGATCTGCGAGCCCTCGGGTACGCCCAGGATCTCGATGCCCAGCTCTGCAGGAGCCTCAGCCGGGAACGTCACCGTGCGCTGGGACCCCGGGCGGCGGCCGAGCTCGCGTGTGTCGAGCACGAGCGGCGCTCTCGGGTCGAGATGGCGCAAGGTTTCACTTCCGTTTGAGGCTCTGCAGAACCTACGGGAGTCTATCCGCCGGGAGCCGTGGGGGCCAATCGGGCCCGGCTCACCGGTCGAGGTGCTCGCTCAGGGTGATGTCGGCCACGTCGCTGTCGTCGCCCAGGCCGTGCACGTGCCCGCCGGTGAGCTGCGCCCGGCCGCGGCGTACGAGGTCCAGCGTCTTCTCCAGGGTGTGCTCGAAGTTCGCGAGCTTCGCCTCGACGTACTGGTCGGCCTCGACCCGCAGCTCCGCGGCCGCCTGCTGCGCCTCGGCCTCGACCTCCGCGGCGCGCGCCTGGGCGAGCTTGTACACGTCGGTGTCGGAGACCAGGTCGGCCTGCTTGCGCTCGGCCTCGCGCAGGATCTCGATCGCCTCCAGCCGGCCGGTATCGACGAACGCGTCCCGGTCCTCGACCACCTCGCTGGCCTCCGCGAGCGTCGCGTTGACGGCCTCCTGGAGCCGGTCGACCAGCTCCAGGAAGTCCGAGCGGTTGAACATCACCGATGCCGACATCGGCACCGAGCGCGCGCTCTCGACCGCCTCCCGGAGCTCCGCGAGCCGCTGCTCGATGTCCTCCTTCACCGGCTCACTCCCCCGCGGACTCGGCGGCGCGCTTCTCGGCGAGCCGGACGGTGAGCCGGTCGAGCACGAACGGCGGCACCAGCGCCGACACGTCGCCGCCGAACATCGCGACCTCCTTGACCAGGGAGGACGCCAGGAAGGAGTACTCGGGACTGGTCGGGATGAAGACGGTCTCGACGTCGACGAGCGAGGAGTTCATCTGGGCCATCTGCAGCTCGTAGTCGAAGTCGCTGACCGCGCGCAGGCCCTTCACGATCGCCCGGATGTCGTTCTCCTGGCAGAAGGTGGTCAGCAGGCCGGAGAAGCCGGCGACGGTCACGTTGTCGAAGCCCTTGGTGGCCTCGCGCAGCATCTCCATCCGCTCCTCGGCGGAGAACAGCCGGGCGCTGGCCTTGGACTTGTTCACCCCGATCGCCACGACGACCTCGTCGAACAGGGCGGAGGCACGGGACACGATGTCGATGTGCCCGTTGGTGACCGGGTCGAAGGACCCGGGGCAGACGGCTCTGCGCACTGCTTCTCCTACTCGGACTCGTCCAGCGGACGGCGGCGAACGTACCAGAGCACGGTCTCGCCGTACTTCTTGATGCGGGGACCCTCGAGCCCCCCGGGCCACGCAGGCTCCACGCTACGCGCCGACCGCTCCACGACGACAGCGGCGCCGTCGCTCAGCCAGCCCTGCGACACCAGCAGGCCGAGCGCCTCGGCGAGCTCGTCCTCGCCCAGCGGGTACGGCGGGTCCAGGAACACCACGTCGTACGGCGCCCGCGGAGCCGTCGCGAGCACGCGCGCCACCGGTTGTGCCAGCACGCTCGCCTCGACGCCGACGGTGCGGGCGTTCTCCTCGACGAGCGCGGCGGTGCGACGGTCCTGCTCGACCAGCGTCACGGCCGCCGCGCCGCGGGAGCCGGCCTCCAGGCCGACCGCGCCCGAGCCGGCGTACAGGTCGAGGACGCGCAGCCCGTGCAGCGAGCCCAGCTGGGACTCCAGCGCCGAGAACAACGCTTCGCGCACCCGGTCCGAGGTCGGCCGGGTGGCGTCGCCGGTGGGCGTGCGCAGCCGGCGTCCTCGCGCGCTGCCGCCGATGATCCGGGTCATGACCGCGGTCCCCGCGCCGTCGCGAGCCTCGCGCAGCAGGCGCCGGGGATCGTGGTCGTGGTCCTCGTCACGGATCCTCCTCAGTGCTTGTCCAGGTAGGCGGCGCGCTCGGAGTCCTCGACGGCGCGCACCGCGGCCGCGAGACCCGGCGTCCGGGTGAGGTCGGGGTCGCGCTCGAGGTGCGCGGTGGCGGCGTCGCGTGCGGCGACGATCACGTCCTCGTCGGTGAGCACCGAGAGCAACCGGAGCGCCGAGCGGCGGCCGCTCTGCTCGACCCCGAGGACGTTGCCCTCGCGGCGCTGCTCCAGGTCGATCCGGGACAGCTCGAACCCGTCCCGGGTCCCGGCCACCGCGCTCAGCCGCTCCAGCGCGGGCGAGTCCGGGGCCGCAGCGGTGACGAGCAGGCAGAGGCCGGCGTGGCCGCCCCGGCCGATCCGGCCGCGGAGCTGGTGGAGCTGGGAGACGCCGAAGCGGTCGGCGTCGAGGATCACCATCACCGTCGAGTTCGGCACGTCGACGCCGACCTCGATGACGGTCGTGGAGACGAGCACGTCCACCTCACCGCCGGCGAAGGCGCGCATCACCCGGTCCTTCTCCTCCGGGCTCATCCGGCCGTGCAGCTTCTCGACCCGGAGCCCGCTCAGCGGACCGGTGGCCAGGGCCGGGGCGACGTCCTCGACGGAGTACAGCTCGGGCCCGTCCTCGGGCGGCGGCTCGTCCCCGATCCGGGAGCAGACGACGTAGGCCTGGCGTCCCGCGGCGACCTCCTCGCGGACCCGCTGCCAGGCCCGGTCGAGCCAGGCCGGCTGGGCGCGCACCGGCACCACGTTGGTCTGCACCTCGCCACGCCCGGCGGGCAGCTCGGCGAGGGTCGAGGTGTCGAGGTCGCCGAAGACGGTCATCGCGACGGTCCGCGGGATCGGGGTCGCGGTCATCACCAGCACGTGCGGCGGGGTCCCGGCCTTCCCGGTCAGCGCGGCCCGCTGCTCGACGCCGAACCGGTGCTGCTCGTCCACGACGACGAGACCGAGGTCGAAGAACTGGACCTTCTCCTCCAGCAGCGCGTGCGTGCCGATCACGAGGCCGGCTTCCCCGCTCGCGGCGTCCAGCATCGCCTGGCGCCGCGCGGCCGTGCCCAGGGAGCCGGTGAGCAGCGCGATCCGGGTGGCCCCCTCGGCCGCGCCCAGGTGGCCGCCCTCGCCGAGGTCGCCGAGCATCGCGGCCATCGAGCGGGCGTGCTGCTGGGCGAGCACCTCCGTCGGCGCGAGCAGGGCCGCCTGGCCGCCGGAGTCGACGACCTGGAGCATCGCCCGCAGGGCGACCAGGGTCTTGCCGGAGCCGACCTCGCCCTGGAGCAGCCGGTGCATCGGGTGGACGCCGGCGAGCTCGTCCGCGATCTCCTCCCCGACGCGGACCTGGCCGGCGGTGAGGGTGAACGGGAGCCGGGCGTCGAAGCGGGCGAGCAGACCGTCGCCCGTCCCGGGCCGCGGCGTCGCGGGATCGGCCCGGTGGGCGGCGCGCCGCCGGGCCAGCACGGCCTGGGTCACGAACGCCTCGTCGAACTTGAGGCGCTTGCGGGCGGCGCCGAGCTCGGCGCGGTTGTCCGGGCGGTGGATCCAGCGCAGCGCCTGGTCGATGCCGAGCAGGTCGCGTTCGGCCCGCACCGCCTCGGGCAGCGGGTCGGGGACAGCGTCGACGAGGTCCAGCGCGAGTCCGATCAGCTCCTCGAGCTGCCAGCTGTCGATCTTCCCGATCACCGGGTACACGGGGATCAGGTCGGGCATCTTCGCCAGCGCCTCGGCCGCCCCGTCGCCGTCCTCGCCGTACATCCGCGAATTCGGGTTGTTGAGCTCCCAGCGGTTGTTGAACCACTTGAGCTTGCCCGAGAACATCCCGATCCGGCCGACGGCGAGCTGCTGGGCCCGCCAGGCCGCGGTGCCCGCGGCCCGGTCGAAGAAGGTCATCCGCAGGCTGCCGTCCTCGGCCTTGACCTGCACCTCCTGCCGGTACGCCGTCCGCTTGGTGCGCCGGTCCTGCCAGGTCCTCTGCTGCGAGCTCACGATCTCGCCGACCAGGGACAGCATGTCGCCCTCCGCGAGGTCGCCGAGGTCGCTGAGCCGGCCCTTCTCGACGTAGGTGCGCGGGTAGTGGCCGAGGAGCTCCCCGACCGTCTCGAACCCGGTCTCCTTGACCACCTCGGAGGCCTTCTTGCCCCCGAGCGTGCTCAGGGACGAGTCCCACCCGACCTTCACCTCACGCCCCCGGTCACTCGACCGCCAGGAGCAGCGGGTAGCGCTCCTGGCCGCCTTCGTAGACCAGCACGTCGACGCCGGGGTGCTCGCTCTCGACCCACTCCGCGCAGCGGGTGGCGAGGTCGTCGCCGTCCTCGCCGGCGACCAGGGTGACCAGCTCGCCGCCGGCGGCGAGGAGGCGCTGCAGGATGTCCCGGGCGACCCCGAACTGGTCCTCGCCGACGACGGCGAAGTCGCCCTGGAGGACGCCGAGCACGTCGCCGGGCTCGCACGGCCCGGCGCTGGTGATCGCCTGCTTGACCGCGACCGTGACCGCACCGTGCCGGGCACCCCGGGAGGCGCCGGTCATCTGCACGACGTCGGCGTCGAAGCCGCGGCCCGGTTCGTGGACCGCCATCGCGGCGATGCCCTGGACCTGGGCCTTCGTCGGGATCACCACGACCCGCACGTCCCCGCCCTCCTCGGCGGTCGCGGCGGCCACCTCGGCCACGCCCAGGCTGTCCGGGTCGTTGGGCAGGATCACGACCTCCTCGGCGCCGGTCGCGAGGACCGCCTCGAGGATCTCGCCGGTGCTCGGCCGCCGGCCGGGGCCGCCGTGGATCACGTGCGCCCCGGCGCCGGTGAAGATCTCGGCCAGGCCGTCGCCCGCGACGACCGCCACGACCGCGCGCCCGCGGCGCTCGACCGCGCGGCGGTCCCGGGCCCGGGTGACCTGCTCGGCGAAGTGCGTCACCCGGATCCGGCGCGGCCGGCCGGCCTCGATCCCGGCCTCGACGGCGGCGCCCACGTCCTCGACGTGGACGTGCACGTTCCACAGGCCCTCGCCGCCGACGACCACGAGCGAGTCGCCCAGCGCCTGCAACCGGGTCCGCAGCCCGGGGATCGCGGCCTCCTCGGCGTCCAGCAGGTACATCACCTCGTACGCCGGGCCGTCCTCGGTCAGGTCTCCCGTCGGCAACGGCTGCGGGATCGCCTTCGTGCCCACCGGGGTGGGCGCCCCGACCGGGCGGTGGCCGGTGACGGCGGTCTCGGCGGCGTCCAGGATCACGCAGAGGCCGCGCCCGCCGGCGTCGACCACGCCCGCCTCGCGGAGCAGGGGCATCTGGTCGGGGGTCCGCGCCAGCGCCTCCCGGGCGGCGTCCGCCGCGGCGTGCAGGACGTCGCCGAGGTGGGCCTCGGGGTCCCGGGCCGCCTCGGCCGCCGTCTCGGCGGCTGCCCGGGCCACGGAGAGGATGGTGCCCTCGACCGGCGTCCCGACCGCCGCGTACGCCGCCTCGCTCGCCTGTGCGAAGCCTTCGGCCATCACCACCGCGGACCGGTCCTCCGGGCGTCCCTGGCCCATCCGGCGCAGCAGCGCGCCGACGAGCTGGCTGAGGATCACCCCGGAGTTGCCGCGGGCGCCGAGCAGGGCGCCGCGGGCATAGGCGCCGAGTGCGGGCCGGAGCTCGGCCTCGCCGGCGGGGACCGACGCGAGGTGCTCGCGCAGCGCCTCCCGGGCGGCCTCGACGGTCAGGTACATGTTCGTGCCGGTGTCGCCGTCCGGGACCGGGTAGACGTTGAGCGCGTCGATCTCCTCGCGGGCCGCCGACAGCCCGAAGACGGCCAGGTCGGCGAAGCGCCGTACCGTCTCCAGGTCGAAGGTGGCGATCTGCTCGCCACGCTCCGCTGCCACCATGTCCGTCCCGTTCCTCACGCGTGCGACCGCTCGTCCGATCCCCGGGCGATGATGCGGATCACGCTAGTGCCCCGCACCTCGATTCGCGTGGAGGGGTCCCTGTCGTTTATCCTTCTTCGGTTGCCCGATCACCTGTGTCGGGCCCGCGAACTTCGTCTTAGCAAACCCAAGGAGTGCACGGTGGCTGCCGTCTGCGACATCTGCGCCAAGAAGCCCGGCTTCGGTAACAACCGTCCGTGGTCGCGCAAGATCACCAAGCGTCGTTTCAACCCGAACATCCAGCGCGTCCGCGCCACCGTCAACGGTGCGCCGAAGCGTGTCAACGTGTGCACCGGCTGCCTCAAGGCCGGCAAGGTCACCCGCTGACCCCCTGAACGACCCGTCGTCGACGGCGCACGTGCTGAGCACGTGCGCCGTTTTCGCGTCCCCGGATCGTGCGCGCCTGCTCAGAAGTGCGACCAGCCCTCCTCACCCTCGTAGGCCTGGCCGTCGACCGTGACGTTGCCGGTCTCGCCGGCCGCCGTGCTCACCGTGCCGATGTCCCGGAACCCCTCGGGCAGCACGGTCCCGGCGGGGAAGGTCGCCACCAGCGGATGGTCCTCGCCGCCGCCGAGGACGAACCGCACCGGGTCCACGCCGAGCGCCGCCCCGACCGCCCGCAGCGGCTCCTCGATCGCGAACGCCGAGGTCTGCACGTCGACGTCGACGCCGGAGCTCTCGGCGAGGTGGCGGACGTCGGCGACCAGGCCGTCCGAGACGTCGATCATCGCGGTCGCACCGGCGTGCGCGGCGAGCACCCCGGCGTCGTACGGCGGCCGCGGACGCTGGTACGCCTCGACCACCGCGCGAGGTGAGCGGAAACCCCGGCCGAGCACCGCGAGCCCCGCGGCGGCCCAGCCCTGACGCCCGCAGATCGCGAGCACGTCGCCGGCCCGGGCGCCGGAGCGGAGCACCGGGGCCACCTCGCACTCGCCGAGGACGGTGACCGCGACCACGACCTCGCTCCCCCGGGTCAGGTCACCGCCGATCACGCTGGCCCCGACCGCGGCCGCCTCCTCGGCGATGCCGTCCGCCAGGTCGACCACCCACTGGGCGGGCAGGTCGGACGGCAGGGCGAGTCCGACGGTGAGCGCGGTCGCGCGGCCGCCCATCGCGTTGACGTCGGAGAGGTTCTGCGCGGCCGCCCGGCGCCCGACGTCGGCGGCCGAGGCCCAGTCCCGGCGGAAGTGCCGGCCCTCGACGAGCAGGTCGGTCGAGACCACCACGTGGCCCTTGGGCGCCCGCAGCACGGCGGCGTCGTCCCCGGGCCCGACGAAGACCCGCGGTCCCTGCTCGAAGCGTCCGGAGAAGAGCCGGATCAGGCCGAACTCCCCCACGTCGGCGACGGTCGCGCCGGGCGCGATCGGGGTCGGAGCAGCAGCGGGAGACGTCATGGCGCCACTCTTGCACCCCGGTGGGACCGGCCCACGGACCGGCCCGCGGGTCCCGCCGGGCCCGACGCGGGCCCGACGCGGGCCCAGCGCGGGCCCGGCGCGGGGCCCGCGCGGTTTCCCCGGGGTGCGCAGGTCCGGTAGGTTTTCCCTTCGGTCCACTCACCGCCGAGACGAGGGAGACGAAATGGTTGTCCAGGCGTACATCCTGATCCAGACCGATGTCGGCAAGGCGGCGGAGGTCGCGGCCAAGATCACCGACATCAAGGGCGTCATCCTCGCCGAGGACGTCACCGGCCCGTACGACGTGATCGTGCGTGCGGAGGCCCGCAACGTCGACGAGCTGGGCAAGCTCGTCGTCGCGAAGGTGCAGACGCTGGACGGCATCACCCGGACGCTCACGTGTCCCGTCGTCCACATCTGACCGGCTCTTGATCCTGAGCGTTCACCGACGCCCGCTGCCCGTCCGGGCGGCGGGCGTCGTGCTGTCCCTGGCCGCCCTCACCGCCGGGCTCACCGGCTGCGGCGGCGACGAGGTGCACGTGCCGGCGACCAAGGTCTCGGCCGGCGACGCCGCCCGGTGCAAGGCGCTCGTCGAGGCGCTGCCCGACAAGGTCGCCGACCAGCCGCGGCGGCCGACCACCGGCAACACCTTCGCGGCCGCCTGGGGCGACCCGGCGATCGTGCTGCGGTGCGGCGTCGGCGTGCCGGAGGGGTACGACAAGTTCTCCGCCTGCCAGCGCGCCAACGGCGTGGACTGGTTCGTCCCCGAGTCGGTGATCGCCGACCAGCGCGCGGACGTGGTGATGACCACCCTCGGCAGGTCGCCGCGCGTCGAGGTCACCGTGCCGGCCGACTACCGGCCGACCCTGGCCCCGATGACCGACCTCGCCACCGCCATCAAGCAGACCACCCGCGAGGTCTCCCCCTGCTTGTAGCCGCCGGTGGCCGCCCCCTCAGCGCAGGCCGGTGTCGCGGTCGAGCGCGAGCTGGACCAGCCGGTCGACGAGGTCGGGGTAGGCCAGGCCGGACGCGGCCCACATCTGCGGGAACATCGACGTCGCGGTGAAGCCCGGCATCGTCTCGACCTCGTTGAGGACCACGCTGCCGTCGGGCAGCACGAAGAAGTCGACGCGGGCGAGGCCCTCGACGTCGAGCGCCCGGAACGCCTGCACGGCCAGGCCGCGCACCTCCGCCGCCGTCGCCTCGTCGAGCTCCGCCGGGAGCTCGATCCCGGTGTTCTGCTCGGGCAGGTACTTGGCCTCGAAGTCGTAGAACGCGTGCTCCGCGTCGACGCGGATCTCCGCGATCGCGCTGGTCTCCGGATCACCGCCGCCGCGGCCCTGCAGCACTCCGATCTCGACCTCCCGGGCGCCCACGGCGCCCGCCTCGACGATCACCTTCGGGTCGAAGCGCCGCGCCTCGGCGATCGCGTCGGCGAGATCGCCCGCGGTCTCCACCCGGCTGATCCCGAAGCTGGAACCGGCCCGGGCCGGCTTCACGAAGACCGGGTAGCCGAGCTTGTCGACCGCGGCGGTGATCGCGTCCTGGTCGCGCTCCCAGGCTCCCGGGCGGACGAGCACCCACGGCTGCACGGGCAGCCCGTGGGCCTCGAAGAGCAGCTTCATGTAGGCCTTGTCGGTGCCGACGGCCGACGAGAGCACCCCGGCGCCGACGTACCGGACGCCGGCGAGCTCGAGCAGCCCCTGCAGGGTGCCGTCCTGGCCCCACGGGCCGTGCATGACCGGGAAGACGACGTCGACCTCGCCGAGGCTCGTCGGCACGTCGCCGGCGTCCTGGACGACCAGGCCGGCGCCGGGGCTGAGGGTGACCTCGCGGTCCCCGGTGACCGTCGGGAGCTCTCCGGCGGGACCGAGGGCGAGCCGGCCGCCCTCGTTCGACTCGAGCACCCACCGGCCCTCGGTCGTGATGCCGACCGGGACCACCTCGTACTTCGCGGGGTCGAGGGCGCTGATGACGCTTCCGGCCGACACGCACGAGATCGCGTGCTCGCTGGAGCGCCCGCCGAAGACGACGGCGACACGGATCCGGGGCTGGGACGGGCTCACGGCGACGACCCTACCGGCGGCCCTCCTCGGGTCCTCGCCCTAGGGCGGGCCCTAGTCTCGTCCCATGCGTCCCGCCACTCGCGCCGTCCACGCCGGCCGGCCCCCGCGCGTCCCCGATGCCCCGTTCAACGAGCCGATCACGATGGCCTCCACGTACGTCGCCGGAGGCGACCGCGAGTACGGCCGCTACGCCAACCCGACCTGGTCGGCGTTCGAGGACGCGCTGGCGAGCCTGGAGGGCGGCGAGGAGGGCGCACGCTGCCTGGCCTTCGCGACCGGGCTGGCGGCCGTGGCGACGGTCCTCGACCTCGTCGGCTCCGACCAGGTCGTCGTGGCTCCGCGGCACGCCTACAACGGCACCGTGATGCAGCTGGCCGACCTGGAGGCCCGCGGGAGGTTGCGCACCCACCTGGTCGACATCACCGACACCGCGGCCGTGGTCGCGGCCTGCGAGGACGCCGCCCTGGTCTGGCTGGAGTCGCCGACCAACCCGGCCATGGAGATCGCCGACATCCCGGCGATCACGGCCGCGGCGCACGAGGCCGGCGCCCGGGTGGTGGTGGACAACACCTTCGCCACCCCCGTCCTGCAGCGTCCGCTCGAGGACGGCGTCGACCTGGTCGTGCACTCGGCGACCAAGTACATCTCGGGCCACTCCGACGTGCTGCTCGGCGCGCTGCTCACCCGCGACGACGAGCTGTGGACGGCCCTCAAGGGGCGCCGGGACCTGATCGGGGCGATCCCGGGAGCGTTCGAGACCTGGCTGGCCCTGCGCGGCCTGCGCACCCTGCCGCTGCGGGTCGAGCGGGCCCAGGCGAACGCGGCCGAGCTCGCCCGCCGGCTCGCGGAGCACCCGGCCGTCACCGAGGTCCGCTACCCCGGGTTCGGCGGCATGGTCTCGGTCGTGCTGCCCGACGCCGAGCGCGCCGACGCGCTCACCCGGGGCACCAGCCTCTGGGTGAACGCGACGTCCCTCGGCGGCGTCGAGTCGAGCTTCGAGCGCCGCCGCCGGTGGGCCTCGGAGCCCACGACGATCCCCGAGGGCCTGGTCCGGCTCTCGGTCGGCATCGAGGACGTCGAGGACCTCTGGGACGACCTCGCGGGCGCACTCGGATGATCGGCGTCGACGCGCTCCCCGAGGGTCTCCAGGCCCGTCCGCTGACCCTCACCGACTCCGCGGCCGTGGCCGCGGTGATGACCGCCGCCGAGATCGCGATCCTGGGCCGGGCGCTGATCGACGAGTCCTACATCGTCGCCGACTGGAGCCGGCCGAGCTTCGACATCACCAGCAGCACCGTCGGCGTCTTCGACGGCGACGACCTGCTCGGGTACGCCGAGGTCAACGGCACGGCTCGCGGCGACGCCGCCGTGCACCCGGACCACCTCGGTCGCGGCATCGGCTCCGCGCTGGCGCGCTGGATGCAGGCGGCGGCCCGGGCGCAGGGGCAGACCGAGGTCGGGATGCCGGTCCCGCAGGGCTCGCCCGGCGAGCGGCTGCTCCTGGACCTCGGCTACCACCGGCGCTGGACCTCCTGGGTGCTGACGCTGCCCGGCGACCGCGAGATCGCCGCGCAGCCGCTGCCCGACGGGTACGCGCTGCGGTCCGCCGGCGAGGACGACCTCGAGCCGGCCTACCACGTGGTCGAGGACGCTTTCCTGGAGTGGTCGGTGCGCGACAAGCAGCCGTACGCCGACTGGCTGGCCGGGATCACCGGTCACCCGGCCTACGAGCCGTGGAACCTGCAGGTCGTCGCCGATCCGTCCGGTGCGGTCGTCGCGGCCGCGCACGTGACCCTGGACGACGACGGCGTCGCCGGGTTCGTCGACAAGATCGCGGTCCGCGCCGACCAGCGCGGAAAGGGCCTGGCCCGGGTACTGCTGGCGGCCGCCTTCGCCGAGACGCGGGCGCACGGCGCGAGCCGGTCCGAGCTCAGCACCGACTCGCGGACCGGGGCGCTGGACCTCTACCTCGGAGTCGGGATGGAGATCGACTCGACGTGGGTGAACTACGGGATCGCGCTGTAGTCGGGCCGTGTGCGACTCTCTGCGTCTCGACAGGCTCGACGACCACTTGATCAGTCGCGCTCGGCTTTGGTGTCGCGGGCGATGAACGCGTCCATCATGTCGCGGGCGCTGATCTCGCCGCGGACGACGGCGTCGACGTGCTCGGCGATCGGGGCGTCCACCCCGTTGTGGCGGGCCAGGTCGAGGATCGACTTGCAGGACTTGGCGCCTTCGGCGACCTGCTTGGTGGTCGCGTAGATCTCCTCGGTGGTCATCCCCTGACCGAGCCGCTCGCCGAAGGTGCGGTTGCGGGAGAGCGGCGAGGAGCAGGTCGCGACTAGGTCGCCGAGCCCCGCCAGGCCCATCAGGGTGAGCGGGTCGGCGCCGAGCTTCATCGCCAGCCGGGCGGTCTCGGCGAGGCCGCGGGTGATCACCGACGCCGTCGTGTTGTCGCCGAACCCGAGACCGACGGCCATGCCGACCGCGAGACCGACGACGTTCTTGTAGGCGCCGCCCAGCTCGCAGCCGAGCACGTCGGTGCTGCGGTAGGGGCGGAACGCCCGCGAGTGGCAGAGCTTCTGGACCCGGTGGGCGACCTCGTCGTCCTCGCACGCGATCACGCTGGCGGCGGGTTCGCGGCGGACGATCTCGGGGGCCAGGTTGGGCCCGGAGACGACGGCGATCCGCTCCGGTCCGGCGCCGGTGACCTCGGCGATGACCTCGCTCATCCGCTTCGTCGAGCCGAGCTCGACGCCCTTCATCAGCGAGATCAGCACCGCGTCGGCCGGGATCAGCGGGGCCCACTCGGAGAGGTTCTGGCGCAGCGACTGCGAGGGCACCGACAGGACCACGTACTCGGCACCGTCGAGCGCGGTGCCCGGGTCGGTGGTCGCCGTGATCGACTCGGGCAGCTCGACGCCCGGGAAGTAGTCCGAGTTCTCGTGCTTGTCGTTGACGTTCGCGACCACTTCCTCGCGGCGCGCCCACATCGTGACGTCGTTGCCCGCGTCGGCGAGCACGAGCGCGAACGCCGTACCCCAGGAGCCGGCGCTGAACACTGCCACCTTCGCCATCAGTGGTGACCCTTCTTCTTCTTGGAGCCGGTCTTGCGGGGGTTGCCGATCTGCTTGACTCCGGCGGCACGCGGGTCGAACCGTACCGGGGGCGGTTCCTCCTCGCGCAGGTCCGCGACGAGCGCGGTGATCGCAGCCATGATCCGGTCCGTCGCCTCGTGCAGCACCTCCTGCGTCAGCGGCTGTCCGGTGAGGTCGGCGAGGTCGACGGGGTCGCCCACCTTGTAGCGGGCCGTGCGGCGCGGGATCACGTGCGGCCGGAACGTGTACGCCGGCAGGATCTCCTGCGCGCCCCACTGTCCGATCGGGATCACCGGGCACCCGGTCTCCAGGGCGATCCGCGCCGCCCCGGTCTTGCCGCGCATCGGCCAGCCGGTCGGGTCCTTGGTGATCGTGCCCTCGGGGTAGACCCCGACGCACTCCCCCTCGCGGACGGCGACGCACGCGGCCTCGAACGCCTTGGCGGCGTCCGAGCTCAGCCGGGAGACGGGGATCTGCTTGGCGTCCTTGACGACGTACTTGAAGACCGGGACCTCGAAGAGCGCGTCCTTGGCGAGGTAGCGGACAAGCCGGCCGTGCTCGTAGAGCAGCCAGCCGAGGGTGAGCGGGTCGATGTGCGAGATGTGGTTCATCGCCACGACGCAGCCGCCGGAGGCGGGGATCTTCTCGCCGTCGATCCACTCGTGCTTGGTGCTCGCCAGCAGGGTCGGCTTGACCACGGCGACGACGAATGACCAGGCCCAGCCGCGCTTCTCCTGCAGCTTGCGAACCTTGACCACTTGTCCTCCTCCCGGACTCCGGCGAACCCCGTGAGGGAAGAGACTACTCACCGGTCCGCGCGGATCGTCGGCACCGTGCTGGCAGGATTCGGGGGTGACCACATCGGCCCTCACCCTGCTCGTCCCGGTCAAGGACGGCCGCGGCGCCAAGACCCGCCTCGGGGTCGACGGCGACGGACAGCGCCGGCGGCTGATGGCCGCGTTCGCGCGGGACGCGGTGACGGCCGCGCTGGGCTGCGCGTGGGTCGACGTCGTGGTCGTGGGCGACGCCTCGATCGGCGCGGACCTCGGCGTCGAGGTCCTGCCCGACGAGGGCGAGGGCGACCTCAACCGGGCGCTCTCCCGGGCCGCGGACCGGGTGCGGGCCCGACCCGACGGTGACCGCCGGGCGGTCGCGGCGATGCTCGCCGACCTCCCCTGCCTGGTCGCCGGGGATCTCGGCAGCGCCCTCGCGCTGGCATCGGAGGCGGGCGAACGGGCCTTCGTCGCGGACGCAGCCGGCACCGGGACGACGCTGCTGGTCGCGCGTGCGGGCGTCGGGCTCGACCCGCGCTTCGGGGCCGGCTCGGCCCGAGCCCACCGCGACTCCGGGGCCGTCGCCCTGGACGCGCCGCTGCCGTCGCTGCGCCTCGACGTGGACACCACCGACGACCTCGCGGCCGCACTGCGCTTCGGTGTCGGCGTGCACACCGCGACGGCGGCCGCCGCACTCGCCTGAGACCCTCGGGAGACGCGGAACGGCGGCATCCCGATCGGGATGCCGCCGTTCTCGTGCAGCGTGGTTCAGGCCTTCTTGGCGGCCTTCTTGGCCGGAGCCTTCTTCGCAGCAGCCTTCTTGGCCGGGGCCTTCTTGGCGGCGACCTTCTTGGCCGGAGCCGCCTTCTTGGCCGGAGCCGCCTTCTTGGCCGGAGCCTTCTTGGCGGCGACCTTCTTGGCCGGAGCCTTCTTGGCAGCGACCTTCTTGGCCGGGGCCTTCTTGGCGGCGACCTTCTTGGCCGGAGCCGCCTTCTTGGCCGGAGCCGCCTTCTTGGCCGGAGCCTTCTTGGCAGCGGCCTTCTTGGCCGGAGCCTTCTTCGCGGCGGCCTTCTTGGCAGCGGAGGCCGACTTGGTCGCGGTCTTCTTCGCCGCGGCGGCGGTCTTCGAGGCAGCAGCGGCCGGCTTGGCAGCAGCCAGCGCCGGCAGCTTCTTCGCGCCGGAGACGATGGCCTTCAGCTCAGCGCCGGCGCTGAACTTCGGGACCGAGGTCTTCTTGGACTTCATCCGCTCGCCGGTCGCGGGGTTGCGCACCCAACGGGCCTCGCGGACGCGCTTCTCGAAGGAGCCGAATCCGGTGATGGCCACCTTCTCGCCCTTCGCGACCTCACGGGTGATGGTGTCGAGCACCGACTCCAGCGCGTGCGCCGCCGCCTTCTTGTTGCCCTCGAACCGAGCAGCAAGAGCGTCGATCAACTGACTCTTGTTCACAAGCTTCCCTTTCGTGAACGTCTGGTATCGAGCTCCGTGCTCGACTTTCCCCTTGCACGCTAGGCAAAAGTACGACCGCCCACAATGCACGCGCGCGCGTGTCGTTCAAGCAAATTCCACGCGCATTTGCGCGCTTTGGAGAAAGCAAAGGCCTCGGCGCGTCCGATGCAATTGCGAAGGCGTCGAGTTTCCCCTTGCAGAGATGGGGAAACTCGACGCCTCGCGTCGTCCAGGACTCAGTGCTGGGTGACGGGCTTCCACGACGGCCGCGTGGTCTCGTACGCCGTGATCGCGTCGGCGTGACCGAGGGTGATGCCGATGTCGTCGAGTCCCTCGAGCAGACGCCAGCGGGTGTAGTCGTCGATGTCGAAGGAGTCCTCGATGGCGTCGGGGCCGTCACCGGCCTTGACGGTGCGGGTCTCCAGGTCGACGGTGATCGTCGCGCCCGGGTGGTCGTCGAGGTAGTCCCAGAGCTTCTGCACGACCTTCTCGTCGACCTGTGCGGCGAGCAGTCCGGCCTTGCCGGAGTTGCCGCGGAAGATGTCGGCGAAGCGGGCCGAGATGACGACCTTGAAGCCGTAGTTCTGCAGCGCCCAGACGGCGTGCTCGCGCGAGCTGCCGGTGCCGAAGTCGGGACCCGCGACGAGGACCGACGCGTTCGCGAACTCGGGCTTGTTGAGGACGAACTCCGGGTCCGAGCGCCAGGCCGAGAACAGCCCGTCCTCGAAGCCGCTGCGGGTGACCCGCTTCAGGTAGACGGCCGGGATGATCTGGTCGGTGTCGACGTTGCTGCGCTTCAGCGGCGCGCCGACCCCGGTGTGGCTGGTGAACTTCTCCATGGTTTCTGCTCCTAGTCAGGTGGCGGGGTTTCGAGACGGGCGCGGAGCGCCCTCCTCAACCACCGTCAGAGGTCGGCCGGGGACGACAGGGTGCCGCGGACCGCGGTCGCCGCGGCGACCGGGATCGACACCAGGTGCGTGCGACCGCCCTTGCCCTGCCGGCCCTCGAAGTTGCGGTTCGACGTGGACGCGCTGCGCTCCTGCGGGGCGAGCTGATCGGGGTTCATGCCGAGGCACATCGAGCACCCGGCTCCGCGCCACTCGGCGCCGGCCGCGACGAAGATCTTGTCCAGACCCTCCTCGATCGCCTGGTTGCGCACCCGGACGGAACCGGGAACGACGAGCAGGCGGGTGCCCTCGGCCACCTGGTGGCCCTGGAGGATCTCGGCGGCGAGGCGCAGGTCCTCGATGCGGCCGTTGGTGCAGGAGCCGACGAAGACGGTGTCGACCTTGACCTCGCGCATCGGCGTACCGGCCTCGAGGCCCATGTACTGCAGTGCGTTCTCGGCCGCGATCCGGTCCTGCTCGTCCTCGAAGTCCGCCGGGGTCGGCACGACGCCGCCCAGGGCGACGCCCTGGCCGGGGTTGGTGCCCCAAGTGACGAACGGCGTCATGGTGGAGGCGTCGAGCACGATCTCCTTGTCGAACTCCGCGTCCGCGTCGGTGACCAGGGTCTTCCAGTGCGCCACGGCGGCGTCCCAGTCGGCGCCCTTCGGGGCCTCCGGCTTGCCCTCGATGTAGTCGAAGGTCGTCTGGTCGGGGGCGATCAGGCCCGCCTTCGCGCCCCACTCGATGCTCATGTTGCACACCGTCATCCGGCCCTCCATGGAGAGCTCCTCGATGGCCTGGCCGCGGTACTCGACGATGTAGCCCTGGCCGCCGCCGGTGCCGGTGTGGGTGATCAGGGTGAGGACCAGGTCCTTGGCGGTGACGCCGGCGGGCAGCGAGCCGTTGACCGTCACGGCCATCGTCTTCGGCTTGGCCTGCGACAGCGTCTGGGTGGCGAGCACGTGCTCGACCTCGGAGGTGCCGATGCCGAACGCGATCGCACCGAAGGCGCCGTGGGTGCTGGTGTGGCTGTCGCCGCACACGATGGTCATGCCGGGCTGGGTCAGGCCGAGCTGCGGGCCGACCACGTGCACGATGCCCTGCTCGATGTCGCCGAGCGGGTGCAGCCGGACGCCGAACTCCGCGGCGTTCTTGCGCAGGGTGTCGACCTGGGTCTTGGAGACCGGGTCGGCGATCGGCTTGTCCCAGTCGAGGGTCGGGACGTTGTGGTCCTCGGTCGCGAGGGTGAGGTCGGGGCGGCGGACCTGCCGGCCGGCCAGCCGGAGACCGTCGAACGCCTGCGGCGAGGTGACCTCGTGGATGAGGTGGAGGTCGATGAACAGGAGGTCGGGCTCGCCCTCCGCCGAACGGACGACGTGCTCGTCCCAGACCTTCTCCGCCAGGGTCTTGCCCATGGCTCCCACCTCTTTCTCCGCATACGCTGCGAGACCCGTGCCACGGATCACGCCGAACAATCTGGACTGTACTCTTGCATCTCAACGACTGAGACGGCAGTATTGCTATATGGACAACTCTAGCGGAGTCGGCGTTCTCGACAAAGCCGCCCTTGTTCTCGCCGCCCTCGAGTCCGGGCCCGCGACGCTGGCCGGTCTGGTCGCCGGCACTGGCCTGGCCCGGCCGACCGCGCACCGCCTGGCGGTCGCGCTGGAGCACCACCGCCTGGTGGCCCGGGACATGCAGGGCCGCTTCGTCCTCGGACCGCGGCTGGCCGAGCTCTCCGCCGCCGCCGGCGAGGACCGGCTGCTGGCCGCGGCCGGCCCGGTCCTGGCCCGCCTGCGCGACATCACCGGCGAGTCCGCCCAGCTCTGGCGCCGCCAGGGCGAGTACCGCGTCTGCGTCGCGGCGGCCGAGCGGCCCAGCGGCCTGCGCGACACCATCCCGGTCGGCTCGCAGCTGACGATGCGCGCCGGCTCGGCCGCGCAGATCCTGCTCGCCTGGGAGGACCCGGAGCGGATCCACCGCGGCCTCCAGAACGCGGCCTTCTCGGCCACCGCGCTGGCCGGCATCCGCCGTCGCGGCTGGGCGCAGTCGATCGGCGAGCGCGAGCAGGGCGTCGCCTCGGTCTCGGCGCCGGTCCGCTCCCCCAGCGGCAAGATCATCGCCGCGGTCTCCGTCTCCGGCCCGCTCGAGCGGCTCTCCCGGCAGCCGGGCCGGATGCACGCCCCGGCGGTCCTGGCCGCGGCAGACCGCCTGTCGGAGTCGCTGCGCCGCGCCGCCGCGGAGTAGGTTGCCTCGATCGAGGAAAGAAGGCGCGGCCACCGGCCGCGGTGCGGGCTCGGCTAAAATCGAGTAACCGCATAGGGTTTATCTAGATCGGACCGCCCGTGAAGTTCGCCGTCACCGAGGACCACCTCCTCGTCCCGCGGTCCGCGCGCGGCACCTTCACGGTGAGCTTTGACGGGGCCTACGTCTGGTCGTTCACCACTCCCCGCGACGGCCGCCGCCGCCCCGGCGGCTGGCGGGTCGACTGGCCCCACGAGCTGCAGCGCCGCCTCCGCGGCACCGCCCTGGTCACCCTCGAGGACGAGGACGCCACCGTCTTCGAGCGGACGGTCACCTTCCGCGGCGAGAGCGCACCGCTCACGTTCACGGACAAGGCCGGGCACCGGCTCGCCGTCGACAAGATGGGGCACGTCACCCGGGTCTTCTCCGAGACCGACGACGACATGCGCACGCACGTCGTCGAGGGCACCCGGCGCGCGCTCGCCGACCTGCGCGCCGACGGGTACGACGCCCACCTCAGCTACGGCTGCCTGCTCGGCGCGGTCCGCGACGGCCACCTCATCGGGCACGACTCGGACGCCGACCTCGCCTACCTGAGCCCCTACACGACACCGGCGCTCGTGATCGGCGAGTCCTACGCGATGGAGCGGGCGCTGCGCCGGCGCGGCTGGGAGCTGGTCCGGATGTCCGGCGCCGACCTCAAGCTCTTCCACCCGCTGCCCGACGGCCGGAACGTGCAGATCGACGTCTTCGGCGCCTTCCACGTCGGCGACACCTTCTACCAGCTCGGCGGACGCAGCGGAACGCTCCCGCGCACGGCCCTGACCCCGGCGAGCACGGTCACGCTGGAGGGCGTCGAGCTGGCCGCGCCGGCCGACCCGGACGCGGTGCTCTCCTTCCTGTACGGACCGTCGTGGCGCACGCCCGACCCGGCCTTCCAGCCCGACGAGCCCGCGGCGGGGATGCGCCGGCTCGAGGGCTGGCTGCGCGGCGTACGGGCCGACGTGGTGCCGTGGAACGAGTTCTTCCGCGACCACCGCGAGGAGCTGCCGCGGGACGGCTCGGACTTCGCCACCTGGGTGCACGACCGGGTCCCGGCCGCCGCCCCGGTCGCGGACCTCGGCTGCGGACTCGGCCGCGACACCGCCTTCTTCGCCCGGCGCGGCCGGGACGTGCTCGCCTTCGACATCGCCGGCGTGCCGGTGCGGACGACCCGACGGCGGCTGGTCCGGCAGGGCGGCGACTTCGGCGCGGCCCGCACCCTGGCGCTCAACGACCGCCGGTCGGTCCTGATCGGCGGCGCCGAGCTGGCCCGCACCACGGAACCGGTGAACCTGTACGCCCGCCAGCTGCTCGGCTGCCTGGACGCCGAGGCCAGCGACCACCTGTGGCTGCTCGCCTCGATGGCGCTGCGCCGCGGTGGCCGGCTCTTCCTGGAGTTCAGCGCCGGCCAGGGTCCGACCCCGGAGCCGGACCTGCTGCTGCGCCGGGTCGACCCCGACGAGGTCGTCGCCGGGATCACCGCCCGCGGCGGGGTCGTCGAGGAGCTGGTCGTCGAGCCGGGCCTGGACTTCCTCGACCGGCCGGACCCGCGCATCGCCCGGCTCGTCGCCCACTGGCCGCAGCCCGGGGAGACGACCGACGAGCGCACCGCCACCCCCACCGTCGCCATCGAGACCACCGAGACCACCGACGCACCACCGGAAGGAACGCCGATGAAGAAGAAGTACGGCGCCCGTCGCTACCTCGCCGAGACGGTGTACCTGCCGAAGCGGATCCTCGACCTCGAGGACGCCGTGATGGAGAACCGGCAGCTGAACCGCAGGCTGGCCGAGCTCACCGACATCCTCGCCGAGGTGCTGGTGCCGGCGACGGAGCGCGACGAGGCCAAGCTGGGCGAGCTGATCGAGCGCTACCGCGCGGAGTCGCTCGCGCCCTGATCCGCGCCGGGCCGGGCTCAGGGCCGGCTCAGAAGAGCGCGTCCTGCTCCAGCTCGAGCAGCACCTGCTTGCGCTCGATCCCGCCGGCGTAGCCGGTCAGCGAGCCGTTCGCGCCGATCACCCGGTGGCACGGGATCACGATCGGGATCGGGTTCCGGCCGTTCGCGAGCCCGACCGCCCGGGAGGCCGCGTTGGTGTGCCCGAGCCGGTGCGCGATCGCGCCGTACGACGCGGTCTCGCCCCACGGGATCGCGACCAGCTCCGCCCAGACGGCGCGCTGGAAGTCCGACCCGATCGGCGCGAGCGGCAGGTCGAACTCGCGGCGTTCGCGGGCGAAGTACGCCGCCAGCTGCTCGACCGCGCGACGCAGCAGCGGTGCCTCGTCGTCACGCTCCCCGATCGGCTTGCCGTCGGCGAGACCGCGGAACGGCGAGAACTCGATGGCGAGGACGGCCTCGTCGTTCGCGATGATCCGCAGGTCGCCGACCGGCGAGGGCATCACCGTCCACATCGTTGCCACGCTCTCGATCGCCTGGTGCTGGGTTGCTGTCGTCGTCACTGTAGATCTCCTTCTCGGTGGTCGGCGCGGGGACCGGAGGAACCGGCCGCACCCCAGAGGTGCAGCAGCGCGTAGGAGCGCCACGGCCGCCAGCCCTCGCTGCGGGCAGCGACGTCGTCGATGCCGAGACGCTCGGCGGCGTGCCGGACGCCGAGGTCGGTGGGCAGGAAAACGTCCGGGTCGCCGAGGGCGCGCAGGGCGATGTAGTCGGCGGTCCACGGCCCGATCCCGGCGAGGGCGACGAGGGCTTCGCGGGTCTCGGCCCGGTCGGCGCTGCGGTCGAGCGCGACCGTCCCGTCGGCCAGCGCCGCGGCCACGGCGGCGAGTGCCCGGCCGCGGGCGCGCGGCATGGCGACCTGCTCGGGGGCCAGGCCGGCC
>NZ_JBFRDX010000036.1:0-25358 GCF_052114005.1 Marmoricola sp. RAF53 | reverse complement strand
GGCCTGCGCCCGGGCGTCCCCCACCTTGCGCCGCCAGGCGGCGGTCTCGGTGCGCGCCTCGGCCCGGGCGGCGTCCAGGTCGCGGCGTACGTCGTCCAGCTCGCGGTCGCGGTCGGCCAGCCGCGCCCGGAGCGCGACCACCTCGTCGCGCTCGGCGACCGCGGCCCGCTCGGCGCGCTCCGCCTCCTCCGCGCCGGCGACCTCGGCCAGCACGCTCTCCCAGCCCTGCCCGCGGACCAGGTAGGCCAGCGCCGCGGTCTCCGGGCTGCGCTCCCCGTGCTCGAGCGCACCGGCGACCTCCGGCGCCTGCGCGCGGGCCTGGACGGCGAGGTGCTCGCGGAACGCGTCGTCCTCCAGCGCGGCCAGCAGCTGCCCGGCCGCGACCTTCGCGCGCCGCGCCGGCGAGAACGCGGCCACCCTGCGGAGCGCTGCGGGTACCTGGTCCGGCGGCATCGCGCCGAGGGCGTCGGCGGCGACGGCGACCACCCGCGCCCGGACCCGGGTGGGCAGCGCGTCGGGTGCTGGCATCGGCGTCCCCGCTCCTCAGGCGCCGGGCGAGGCCGGCACCTCGGCGTCGGTCCGCTCCACCAGCTCGATCGCGTCGTCACGCCCGCACCAGCGGCAGGTCACCGACTCGACGACCTCGGCGCGCAGCTCCGACTCCTCGATCCGGTAGGACCCGGCGAGGTCGAAGTGCCAGAACTCGACCGTCCGCCGGCTGCGCGCGACGTCGAAGCGGGTGAGGTTGCCGCAGCCTCCGCAGCGCCAGCGCTGGTGCGGTTCGGGAAGTGCGACGCCCACGGAGGTCTCCTCGTCTGTGCTCGTCCGGTCCGCCCGGTCACGACCGGGACGGAGCGAAGTGCGCCCAGCCTATTGCGCGCGTCGTGGCCGAATGTGTCGGTGGGCTTTCCTACCGTCGTCCCCATGACCACCTCGCCGCTCCTCCCGACGCCGTCGGCGTCGCGCTGGGCGGCGCAGATGAGCTTCGACGAGCTCGGTCGCCCGCTCCGCGACCTGACCTTCTGCGTCGTCGACCTGGAGACCACCGGGGCGGCCGTCTCGCAGGGCTCGATGATCACCGAGATCGGGGCGGTCAAGGTCCGCGGCGGCGAGGTGCTCGGCGAGTTCCAGACGCTGGTCAACCCGCACGCCGAGATCCCGCCGTTCATCGCGGTGCTGACCGGCATCACCAACACGATGGTCGCCGGCGCCCCGGCCATCGAGGAGGCGCTGCCGTCGTTCCTCGAGTTCGCCCGTGGCAGCGTGCTGGTCGCGCACAACGCGCCGTTCGACGTCGGCTTCCTCCAGCACTTCGCCCGCGAGCTCGGCCACCCCTGGCCCGGCTTCGAGGTCCTCGACACCGCCCGGCTCGCCCGCCGCGTGGTGACCCGCGACGACGCGCCCAACTGCAAGCTGAGCTCGCTCGCGGTGGCCTTCGGCTCCGCGACCACGCCCAACCACCGGGCGTTGTCCGACGCGCGCGCCACCGTCGACGTGCTGCACGGGCTCTTCGAGCGGCTCGGCGGCCTCGGCGTGCACACCCTGGAGGAGCTGCAGACCTTCAGCTCGCGGGTCACGGCCGCGCAGCGGCGCAAGCGCCACCTCGCCGAGGACCTGCCGCACGCCCCCGGGGTCTACCTGTTCCGCGACGACCGCGACCACGTGCTCTACATCGGCACGTCCCGCGACCTGCGCACCCGGGTGCGGTCCTACTTCACCGCTTCCGAGACCCGGTCGCGGATGGGCGAGATGGTCGGGCTCGCGACCCGGGTCGACGGCATCACCTGCGCTACCCCGCTGGAGGCCGAGGTGCGCGAGCTGCGGCTGATCGCGCAGCACAAGCCGCGCTACAACCGGCGCAGCCGGTCCCCGGAGAAGGTGCACTGGCTCAAGCTGACCAACGAGCCGTGGCCGCGCCTGTCGCTGGTGCGGCGGGTGCTCGACGACGAGGCCGACTACCTGGGTCCGTTCTCCTCGCGCAAGCGCGCCGAGAAGTCCCTCGCCGCACTCCACGAGACCTTCCCGGTCCGGCAGTGCAGCGAGCGGCTGCCGCTGGCGCCGTCCCGGTCGGCCTGCGTGCTGGCCGAGATGGACCGCTGCCTCGCGCCCTGCGACGGCAGCGTCGACCTCGACACCTACGCGCTCATGGTCAGCGACCTGCGGGACAACCTGCTGCACCGGGCCGACGAGGTCGTCGAGGCGCTGACCGCCCGGATGACCCTGCTCAGCGCCGAGGAGCGCTTCGAGGACGCCGGCCAGCACCGCGACCGGCTGGCGGCGTTCGTGCGCGCGGCGTCGCGGACGCAGCGGCTCAGCGCGCTCACCCGGTGCGCGGAGCTGGTCGCGGCCCGGCGTGAGGACGACGGCCGCTGGGCCGTGCACGTCGTCCGGCACGGCCGGCTCGCCGGCGCCGGGGTGATCCCGCCCGAGGCGCACGCCGGTGCGTACGTCGAGCAGCTCCGGGCGTCGTCGGAGTCGGTCGCCGCCGGCCTCGGGCCGACCCCGGCGGCGACCGCCGAGGAGACCGAGAAGGTGCTGCGCTGGCTGGAACGTCCGGGGATCCGGCTCGTGCACGTGGACGGCGAGTGGTCCTGCCCGGTCCGCGGCGCGAGCCGGCACCTGGCCACCCACGACGCGGTCGAGGAGTCCCGGCAGTCCCTGGTGCCGTTCGACGAGCGCCGGACGCTGGCGACGGTGCACCGACCCGCCCGATGACCGGCCCGATGACAGCCCGATGACAGCCCGATGACAGCGCGGTGAGCCTGACGCGGGCGCCACGACGACGGTAGGTTTCCCCCATGATCACCGCCATCGTCTTCGTGAAGGCCGACGTCGCGCGCATCCCGGAGGTCGCCGAGGCGATCGCGGCCCTCGACGGTGTCAGCGAGGTCTACTCGGTGACCGGGCAGATCGACCTGATCGCCCTGGTCCGCGTGCGCGACCACGACGCCGTGGCCACGGTGATCGCCGACAAGCTCAACAAGGTGCCCGGCGTGACCGAGACCGAGACGCACATCGCCTTCCGGGCCTACTCCCAGCACGACCTGGAGTCGGCGTTCTCCCTCGGGCTGGACTGAGCAGGACCCCAGGGAGGGACACGTGAAGGTCGTCATCCTCGCGGGCGGTCGGGGCACCCGGCTGTCCGAGGAGACTCGCACCATCCCCAAGCCGATGGTGCCCATCGGCGGTCGGCCGATCATCTGGCACATCATGAAGCACTACGCCCGCCACGGGTTCGACGACTTCGTGGTCGCCTGCGGCTACAAGGGCTACGCGCTCAAGGAGTACTTCGCGAACTACCGCATGTACGAGAGCGACCTGACCGTCGACCTCGGGACCGGGCAGAACACCGTCCTCGCCGAACGTGCCGAGAAGTGGCGGGTGACGCTGGTCGACACCGGCGTCGACACGATGACCGGCGGCCGCCTCGGACGCCTCGCGCCGATCCTCACCGAGCGCTTCATGCTCACCTACGGCGACGGTCTGGGCAACGTGCCGCTGGACCGGGTGCTGGAGCACCACGAGCGCACCGGCGCGCTCGCGACCGTCACCGCGGTCAGCCCGCCGCCGCGGTTCGGCACGCTCCGGATCACCGACGGCCTGGTCACCGAGTTCGCCGAGAAACCGCTGCTCGCGAAGGACCGGATCAACGGCGGCTTCTTCGTCGTCGAGCCCGAGGTGCTCGGCCTGCTCGACGGCGACGACTGCGTCTTCGAGGGCCGGCCGCTGGAGAGGCTCGCCGACGACGGCCGGCTCGCGGCGTACGTGCACGACGGCTTCTGGATGCCGATGGACACCCTCCGGGACCGCGACGAGCTCGACCGGCTGGCCCAGGCCGAGGTGCCGCCGTGGACGGCGTGAGCACGACCGGCGGCCGGGTCCCCTCCCCCTCCTTCTGGCAGGGGAAGCGCGTCCTGGTGACCGGTCACACCGGGTTCAAGGGCAGCTGGCTCAGCGCGTGGCTCGACCGGCTCGGCGCCGAGGTCCTGGGGCTCTCGCTCGCCGAGCGCGACAGCCAGCCGAACCTGCGCGACGAGCTCGGGCCCGGCGGGCTCACCGAGATCGCCGCCGACATCGCGGGCACCGGCTGGCAGGAGACGGTCACCGCGTTCGCCCCGGAGGTCGTGCTCCACCTGGCGGCGCAGGCCCTGGTCCCCGTCGGCTACGCGGACCCGCTGCGCACCTTCACCACCAACGTGCACGGCACGGCGGTCCTGCTGGACACGCTGAGCCGGATCGGATCGGTGAGGACCGCGGTGATGGTGACGACCGACAAGGTCTACGACACCCGGCAGCCGCTCCCGTACGCCGAGGAGGCGTTCCTCGGCGGTGCGGACCCGTACTCGGCGAGCAAGGCGGCGATGGAGCTGGTCGTCCACGCCTGGCCCGGCCTGCCCTTCGCGGTCGCGACGGCCCGGGCCGGCAACGTGATCGGCGGCGGCGACTGGTCCGCGGACCGGCTCCTCCCCGACCTCGTCCGGAGCTGGACCGCCGGCCGGCCGCTGACGCTGCGACGGCCGGCCGCCGTACGGCCCTGGCAGCACGTCCTCGAACCGCTCCGCGGATACCTCCTGCTCGCCGAGCGGCTGGGCGAGGACCCTGAGCTCCCCCGCGGCTTCAACCTGGGGCCGGACGAGAGCCAGTGCGTCCCGGTCGAGGACGTGGTCGCGTACGCCGCCGGGTACTGGCACGAGCACGCCGACGGGGCCGCCCCGACCTGGGACGCCCACGACGTCCCGCCGATGAAGGAGGCCGAGCTGCTGACCCTCGACTCCTCGCTGGCCGGTTCCGTGCTCGGCTGGACCAACGTCCTCGGCTGGCAGGACGCGGTCCGGCGGACCGTCGACTGGCACCTGGCCCATGCGGCGGGCAGTCCGGCCGCAGCACTGGTGGCCGCCGAGATCGACGGCTACGAGCTCGCCGTCCGGACGGGGGCGTAGTGCCGGCCGCCGAGACCTCCGCGCGCGGGACGACGACCTGTCGCGGGTGCGGCCGGGACACCCTGGTCTCCGTGCTGGACCTGGGCGACCAGCCGCTGTCGAACGAGCTCGCGACCGATCCCGCCGCCGAGCCGGAGACCTTCCCGCTGCACCTGCGGATCTGCACCGAGTGCGGGCTCGGCCAGGTCGGGGAGTTCGTCCGGCCCGAGCGCATCTTCGGCGACGACTACCCGTACCTGTCCTCGACCAGCTCGAGCTGGGTGGCGCACGCCCGCGGCTACGCCGAGGAGATGCGCGCTCTCCTCGGCCTCGGCGCCGGCGACCTGGTCGTCGAGATCGCGAGCAACGACGGCTACCTGCTGACCGAGTTCCAGCGTGCCGGGCAGCAGGTGCTCGGCATCGAGCCGGCGCAGAACGTCGCCGAGATCGCGCGCTCGGCCGGCGTGACCACGATCAGCGAGTTCTGGGGAGCCGACCTGGCCGCCCGGGTGCTCGCGTCCCACGGCCACCCGCGGTTGATCGCGGCGAACAACGTGATGGCGCACGTGCCGGACCTGCACGACTTCGTCGCCGGCCTCGCGCTGCTCTGCGGCCCGGAGACCCTCGTCACCGTCGAGAACCCCTCGATGATGAACATGCTCCACGAGGCCCAGTTCGACACGATCTACCACGAGCACTTCTGCTACCTGACCGCCACGTCGGTCCGGCAGGTCGCGGCCGCGCACGGGCTCGAGCTGGTCCGCGTCGACCGGCTCTCCACGCACGGCGGCTCGAACCGCTACCACCTGCGCCGCACCGGTACGTCGACGCCGGACGACTCCGTCGCGCGCACCCTCGCGGACGAGCAGGCCGGCGGCATCTTCGACCGCGCGGTCTGGGAGCGGTTCGCCGCGGAGAGCCGGGCGACGATCGACTCCGTCGCGCGCTGGCTCGAGGAACGTCGCAGCGCCGGCGCCACCGTGGCCGGCTACGGCGCCGCCGCCAAGGGCAACACCCTGCTCAACGCGGTCGGCGACAGCGCGCGCTACCTCTCCTTCGTGGTGGACGCCAGCCCGGCCAAGCAGGGCCGGTTCCTGCCCGGGCCGCGTACGCCGGTGCTGGCGCCGGAGGCGCTGGCGTCCTCGCCCGTCGACGACGTCCTGGTGCTCCCCTGGAACATCGCCGCCGAGCTGGTGCCGATCGTCCGCGACCTGTGTCCCGGCGCCCGGGTCTGGGTCCCGGTGCCGCGCGTGGAGCAGGTCGGATGAGGGTGGACTGGTCGGAGCTCTCCGGGGTCGCCCTGGAGCCGGCCGCCCGGTTCCGCGACGAGCGCGGGTCCTTCGAGAAGCTGTACGACGGCTCGGCCGGTCCCCTCGGCGTGAGCCAGCTCTGCACGTCGTACAACGCCGCCGCCGGAACGGTGCGCGGTCTGCACGTCCAGGTCGCGCCGCACCTGGAGCGCAAGGCGCTGTGGTGCACGGCCGGCGAGCTCTTCGACGTCCTGGTCGACACCCGGGCGGGCGAGCCGACCTACGGCTGCTGGGCCGGGGTGCACCTTACCGCCGCCGGGGCGGAGCTGCTCCGGTTGCCGCCGGGGATCGCGCACGGCTACCAGACCCTGACCGCCGGCACGTCGCTCTGCTACCTGATCGACGGCGAGTTCGCGCCCGGGTCCGCCCGGACGCTGCGGTGGGACGACCCGACCGTGCAGGTCGGGTGGCCGCTGCCGGTCAGCGTCATCTCGGACTCCGACCGGGACGGCCGGCCGTGGCCCGTGTCCTGATCACCGGCTCGACCGGCCTGATCGGGCGCTGGACGCTCGCACACCGACGGCAGGACCAGGAGTTCGTCGCCGTACGCCGCGACGAGCACGACCTGACCGACCCGGACGCGTTCGTCGCGGCGATCGATGCCGTCGCGCCCGCCACCGTCCTGCACCTGGCCTGGTGCGCGAGCGGGGTCTCGGGGTACCGGTCCTCACCGGAGAACGACCGCTGGCTCGAGGCGTCGTGGCGGGCCGCGCTGCACTGCCTCGAGGTCGGCGTCGGCTTCGTCGGCACCGGCACGGTGGCGGACGCCGGACCGGGCACCGACGCGTACACCCGGTCCAAGCACGAGCTCCGCCGCCGGCTGGGCGGCGAGATCGACCGGGGTGCGGTCACCTGGATCCGGCCGTTCTACACCTTCGACCCGGACGCGGGCCGGCCGGCGCTGGTTGCCGACGCCCGGGCCGCGGTCGCCGCCGACCGGCCCGTCGAGCTCCGCGCCCCGGAGAGCGCACACGACTTCGTCCACGCCGCCGACGTGGGTGCGGCCGTGGTCACGGTGGTGGCGCACGGCCTCACCGGCTCGGTCGACATCGGGTCCGGACGACTGCGGACGGTGCGCGAGCTGGCCCGTGCGTGCGGCGCGGAAGTGCGCGGGCCCGCGAGGCCGGAGGATCACCCCGACCCCGTCGACGACGTCGCGGCCGACACCACCCGGTTGCGGCGGCTGGGCTGGACGCCGTCCGCGACCGAGTCGTTCTTCGGCGGCTCGGCGCCCTAGTCATTTCGGGCTACCCCCGACGCCGAACATCCAGATTTCGGTAGGAATCAGTCCTTTTTTCCCGAATGGGTACGAAACGGACGTTCGATGCCGCAGTCTAGGACTCTGGCACGTCGACGAGAGGGGGGATCACCCGTGTCCATGGCTGACGTCTGCGTCGTCGTTCCGATGCTGAACGAGTCGACCACCATCGCCGACGTCGTGGTGAGCCTGCGACACACGTTCCCCCACGTCCTCTGCGTCGACGACGGCTCGACCGACGGCAGCGCGGCGATCGCGGCCGCCGCCGGCGCCGAGGTCCTCCGGCACGCCACCAACCTCGGTCAGGGAGCGGCGCTGCAGACCGGCTTCGACCACGCGGCCCGGACGCCGGCGTTCCGCTGGGTGGTCACCTTCGACGCCGACGGGCAGCACCTCGTCCGTGACGCCGAGGCGATGGTCGCGGCCGGGCGCGCGCAGGACCTGGACGTCGTGCTCGCCTCGCGGTTCACCGGTGAGACCGTCGACATGCCGCGCGCCCGCCGGATGGTGCTGCGTGGCGCGATCCACTTCACCCGCTGGACCGCGGGCCTCCAGGTCACCGACGCCCACAACGGCCTGCGGGTGATCAACACCCGTGCGCTGGACCTGATCCGGCTCCGCCAGCCGCGGATGGCGTACGCCAGCGAGCTCCTCCACCAGATCGGAGCCGGCGGGCTGCGCTGGGCGGAGGTGCCCACGACGGTGCTCTACAGCGAGTACTCCCGTGCCAAGGGGCAGCGGAACATCAATGCCGTGAACATCGTCTTCGACCTGCTGATGGCGAGAGTGCGGACCCACCCATGATCAAGATCCTGCTGATCCTGGGAATGGTCGGTCTCGTCGTGTTCGCACTCCGGGGATCGACGAGCAGCGCGAACCTGGCGGTCCGTCGACTGGCCGGCATCACCTTCGCCGTCGTCGCGACCATCTCGATCCTGTTCCCCGACCTGGTCACCTGGATGGCCAACCTGGTCAACGTCGGCCGCGGTACCGACCTCGTGCTCTACGCCCTCGTCGTCGCGTTCCTCTACGTGACGATCGGGCTCTACCAGCGGATCCACCGGCTCGAGGAGCACCTCACCGACCTCACCCGCGAGCTCGCGCTCCGGTCCGGCCCCCGGGCCGCGCCCGCCAAGGACGACGTACCCGCGACGTGACGACGATCGACATCCTGATCCCCTTCCACGGTGACCCCGCCCTCCTGCAGGTCGCCGTGCGGAGCGTCCTCGACCAGACCGACCCCGCGTGGCGCCTGGTCGTGATCGACAACGACTACCCCGACCCCGAGCCGGGCCGCTGGGTGCAGGCGCTGGGCGACTCCCGGGTGACCTACCTCCGCAACGAGCAGAACCTGGGCGTCAGCGGCAACCTGCGCCGGTGCCTCGAGGTCGCCGAGAGCACGCACTTCGTGATCATGGGCGCCGACGACGTGCTGCACCCGCACTACGTCGCGACCGCACGGCGCGCGGTCGCCGAGCACCCGCAGGCCACGGTCGTCCAGCCGCGGGTCACGGTCATCGACGACCGCGGTCTGCCGATCCGTCCCCTCGTCGACCGGACCAAGTCCTTCCTGGCGCCCGCGGCCGGACGCACCCACGTCCTGGCGGGCAAGGAGCTGGCGACGAGCCTGCTGCACGGGAACTGGGTCTACTTCCCGGCGCTCACCTGGAACCGGTCCCAGGTCGACGGCCGGACCTTCCGGGCGGACATGGAGACGGTCTTCGACCTCGACTTCCTGATGGACACGATCATGGACGGTGGCTCCCTGGTCCTGCTCGCCGACGAGGCCTTCTCCTACCGGCGGCACGCGGCGAGCGTCTCGTCGGTCACCGCCCGCGACACCGCGCGGTTCGCCGAGGAGGAACGACTGTTCGCCGAGCTGGCACCGCGGTTGCGGGCGCTCGGCTGGACGGCGGCCGCCCGCGCCGCCCGGCTGCACGCGACCTCGCGGCTGCACGCGCTCGCCCTGCTCCCCCGCGCCGTCCGCTCGGGCGACCAGCAGGTCTCGCGGCAGCTCCTGCGGCACGCGACGGCAGTGGCCCGGTGACGACGTACGCGCCCGCGGTCCCGGCCGGCCTGCACCCCGCGGACCCCGCGGACCCCGCGGACCCCGCGCCCGCCCGCCGGACCACCGGGCGCAGGCTCCGGATCACGGCCTGGGCCACCGCCGGCTTCCTCGCGCTCCAGCTGGGCTGGATGCTGAGCGTGGTCCCCTACTTCGGGATCGACGAGTTCGACCACGCGCTCCGGGCGAGCTCGGTCGCCGAGGGGCACTGGCAGGCGACGCACCACCTGCCGCCCAAGGGCTACGGTCGCGGCGACCTCATCCGGGTGCGCGAGGACGTGGCCCACGAGGTCCAGCCCTCCTGCTCCCAGCGGCACTACACCGGCCTGTACAACTGCTACCCGGCCGCGGACGCACCCGGCGACGACGTGGTCATCTCCTCCGGAGCCGCCCGCTACAACCCGACCTTCTACTGGGTGGAGGGAACGCTCGCGAAGCCGTTCCACGGGGACGCGGCGATCTACGCGATGCGGGGCGCGGCGGCCGTGCTCTGCGCCTTGATGTTCGCACTGGCGGTCTGGATCTTCACCGGGCTGTCGCGGACCGTCTGGCCCACGACGGCCGCCCTGGTCGCCGCGCTTCCCACGACCCTCTACTCGACCTCGCTGGCCGCACCGAACGGGCTGAACATGGTCGCCGGGCTCGCTGTCTGGGCCTCCCTGTTCGCGATCCCGGAGGAGCGGACGCGGCGCTCCGGCTACCTCGGGCTCGCGGTGTCGAGCGCGGTGCTGCTCAACACCCACACCCTGGGCATCCTCTGGATGACGCTGATCATGGTCACCTTCGCCATCCTCACCGGGCTCCGCGGCCTGCTCCGCACGCTCGTCCCGCGCGGGCGGCTCGAGTGGGCCGCCCTCGGCCTGGCGCTGGGAGCAGTCGCCTTCGACGCGTTCTGGCTGCTGACCTCCGGGGTGAACGACCCCGGGCAGGAGCGCTCCTCCTTCGGCGGCCAGCCGTGGTCGTTCGTCGCCAGCGGCGCGATCCTGTGGCCGTTGCAGGCCATCGGAGCGTTCCCGATGCGGGACGAGAGCGCACCGCTGGCGCTGTACGCGGTCGCGCTCACCGTCCTCGCCGTCGTCCTCGTCCTCGCGGTCCGCCGGATCCGGTTGCGCTCGCGCCCCTCGGCCGCGCTGCTGTTCGTCGCGACGACGTCGTTCCTCGTCCCGGCGTACCTGACGGCGGCGACCTTCCACCAGATCGGCGCCGCCTGGCAGGGCCGCTACCAGATGCCGTTCACGGTGGGCCTCGTCGTGGTCCTCGCCATGATCCTCGACCGCAGCCCGCACGCGTTCAGGTTCGCGCTCCCGACCGCGACGGCCGGCGTCTTCGCCCTCGCGCTCGCGCAGGTGCTCGGTCAGCGCCAGGTCGTGGAGCAGGCACGGAAGCTGCACGACCTGACCTACGCGACCGGGTGGTCCGCCCCCTCGACCGCCCTGCTGGTCGCGCTCGGCCTCCTCGCCGGGCTGTGCTGGGCGCTGGCAGTCCGGACGTCCGCCGGGCTCGCCGCGTCGCGGGCCACCGCGCCCGAACCCGGCTAGCCTCGGTCCATGGACTGGCTCTCCCTGGCCGGGTGGCTCGGGTCGGCGCTGCTGATCTACTCGGTCATGCAGGCCCGGGTGCTGCGCTTCCGGGTGCTGAACCTGGCCGCGTGCGTGGTCCTGGCCGGCTTCAACGCGGCCCTGGAGATCTGGCCCATGGTGGCGATGAACATCGCGCTGTGCGGGATCAACCTGTGGCACATCCGGGCCCTGGTCACCACCCGGGACGACGACGCCGCGTACGCCGTCCTCGAGGTCGGCGGCCAGGACGAGTACCTGCGGCACGTGCTCCGCGTGCACGCGGCGGACATCCTGTCCTTCCAGCCGGACCTGGTCTGGGACGGCGCGGCGCCGGACAACCTGGCCTTCGTCGTCCAGCGCGGGGACGAGACCGTCGGCGTGGTCCTGCTGCACGTGGCCGGCGACACCGCGACGGTGCTGCTCGACTACGTGACCCCGCGCTACCGCGACTTCTCCCCCGGCCGGTTCGTCTGGCGGACCAGCGGCGTGCTGGCCGGCCGCGACCTGGCCCGGGTGGTCACCTCGCCCCGGATGGTCGGCGCCTACTACGCCAAGCTCGGGTTCTCCCCGCGCTCGGACGGGGCCTACGAGCTCGCGCTCTGAACCCAGCGCGCCAGCGCGGCGGCCGCGTCACCGGAGTCGAGGGCCGCCTCGGCACGCGCGACACCCGCCGCGAGCCGCTCGTCCAGGGTGCCGTCCTCGGCCGCGTGCACGGCGAGGGCGGCACCGGCGTTGAGCACGACCGCGTCGCGGACGCCGCCCTTCTCGCCGTCCAGGAGCCGCCGCACCACGTCCGCGTTGTACGCCGCGTCCCCGCCGCGCAGGCCTTCGGCGGTGCCGAGCGGGATTCCGATCCGGGTCGGGTCGACCGAGGTCTCGCGGACCTCGCCACCGGACACGGTCCAGACCCGGGAGGTGGTCGTGGTGGTGAGCTCGTCGAGCCCGTCGTCCCCGCGGAAGACCCACGCGTCCACGCCGCGCCGCGCGAAGACGCCGGCCATCACCGGGGCCATCTTCGGGTCGGCGCAGCCGATCGCCTGCGCGGCCGGCTTGGCCGGGTTCGCGATCGGACCGAGGAAGTTGAAGGTGGTGCCGATGCCGAGCTCGCTGCGCGCGACCGCGGCGTGCCGCAGTGCCGGGTGGAACGCGGCCGCGAAGCAGAACGTGATGCCGGCCTCGGCGGCGACGGCGGCGACCCGGTCGGCCGGCAGGTCGAGCCGGATGCCGAGCAGCTCGAGCACGTCGGCGCTGCCGGCCTTGCTCGACGCCGAGCGGTTGCCGTGCTTGACGACGGTGACCCCGGCGCCGGCGGCGACGATCGCCGCCATGGTGGAGATGTTGACCGAGAACGAGCGGTCACCCCCGGTGCCGACGATGTCGAGGGTCCGGCCGGGGACCGCCAGCGGGGTCGCGTGCGCGTACATCGCGTCGACGAGGCCCTGCATCTCGGCGACGGTCTCCCCCTTGGCGCGCAGCGCCACGGCGAAGCCGGCGATCTGGACCGGGGTCGCGGCCCCGGTCAGGACCTCGCTCATCGCCCAGGACGTCTGCTCGGCGCTGAGGTCCTCGCCGCGGACGAGGGTGGTCAGCACGTCGGGCCAGGTGCGGCCCGGCTCGGCGGTCACGGCGCTCAGGCCTGGGCAGGGACCCGCGAGCGCAGCAGACGGGCGACCGTCTCCGCGAGCTCGATCGGGTCCAGCGGGTGCGACACCGCGGCCTCGGCGCGGGACCAGGTCGCCAGCCAGTTGTCCTGCGGGCGCCCGGTGAGCACCAGCGTCGGCGGCGCCTGGTAGATCTCGTCCTTCATCTGGCGGGCGATGCCCAGGCCACCGGCGGGCGTGGCCTCGCCGTCGAGGATCGCCAGCGCGAACCCACCCGCGTCGAGCTGCTGCCACACGACCGGCTCGGTCGCCACCTCGACGTACTCGAGCTCGGGCAGATCCGGGTGGACGCGCTTGCCCAGACCGAGGATCACCTGCTGACGCACGTCGGAGTCGTCGCTGTAGACCAGCACCTTGAGCACGGAGTTCGCAGTCACGCCCGCGATGCTACTAGTCCTCCGTGGCGCAGATCACCCGGACCTGCGGGTCAGCCGGCCGACTGCTGACGTTCCAGCCGGTCCAGCCGCCGGTCCTCGCGCTCGGCCTCCTTCATGGAGGACCGCACCCACTGCACGAACAGCACCACGAAGAGCAGCAGCCCGACCAGGTCACCGGAGCTCCACAGCAGCCCGCCGGCCAGGTGCTGGTCGTCCAGCGGGTCCGGCAGCCACGGCATCGCCGCGTGCAGACCCGGGTAGTGGTCACCGCCGAGGAGCGCGCTCTGGCTCATGATCGTCACGCCGAGGAAGGCGTGGAACGGCAGCGTCATGAAGACGAGCAGCATCCGGAACGGGTACGCCACCCGACCGGGGATCGGGTCGATCCCGACCAGCGGCCAGAAGAACAGCGACCCGACCAGCACCAGGTGGACGTGCATCATCTCGTGCACGAACTCGTTGTTCAGCGACGCGGCGTACCAGCCGGAGAAGTAGAGGATCCACGGGCTGAGCACGTAGAGGCCGAAGGTCAGCGGCGGGAAGGTCAGCACCTTCGCGACCTTCGAGTGGAGCACGACGAGCAGCACCCGGCGCGGACCGGGCGGCAGGGTGCGCAGCGCCAGCGTGACCGGGGCGCCGAGCGCGAGGAAGAGCGGCACCACCATCGAGAGCACCATGTGCTGGACCATGTGCACGCTCAGCAGGGTGGTGTCGTAGGCCCCGATCCCCGACGAGGTCACGAAGTAGAACGAGCCCATCCCGCCGACGACGAACGCCAGCGTCCGGCCGAGCGGCCAGCCGTCCCCGCGGCGGCGCAGCGTCCAGACCCCGAACAGGTAGAGGCCGGCCACCCACACGGTGAGCACGAACAGGACCGGGTCCACGCCCCAGGCGGTGAACACCGAGGACGCGGTGAACCGCGGAAGGTCGGCGGAGGCGTCCAGCGGGACGGTCGACGACAGGGACATTTGGAGCACCCAGACAGGGTAGAAGCAGCCCGGGGGGAGCCGCGCCGAGGCCCCCGGGTGCGTGAGTCGCACCACCCCCGCCTGTCACCCGCGCGGCACGGACGCGCCGGGGGCGCCGACACGCGGTTTCAAAACGGGGGGTCGGGGTGGCGCGCCCCGGAGGTCACGACATAATGGCGCCGTGGCGACAGCAACTGTGATCCCAGCATCCCGTCTGCACGGGCACCACGACCGACCGAGCATGGTCAGCGTCGGGACGATCATCTGGCTCTCGAGCGAGCTGATGTTCTTCGCGGCCCTGTTCGCGGCGTACTTCACCATCCGTGCGGTGAGCCCCGAGCTGTGGGCGGTGTCCACCGAGAAGCTCAACGTGCCGTTCGCCTCGGTGAACACCACGATCCTGGTGCTCTCCTCGGTGACCTGCCAGCTGGGCGTCTTCGCGGCCGAGCGCGGCCAGGTGGGCCGCAGCGGCGGCATCGCGAACGTGAAGGGCTGGGGCCTGCGCGAGTGGTTCGTGCTCACCTACATCATGGGCGCGATCTTCATCGGCGGTCAGGCCTTCGAGTACGTCAACCTGGTCCACGAGGGCATCACGATCCCCTCGTCGGCGTACGGGACGATGTTCTACCTGACCACGGGCTTCCACGGTCTGCACGTCACCGGCGGTCTGATCGCCTTCCTCTTCGTCCTCGGCCGCACGCTGGTCGCGCGCCGCTTCACCCACGAGCAGGCCGTGACCGCGATCGTCGTGTCGTACTACTGGCACTTCGTCGACGTGGTGTGGATCGGCCTCTTCTTCACCATCTACATCCTCAAGTAAGCCTGAACCGATAGGACCTGGTGTGCGACTCACACGCAAGATCTCAGCTCGGCTCTCGGCCGGCCGGCGCAGCCGACTGGCTGCACCGCTGGTGCTGCTGATCGCCCTGCTGACCACGGGCGGCGTCTACACGGCCTTCCTGCAGCCGGCCAACGGCGCGAAGACCGAGGACGACGCGGCCACGATCGCGAAGGGCAAGGAGCTCTTCCTGGTCGGCTGCTCCTCGTGCCACGGCAAGAACGCCGAGGGCATCCTCACGGAGAAGGGCAACCAGTACGGCCCGCCGCTGGTCGGCGTCGGCGCCGCGGCGGTGACCTTCCAGGTCGGCACCGGCCGGATGCCGATGGCCCAGCCCGGCGCCCAGGCGCTGCGCAAGCCGCCGGTGTACAACGAGGACGAGATCAAGGCGCTGTCGGCGTTCGTGGCCTCGCTCGGCCCCGGCCCCGAGGTTCCGGACCCCTCCAAGTACGACGTCAGCGACGCCACCAACGAGGAGATCGTCCAGGGCGGCCAGTTCTTCCGCACGAACTGCACGGCGTGCCACAACTTCGCCGGCAGCGGCGGCGCCCTGCCCGGCGGCAAGCACGCGCCGAGCCTCGAGGGCGTCAGCGCGCGCGACATCTACCTCGCCATGCTGACCGGCCCGCAGCAGATGCCGGTCTTCTCCGACGACGTCCTCTCCCCCGAGGACAAGCGGAACATCATCGCGTACCTGAAGAAGTCCGAGGACACCCCGAGCTACGGCGGCTTCACGCTCGGCTCGATCGGCCCGGTCTCCGAGGGCATGTTCGCCTGGATCGCGGGTATCGGCGGGCTCGTCGGCGCCGGCATCTGGATCACCTCGCACTCGGCCCGCTCCAAGAAGAAGAAGGAGGCGGCCGCGTGAGCAGTGAGACCGACCACCACCTGAACGTCCCGGCCACGTCGAACGAGCCGATCGCGGACCCGGGGCTCCCGGAGCACCTCCCGCGCCCGACCGACGTCGACGAGGTCGCCGCCAAGCGCGCCGAGCGCCAGATCGCGACCCTCTTCGGGGTCTCCGCGCTCTGCGCGGTGCTCTTCTGCGTCGCCTACTTCGCGCTGAGCATCGGCGAGGACCCGGACGTCTTCCTGAACATGGGCGCCTCCAACGTCGCCCTCGGTGCCGCGCTTGGCTTGGCCCTGCTCGCCATCGGCGCCGGCGCGATCCAGTGGTCGCGCAAGCTGATGAGCGACCACGAGATCGTCGAGTACCGGCACCCGGCGTCCTCCCCCGCGGAGGACCGCGCCGAGGCCGTGGCCGCGCTGGAGGAGGGCATCGCCGACTCCGGCATCGCCCGCCGCCCGCTCGTGCGCAACTCGCTGATCGGCGCGATGGCCTTCCTCGGCCTGCCGGCCATCGTCGCGCTCCGCGACCTCGGCCCGCTGCCGGGCGACAAGCTGGCCCGCACCGTCTGGACCAAGGACATGCTCGTCGTCCAGGACGTCGACGGCGCCAAGATCAAGCCGTCCGACATGGAGATCGGCCAGCTGGTCAACGCCGAGCCGGGGATCTTCTTCGACGTCAACGCCGAGGGCGAGCCGGTCATCGAAGGCACCGAGCTCCTGCAGGAGAAGGCCAAGGCCGCGGTCATCCTCGTGCGGATGGCCCCCGAGGACATCACGCCGGTCCCCGGTCGTGAGAACTGGGGCGTCGACGGCATCCTCTGCTACTCCAAGATCTGCACGCACGTGGGCTGCCCGATCTCGCTCTGGGAGCAGCAGACCCACCACCTGCTGTGCCCGTGCCACCAGTCCACCTTCGACCTGGCGGACAACGGCAAGGTCGTCTTCGGCCCGGCCGCACGGCACCTGCCGCAGCTCCCGATCAAGGTGAACGCCGAGGGTTACCTCGTCGCGCAGAGCGACTTCACCGAACCCGTCGGTCCGAGCTACTGGGAACGAGACCGGAGTGATCTGACATGAGTGCTACTGCCTCCACCAACGGCACGACGCCCGCTGCGGTCGCCAAGCCGAACCCGGCTGCCGCCGTCGCCACCTGGGCCGACGAGCGTCTCGGTCTCGCGACCGCGACCAAGAAGCAGATCCGCAAGGTCTTCCCGGACCACTGGTCGTTCATGCTCGGCGAGATCGCTCTGTGGAGCTTCGTCGTCCTGCTGCTCACCGGTGTCTTCCTCACGCTCTGGTTCAAGCCGAGCATGGGCGAGGTCGTCTACGAAGGCTCCTACGACCAGCTCCGCGGCATCCAGATGTCCGAGGCGTACGCCTCGACCCTGCACATCAGCTTCGACGTCCGCGCCGGCCTGCTGATGCGCCAGATGCACCACTGGGCCGCGATGCTGTTCATCGCCGCGATGCTCGTGCACATGATGCGCGTCTTCCTGACCGGCGCGTTCCGCAAGCCGCGCGAGCTCAACTGGGTGATCGGTGGCGTGCTGCTGCTGCTCGGCATCCTCGAGGGCTTCGCCGGCTACTCGCTCCCCGACGACCTGCTCTCCGGCACCGGTCTGCGGATCGCGGACGGTCTGGTCAAGGCGACCCCGGTCCTGGGCTCGTACATGTCGTTCTTCATGTTCGGCGGCGAGTTCCCCGGCGACGTCATCATCCCGCGCCTGTACGCCGCGCACATCCTGCTGATCCCGGGCCTGCTGCTCGCGCTCATCGCGGCGCACATGCTGCTGCTCGTCTACCACAAGCACACCCAGTGGCCCGGCCCCGGCCGCACCGAGGAGAACGTCGTCGGCTACCCGATGATGCCGGTGTACGCCGCCAAGGCCGGCGGGTTCTTCTTCATCGTCTTCGGTGTCGTCGCCCTCATGGGTGGCCTGATGACGATCAACCCGGTGTGGCGCTTCGGTCCGTACAACCCGGCCGAGGTGACCGCGGGCTCGCAGCCCGACTGGTACATGGGTATCGCCGAGGGCCTGCTGCGCATCATGCCGGGCTGGGAGACCCACCTCTGGGGCTTCACGCTGAGCTGGAACATCTTCCTGCCCGGACAGATCGTCCCGATCGCGCTGCTCATGGCGGTCCTGGCCTACCCGTTCGTCGAGGCCTGGGTGACCGGGGACAAGCGGGAGCACCACCTGCTCCAGCGTCCGCGCAACGCCCCGACCCGGACGGCGTTCCTGTCCGCGATGATCACGCTGTACGGCCTGCTCTGGGCCGCCGGCGGCAACGACATCCTGGCGACCGTCTTCCACCTCAACCTGAACACGATCACGTACTTCATGCGGGGTGCGATCTTCGTGATCCCGCCGATCGTCTTCATCATCGCGAAGCGTTGGTGCATCTCGCTGCAGCGTCACGACAACGACGTGCTGCTGCACGGCTACGAGACCGGCGTCATCATGCGCGACGCGCAGGGTGGCTACACCGAGAAGCACCTGCCGATCTCCGAGGACCGGGCCTACACCCTGACCGCGCGTCAGCGTGACGTGGTGTACACCGGGGCCGCCGGCACCGACGAGAACGGTGTCAGCGCGCCGCACGGCCGGATGGACTCCCTCCGGGCGAAGGCCTCGAGGGCGTGGTTCGCCACGAACGTGCAGAAGCCGACCGTGGAGGAGCTCGAGGAGGGCCACCACCACGCCGCGCTCGAGCACGAGCACGACGCTCCGCTGGAAGGTCACTCGGCCGACGGGCACCAGTTCGACGGCCGCCACGACGTGGCGGACGAGAGCCTGCGCCACTGAGCCGCGCTCGACAGCATCGCCGCAGGGTCCGGGAGCTCGCTCCCGGGCCCTGCGGCTTTCCCGGGCACCCCGGTCTCACCAACTGGTCTGACCACTTGACCACCTGACCTACCTGGGGCGAGGCTTCCCCCATGGCGCTCACCCCGATCACGAAACGGCTCGTCCCCGACGACGTCTACGAGCAGCTGCTCACCGAGGTCGTCGACGGGGCGCTCGCCCCCGGCGACGCCCTGCCCAGCGAACGCCGCCTCGCCGAGCTGCTCGGCGTCTCCCGCCCGGCCGTGCGCGAGGCGCTCCAGCGGCTGTCCGCCTCCGGTCTGGTCGAGGTCCGCCACGGCGGCTCCACCACTGTGCGCGACCTCCAGCGGCACGGCAGCCTCGACCTGCTCCCCCGGCTCCTGGTCCGCGACGGCGAGCTCGACCCGGCCGTGGGCCGCAGCATCACGGAAGCCCGGCTCGCGATCGCGCCGAACGTCGCGCGGATGGCGGGCGAACGGGCACACCGGGCCACCCAGGACCTCCGTGGGGCCCTCCTGGCGGCGCTCGAGGTCCTCGCGGACACTCAGGACGCCGGGACCCCCGCGGACCGGCAGCGCGCCTCCCTGGCGTTCTGGGACTGTGTCGTCGACCTGGCCGACTCGATCGTCTTCCGGCTGATGTACAACAACCTCCGCCAGGCCTACGAGCCCGCCATCGAGCCGCTGGCTCCCCTGCTCGACGGCGAGGTCACCGACCTCGCCGGCTACCGCGCGATCAGCGACGCGGTCCTGTCCGGGGACGGGGCCGCCGCGGCCACCGCCGCGGACACGCTGCTCCGACCGGCCACCGAGGCCGTCGTGGCCTTCCTCGACGCCTTCGAGGACACATCCAGCGAAAGGGACGAGGCATGACGAACAACCCCTTCCAGGCGAGCCCCGAGATCGAGGAGCGCGCCCAGCAGCGGCTCGCCGCCGAGGAGGCCAGGATCACCGGGACGCGTCGTACGGCGGTGACGCTCGGGACGACCTTCCGCGAGTTCTGGAAGCACCCCAGCCCGTGGATGCTTCTCGGCGTGCTGGTCGGCGCCGTCGCCTGGCGCGCCGCCGAGGGCGACTGGCGCCTGACCGACCTCTGGGCCCCGGTGATCTGGGTCGCCCTCTTCCCGGTCCTCGAGTGGGTCATCCACGTCTTCATCCTGCACTGGCGCCCTCGTAAGGTCGCCGGCGTCAAGATCGACAGCGAGCTCGCCCGCGACCACCGTCGCCACCACGCGGACCCGCGCGACATCCCGCTCGTGTTCATCCCCTGGCGCTCGCTGATCGCGGTGATCGCCGGCGCGGTGCTGATCTCCGTGCTCGCCTTCCCGCGTCTCGGCCAGGGCCTGACCTTCCTGGTCGTCGTCGGCGTCTCCGGCCTGATCTACGAGTGGTCGCACTACTTGATCCACAGCGACTACAAGCCTCGGACCAAGGCCTACAAGGCGGTCTGGCGCAACCACCGGCTGCACCACTTCAAGAACGAGCACTACTGGTTCACGGTGACCTCGACGGCGACCGCGGACCGGCTCTTCGGCACCTACCCCGACCCGGGCAGCGTGCAGGCCTCGAAGACCGCCAAGAACCTGCACGGTTGATCCCGGGCAGGGCCTAGGCCGCGGAGCCTTCCGAGTACTGGGCGAACGGCAGGTTCCAGTCGCCGAACCCGTTGCTCAGCGTCATCTGCTTGGAGGTGCCGGTGTACTCGATCACGTCACCGACGATGCTCTGGCCGTAGAACCACCCGGCGTTCGAGGTGCTCATGCCGGTGCAGCCGTGGCTGACGTTCGCGTGGCCCTGGGAGCCGACGGACCACGGCGCGGCGTGCACGAACTCACCGGAGTAGGTGAGCCGCATGGCGTACTCGACGTCGTCGAGGTCGTAACCGTCGGCGCTGCGGGGGTCGATGCCGATCGTCTCGGAGTTCATCCGCTTGTGACGGAACTTCTCGATGATCACCTTCGTGCCCGAGCGGGTGGTGAACTTCGGCTGCTGCCCCGTGGTGATCGGGATCGTCCGGATCAGCTTGCCGTTCCGGAAGACGCGCATCTGGTGGGTGTTCATGTCCACCTTGCTCACCATCGAGCGGCCGATCGTGAACGTGCTGGTCCGGCTCTTCTGACCGAAGACACCGTTGCCGGCCGGGACGCTGTCGACATCGGCATCGACGGTCACCTTGGTCCCCGGCTTCCAGTAGGCCTGCGGGCGCCAGTGCAGCTCGGTGTCGGAGATCCAGTGGAACGAGCCCTGCTGGGCCGGGACGCTGGTCACCTTCACGTGCCGCTGGATCGCGGCGTGGTCGGTCACCGGGACGTCGAACCGGACGATGACCGGCAGGCCGACTCCGACCGTGGCGCCGGACTGCGGGAAGAAGCTCGGGAAGGTCTGCTTGTCGAGCGGGAGGTCCTGCGTGCTGAACCGGGACTCGTAGACCTGCTCGTGGCCCTTCGCGTCGACCGCGACGCCACGGACCCGGTAGGCCTCCCCCGGCTGGAGCCGGTCGGTGCTCTGCCAGCTGACCTTGTCGGCCGAGAGCACGCCCTTGAGGTCGCCGGCGCCGCCGGTCACGGTGACCTGGGAGAAGGTGCCGTCGTTGACGTCGAGGCGCACCGAGCGGTTGACCTTCACGTTGGCCGCGCCGTCCCGGACCGAGGCGGTGATCTCCGCCTTCGAGGTCTCCGCCGTCGCCGAGGTCCGACCCGCCTGCGGGGTGCCCGAGACGTTCTCGGTCCCCGAACCGCCGTGGGAGCAGGCGGTCAGGCCGGTCATGAGAAGGACCGCGGCGGAAGCCGCGGCCCAGGTACGACGCGAACGCATGGATCTCCCCGGACGTCTCGTGACGGTGGACCTCTCCAGCGTAACAACACCCGCGAAGTGGTTTGCGCCACCAACCGGGTGGCAAGCGTCACGGCCCGGTCGACGTTTCGACCGGGCCGCGACAGGGTCCTTCAGGGCTGTTCCGCGCTCGGAGCACGAGCAAGCTCGGCTCCGCCGCTCACTCAGTGCGCTCGCTCAGTGCGCGTGCTCGCCCCGGTAGTACTCGAAGATCAGGCCGGTGAGGGCCACGGAGCCGAGCACACCGCCGATGATCGCCAGCCACCAGCCGATGACCACGCCGAGGACGATCATCCCCAGCGTGAGACCGCACCACAGCGGCCACCAGCTGTACGGCGGGAAGAAGCCCAGCTCGCCGGCGCCGTCGGCGATCTCGCCGTCCTTCCGGTCCTCCGGCCGGGGCTCCATCCGCGAGGCGTGGAAGCCCAGGTAGAAGCTCACCAGCAGGGTCAGCAGGGCGGTCATGACCAGTGCGGAGGTGCCGGTCGGGTCCCCGGTGATCAGCCAGTAGGCGGGCGCGACGAGCACGAAGAAGACCGTGCAGGTCACGAAGATCCAGGTCTCGGCCTTCATCAGGCGTCCTTCCCCTCGTCGATGGCCCGGGAGTCGGCTCCGGCGGGCACCAGGTCATCGGCGTACTCGAGCGCGGCGATCTCCGGGTGGTGGAGGTCGAACGCCGGCGACTCCGAACGGATCCGCGGGATCGACACGAAGTTGTGCCGCGGCGGCGGGCAGCTGGTGGCCCACTCCAGGGAGCGTCCCCAGCCCCACGGGTCGTCGACGGTGACCTTCGGCGCGCGGCGCGACTTGTACACGTTGTAGAAGAACGGCAACGTCGAGGACGCGAGCAGGAATGCTCCGACGGTCGAGATCTGGTTGAGCGTGGTGAAGCCGTCGTTGGCGCCGTAGTCGGCGTACCGGCGCGGCATGCCCTCGACACCCAGCCAGTGCTGGACGAGGAAGGTGGTGTGGAAGCCGACGAACAGCAGCCAGAAGTGGATCTTGCCGAGCCGCTCGTCGAGCATCCGGCCGGTCATCTTCGGCCACCAGAAGTAGAAGCCGGCGAACATCGCGAACACCACGGTGCCGAAGACCACGTAGTGGAAGTGCGCGACCACGAAGTACGAGTCGGACACGTGGAAGTCCAGCGGCGGCGAGGCCAGGATGATGCCGGTCAGGCCACCGAAGAGGAAGGTGGTGAGGAAGCCGAGCGACCAGAGCATGGGCGTGTCGAAGCTCAACGACCCGCCCCACATGGTGCCGATCCAGTTGAAGAACTTCACGCCGGTCGGTACCGCGATCAGGAACGTCATGCCGGAGAAGAACGGCAGGTCGACGGCGCCGGTGACGAACATGTGGTGCGCCCACACCGCCACCGACAGGATCGCGATGCCGAGCGTCGCGGCGACCAGGCCGACGTAGCCGAAGATCGGCTTGCGGCTGAACACCGGCAGGATCTCGGTCACGATGCCGAAGAACGGCAGCGCGATGATGTACACCTCGGGATGGCCGAAGAACCAGAACAGGTGCTGCCACAGGATCGGACCGCCGTGCACCGCGTCGAAGACGTGGGCGCCGAGCTTGCGGTCGGCCTCCAGGGAGAGCAGCGCGCCGGCCAGGATCGGGAAGGCGATCAGCACGAGCAGGCTGGTGACCAGCGTGTTCCAGACGAAGATCGGCATCCGGAACATCGTCATGCCGGGCGCACGCATGCAGATGATCGTGGTGATGAAGTTGACCGCACCGAGGATCGTGCCCAGACCGGCCATCCAGAGACCCATGATCCACAGGTCACCGCCGATGCCGGGCGAGCGGACCGCGTCGGAGAGCGGCGAGTAGGCGAACCAGCCGAAGTCGGCGGCGCCCTCGGGCGAGAGGAAGCCGGACGCGGCGATGATGCCGCCGAACAGGAACAGCCAGTAGCTGAACATGTTCAGGCGCGGGAACGCGACGTCGGGCGAACCGATCTGCAGCGGCATGATCACGTTCGCGAAGCCGAAGAACAGCGGCGTCGCGAAGAGCAGCAGCATGATCGTGCCGTGCATCGTGAACAGCTGGTTGTAGACCTCGTCGTTGACGACCTGCTGGCCCGGGAACGCGAGCTCCGAGCGGATCAGCAGCGCCATGATGCCGCCGAGGATGAACCACGCGAACGAGGTCGTGAGGTACATCTTGCCGATCAGCTTGTGGTCGGTCGTCGTCAGCAGGCGGACGACCTGCTGGCCCAGGGTGCGGGTCGGGGCCGCAGTGCTGGGTGCGTCAGAGACCGCGGTCACTGTTCTCCTCCATCGCCGTCGACGTCCAGACCGTCGACCTTGTTCACGTCGTTGCCGCCGAGAGCGAGGCCGGTGTTGCCCTGCTCCTTGAGCTCCCTGAGGTGGGCGTCGAAGGACGCCTGGTCGGTCACCTTGACCGTGAAGAGCATCCGCGAGTGGTAGACGCCGCACAGCTCGGCGCAGCGGCCGGCGAAGGTGCCCTCGCGGTCCGGGGTCAGCGTGAAGTGGTTGTCCTTCTGGCGCCCGGGGATCACGTCCATCTTGAAGAGGAACGAGGGCACCCAGAACGAGTGGATGACGTCCGGCGAGTACAGGTCGATCGACACCGGCTTGTCCTTGACCAGCCACAGCGTGGGCGCGTCGGCCGTGGTCCCGCCCTCGAACACCGGCTCGTTCGCGACGACGTCGCTGCCCTTGGTGTAGTTGAACGTCCACGACCACTGCTGGCCGACGACGGTCACGTTGAGCGGGGCGGCCGCGTTCGCCTTGTCCAGGTCCTTCGGTGCGTGCAGGACGTCGTCCTGCACCTGCACGGTGTAGAAGAAGAAGACGATGACCATCATCACCGGCGCGAGCGTGTAGAAGATCTCGATCGGCAGGTTGTAGCGCGTCTGCACCGGGATCTCGGACTCGCTGCGGCGCCAGTACTTGACGACGACCCAGCCCATCAGGCCCCAGACGACGACGCCGGTCAGCATGGCCGCGAGCCACGACCAGTGCCACAGGTCGTACATGTGCTGTGCTTCCTTGGACGCCGGCACCGGCATGGCCAGCCGCTCGATCTGCGACCTGCCTTCTGCCGAGCAGCCGGTGAGGAACAACAGCGAGGCACCGGCGACGGCACCGAGTGCCGTCTTCCGAGCACGCTTGGGGAGTTGCAGACCCACGAACGAGCCCTCTCTCTTCATGACCGAACATCTGCTTGAGGCGGACATGCCGAACCCTACTACTGGCCGAGGCAGGGTCGTGGCGCAGGTCGGGGTGTTGGACGGTGTGCCGCTCACCACGTGCGCGGTTCGCCGTCCGGAGGGCTACTTTTCCCTTGTGACGGCCTATCTCGACACCGCGTCCGGCGAGCCGCTGCACCCTGCCGCACGGGCAGTCCTGGAGCAGGCGCTCGAGCACGGGTACGCCGATCCGCGACGGTTGCACGGCCCTGCCCGGAACGCCCGGATCCTCCTGGACAACGCGCGGGAGGCGACGGCCGGGGCGCTCGGCGTACGGGCCGACGAGGTCACCTTCACCCCCAGCGGGACGCATGCCGTGCACCTCGGCGTCCTCGGGCTGCTCGCCGGTCGCGCCCGCCACGGCGACCTGCTCGTGGCCGGCGCCGTCGAGCACGCCTCGGTGCTCCACGCCGGGCGCTGGCACGAGGACCGCGGCGGCTCGTTCAGGACCTTGGCGGTCGACCCGCTGGGCCGGGTCGCCGAGCCGGTCCCGRCCGGGACGACCGTGCTCGCGGTGCAGGCCGCCAACCACGAGGTCGGCACCGTGCAGCCGGTGGCCGCGCTCGCGGAGTCCGCCGGCGGGGCTCCCCTGTTCCTCGACGCCTGCGCCGCCGCCGGCCGGGTCCCGCTGCCCGACGGCTGGGCCGCCGCGGCGGCGTCGGCCCACAAGTGGGG
>NZ_JBFRDX010000035.1:0-29622 GCF_052114005.1 Marmoricola sp. RAF53 | reverse complement strand
CAACGTCACGCCATGCTCACGGCGTCGGGCGACGTTCACGACGTCGTCACGGAACTCCTTGGGGAACGGCTTCGGCACGGGGCACATCCTTCCAGCGGCACCGCTCGGCACCACAGATCAGATGTCACCTATCCGTGCAGCAGACCCTTCTGTTGGTAGCGGGGGCAGGATTTGAACCTGCGACCTCTGGGGAACGCCGTGCCCACATCACAGCAGGTCCAGCGAGGTCACTCCTGAGCGTGGATTTCGCTCAATGCACGACCTGGCATCTCACTCCCCATGACCCCTGTTCCCCACATTCCTGGGGAGTTTGTGGGGAACGACCGGGGAGCAGCCGCGCCCGAATCGATCAACGAACTGGCCCCACACAGACCATTGTCAGGTGTTTCGCTTTTCGCTCGGCCACATCTCATGCTCCCGGTCGATCCACAACACGTAGAACACGTGCTCGCGCAGGATGCCGTAGACGCGAAACTTCCCGTTGATGCGCAGGGTGTGCACAGCCGTCTCGTCATCTCGCTCAAGCGTCGTCAGGCGCGAGGTGATGTTGGCGTGAGCGTCTTCAACGGCGTACCGCTTGCAGCCGTTGTCATGCTGCGCCCAAATCTCTGAGCATCGCTGCGACTCGTACTGGCCCAGGGCTTTGTACACCTGGGCGTAATCGTCGGGCGTAAGTGAACCCACGGCGGACGGATGTTCGATGTCCAGGTCACCGAAACGCCAGACCGGTTGACGTTGCCACGGCTCCGCGTGGTCTATCCCCAGACTTCTCGGTTGCTTCTCAGATGTAACGCGCTGAGCATTGCGTGGTGACTTGTGAGACGGCCACAGCGTGTCGGCCATCTGAACCTGCTTGGACTTCTTTCGTCCCCCGCGGCTCACGTCAGATCGGCGTTAGAAGTCAACGAGTCGTAGTACGCCGCAATCTGATCGTCGGGAATGGGCGTCTCGCTACGTACTCCGGCACCTAGCCCCACGCGCGCGTTTCTCCACGGGCGTTCAGAGTGAGTCAGTTCGCTCAACTGGTGACCGGTCATCTCGCCGTAGTGGCTAAGCACCGCGTCAATAGAGGTCGTCTCGTCGTGAGTGAGATTGCCTGAATCCGCCTTGACGTAGTCCGGCATCTCGGACACCCGAAACTCGCCCCGGTGCGCTCGGTACAAATCACGAACCACGGGACCGTTGGCCCACGCTTCGATCTGGTTCGCGAATAGCGGCTGCTCTTCCCAAACCAGGTGCCAAGCGTGCGAGTAGTAGCAGAGTTTCTGCAACTTCATTGCAGTCATTTCGCCGCGCTTCTCGAGAATGTATTCCGCGACGTCGTAGACGTTCGCCATCCCAAGTCCCACCTTTCATGCCAGGCGATGCCACCTGCCGGTACAGGCTGAACAGTGGTGCCGTGCTCACTGTTCCACGCCATGCCCCGCCTTGTGCAGCGAACACACGTGCTGCGAGGCCTGATCTTCATACGAGTTCAACTATGCACTAGGCCTCCGACAATCGCCCCCGTCTCGCTGGCCGCGACTTGATGCGTTGGCGTAGGACTCCTCACAGTGCAGTCAGGATCGCACACCGGGGGTCCGTCCCCTCTCGAGGATTCGGTTCCCTGGCCTGACGTGGCGCGGTCAGGCTGTTGAGTCGTTCACGGCCCCGTCGGTGCCCCAGGCGTAGAGAGTGTTCTTGATAGAGCGCATGACGTCGTCAATCTCGATGCTGTTGCCGAAGAAGTAGTCAGCCCTCTTGTTGTGCTCGCCCTGGGTGTCTGCGATGGCTTCGAGGATCAGGTCGTTCAGGGCGGGACTTTCCAAGAACTGCTTGGAAGTGTTGACCTTGATCTGCTGCTTCACGCTGTCGATGAGGAGCATTCGTCGAAGGACCGTTTCGATGAAGGACTGGTTGTCGGCTTCGGCGTACTCGGTGCCGCTGAACAAGTCGTTGAGTTTCTCGATCACCTCACTCAGGGCGACCATCTTCGGGTCCTTCGCGGTCGCTGACCCCGCACCAGTCGCGCCTATCAAGCCAGCGTCGCCGGTCAGGCTGATGTCAGTCTGGTCGCGCTTGACCTGCTTGATGCTTTGCAGGGCGACGTCGGAGAGGTCAATCTCCGCTGCCCAAGACTCTTCGGAGATGACGCGCCCGAGGAGCCTGAGGAAGATTGCGAGGGTCTCGTACTCCGCTCCGTAGTCCACGACCTGGCTCATGAAGTCGTAGAGCCGCACGTAGGTTCCGACGTCCTTGCGGAACGTGTCGAGAGCGTCCTGTGAGGCCTTGTCCTTCTGGTCGAGCGCGGCCTTGTAGCGGACCTCGAACTCGTGCTTCGGCGCGCTGATGGCTGCCATGAGGGCGTTGTGGCCCTTACGGGTGAGCCAGGTTTCCGCGACCTTGCGGACTTCCTCAGGGCTGTAGATGCCGGACTGAGCGAGTTTCGTCGCGATGTTGACCACCAGGTAGTGATCGGTTTCTGTCTCCACGAAGGCATCAGTGAAGTACGGCTCGAAGGCGTCCCTGATGTCCTCTGCCTTGTTCACGAAGTCGAGCACGAAGGTCTTCGACTTCTTCTCCCCGCCAGGTGTGCGGTAGGTGCGGTTCAGCCGCGACAGAGTCTGGACGGCGGTCACGCCGGACAACTTCTTGTCCACATACATCGCTGACAGCAGAGGTTGGTCGAAGCCGGTCTGGAACTTGTTGGCCACCAACATGACCTTGTACTTCTCGCCGCCGAACGCTTTCGCGAGGTCGAACAGACCAGGGTTCATCGAGGCCTCAGTGAACGGCTCTGGACCCGTCTCTGAGTCTTCTACGGACCCTGAGAACGCCACCAGGGTCCTGTAGTCATACGCAGGGTCTGCGGCCAGTCGCTTGGCGATATAGGCGTCGATGGCCAACTTGTAGCGGACCGCTGCCTTGCGGGAGTCGGTGACGACCATTGCTTTCGCGTGACCGTCGAGCAGGTGGACGACGTTTTCGTGGAAGTGCTCCACGATAATTTTGACCTTTTGGGCGATGTTGGTCGGGTGGAGTCTCACCCACTTCATGAGGCCCTTCGTCGCCGCAGACTGATCGACTTCCTCGGTCGTACCGTTCTCAACAGTCTGGGCGATCTTGAAGGCGGTGTCGTAGGTCTGATAGCCGCGAAGGACGTCGAGGATGAACTCCTCCTCAATGGCTTGCTTCATCGAATAGACGTGGAACGGCACCGGCTTACCGTCATCACCCTTGCGCCCGAACAACTCCAAAGTCTTCGCCTTCGGAGTCGCGGTAAAAGCGAAGTACGAAATGTTGCGCGACTCGGCCCGTTCGGCGGTCTCACTGGCGAGGACGGATTCGAGGTCCACCTCGCCGCCGTCTTCGATGTCCTTGATTTCCTCAGCGGTCAGGACAGCCTTCAACTTCGAAGCGATCTGGCCCGACTGCGAGGAATGCGCCTCGTCCGCGATGACCGCGAACCTCTTCCCCGACAGCCCCGCGTTCTCGCGCACAGCGTTCATTGCGAACGGAAAGGTCTGGATCGTCACCGCGATGATGTGAGAGTGCTGGTTCAACAGAGCCTTCGCCAGCAGATCAGACTTCGACTTCGCTCCGGCCTTGCGGACGTCGTCTTCATTGATCGTGGCAACTGCGTCTTTCACGCCGTCGATTTTGCGGATCGCGTCCTGCAACTGTCCATCGAGCACATTGCGGTCAACGACCACGATGACCTTGTCGAACACTTTCCCCCAGGCCCCGTTCGTCTCCTGTTGCAGGCGAGCCAATCGCGAGGCAGTCCAGGCGATGGAGTTGGTCTTACCTGATCCTGCTGAGTGTTGGATCAGGTAACGCTGGCCTGGTCCTTCTTCCAGCACTGCCTTCGTGAGTCCGGTGACGACCTCCCACTGGTGGAATCGCGGGAACAGCAGGTTGGTGCTCTTCTTGACTTCACCAGTGATCGGGTCGTGGCTGGTCGAGGTCTCGACCATCACCATCTTCCCGATGATGTTCAGCCACGCATCCTTTTCAAGAACGCGCTCCCACAGGTAGGCGGTCGCGCTCGTCGCCGGTTCGCCCTCGACGTAGGTTGCAGAAGGGTTGCCCTTGCCGCCGTCGTGTCCGACGTTGAACGGTAAGAAGTAGGTATTCGGGCCAGCCAACTTCGTGGTCATCCAGACCTCGGAGTTCGAAACAGCAAAGTGCACCAACGCACGGTTCCCGAAACCCAGGAGCGGCTGCTTCGTGCCCTTCACGCCCTTGTGCGTTCCGTCAGGGAGGCGGTCCTTCTTGTACTGCTCAATCGCATTGTCGATGGACTGCGTGAAGTCGGTCTTCAACTCCAACGTCGCAACCGGGACACCGTTGATGAACAGCACCAGGTCAATCGACCGCTCATCGGTGGGCGAGAAGTGCACCTGGCGCATCACACGCACGCGCATCTGCGCGTACTTCTCGTTCTCGGCCTGATTCAACGTCGTCTCCGGCCTGAACGTCGCCATCGACAAACGCCCAGCACCGATCACCTGGAAACCGGATCGCAGCACATTCAACGTGCCGCCACCGTTCTCCAACGGCAGGTCGAGCGATGCCACCAGACGGTCCAGCAACTGCGCCTGCTGCTTCGCAACATCGCCGCCCGGCTTCACCGCCTTCGCATATGCCTCAGGCTGAGACTCTTCCAACCAACCAAGAACATCTGACGGCACGAGCGCACGCTCTCGGTCATAACCCTGGTCACTTGCCGAGTACAGCCAACCGCGTGCAGCGAGGTAGTCGCAGATTTCCTTCTCGAACTCGATCTCGTTGTGAGTCGCCATCACGCCACCTCGATTCCAACATCGATCTGACCCGTGACCGCAGCCGTGATCAGCGCAGCACGACGCTCACGCGACAGAGCAATCAGACGCTCGCTCCCTACCGCCAGCGCGTCAATCCTCGAGACTTGATCGTGCAATTGGGCTACGACGCGCTTTTGCTCTTCGAGAGATGGCAGTGGGATTGGAGTCCTAGCAAGGGTGCCCAAGTTCAGTCGCCGGAATGTTGAACCCGTGATCTGTTCGTCCCAATAGTCGGCCACGCCACGAGACCGGAGTGCCCAGATCAGGAAGTCTGGGTCGACCGCATCTGACCTAATCGCAACCCGCACGCAGTCGCGAGAGATGTTAACTCCATCGAGGTCAGGAGCGAGGTAGGCAACCTTGCCGTAGCCGGGGCCGATCGAAACTACATGGTCACCACCTCGAACAAGCGACCTGGCGTAGACCTTCGAAATCTCGGGTGTTGTACGTGCTAGCGATTCGCGACTCGGCGAGACTCCGAGTGCAAGATCAGCAGGCTGCAAGTATGGGACTCCATCTGCCACCTGCTCCCCAGGTTGCAGGATGCCATAGGTCATTGGTCGGGTCGGATCGACGATTCGCCGAAGCCGTGTCAGGGGCCATCCCGTCAATGCGGCGGTGATAGTCGCATTTCGGCGTTCACGCAGCAGGTCGATCAGTCGCTGTTGCTCACCGATCAGCGTGTCGACCTGTGCAATCTCGCCGTCGAGATAGTCAGCGATAGCGCGTTGCTGAACCCGATCAACTACTTCGACTGGGTATCGAAACAGAAAGTCCGCAGGTACTCGTCGAAGGTTTCCAACACCTTGCAGACGGGATGCTCCATCCTGCAAGAACGGCTGACTTCTGCATACGTACGCAAGATACCTGGCGTCGACCCCTGGATTTGGTCGCAGTACATGGAGTTCCGTCGTCCCGGCACCGAGAGGTGTCGGAAGTCGAAGAGGGACTACTCGCCCGGCCTCGAAGGTCGGAGTGATCTTCGGGACTAGAACGTCTCCGTCCCGAAACTGGGTGTAGCCGTTGGCTACCACCTCCGCGGACACTCGACGAGTCAGATCAGCCCGACCGTCCGGCCAAACGCACTCGAGCGGCAGGAACGTGACCTCGACGTCGGGGTTCGACATGAACTCGGGCACGGGCGGATTGACTGCCGCTAGTCGTCCCATTGCGATGCTCATCCCTCAACCTCGCGAAGTAGTTCGAGAATCCTGGCAACCTGCGCTTCTAGGTCGGCGTCAATCTCGGCAAGCGGCCTGGGCGGCACATACTTGTAGAAGTGTCGGGTGAACGGAACCTCGTAGCCGATCTTGGTCTTCTTGTGGTCGATCCAGGCGTCGGGGACGTGCGCGAGGACCTCGGCTTCGAAGTACGCCTTGATAGTGGCGTCCCGGCCTGCGTCACCGTCGGTGTTGCCGCCATACGTGAACGGGATGTTCTCGGTGTCGCGCTTCTTGGAGTCGGGCTTAGGGGTGCCCTTCCCGTCGGTGACCGGGTTGCTCTCGTCATCGAGGAGGGGTCGTTCGACGGTGATGGTCCAGTATCCGAAGTCGGTGTTGGAGAAGACCTTCGACATGTCCGGGTCGGCGTCTTCGAACTGGTCGTAGACGGTGACGATCTTGGTACGCGCTCCGTCGCCCAGTTCCTTGCGCTTAGAACCGAGGCTCTTGCGCATCTTGGTGCCCATCGCGGAGCCGTCGATCAACTGGACCTTGCCCCGACGTGCCGGGGACTTGGTGTTGTCGAGGAGCCAGATGTAGGTCGCGATGCCGGTGTTGAAGAACATGTCAGTCGGCAATGCCACGATGGCTTCGACAAGGTCGTTCTCAAGCAGCCAGCGGCGAATCTCCGAAGGCCCCGACCCGGCACCGCCGTTAAACAGCGGCGAGCCGTTCAGGACGATCCCTGCCCTTCCTCCGCCTTCGTGCTTGGGGCGCATCTTCGAGGCGAGATGGGTGAGGAACAGCATCTGCCCGTCGGACACTGCGGGGAGACCAGGAGCGAAGCGGCCCAGGTGTCCGGTGGCGGCACGTTCGGCCTTTACAGTCTTCTCTGAGGCTTTCCAGTCCACCCCGTAGGGAGGGTTGGCGAGGCAGAAGTCGAACTTGCGGTCTGCGAAGAGGTCTTCGGCCAGGGTGTCGCCCAAACGGATGTTGGTGGCGTCCTGGCCTTTGGCGATCATGTCGGACTTGCAGATTGCGTAAGACTGGTCGTTGATTTCCTGCCCGAAGAGAACCAACTGGGCGTCGGGATTCTGGGCCAGGAGGTGTTCCTCTGCGACGGAGAGCATTCCGCCGGTGCCTGCGGTGGGGTCGTAGATGGTGCGTACCACTCCGGCCTCAGTCAGGTCGTTGCCCTTCTCCGCAAAGAGCAGATCGACCATGAGCCGGATCGCGTCACGCGGTGTGTAGTGCTCCCCTGCCTCTTCGTTGGACGCTTCCGCGAACTTCCTGATCAACTCTTCGAACAGGTCTCCCATCTCCGCGTTCAGGACCTTGTTCGGGTGCAGGTCCACTTCGGAGAACTTCGACACGACCAGGAACAGGCGTTCCTTCTCTTCGAGGGTCGCGAGTTCGTTGCCGAACTTGAACCGTTCGAAGACGTCGATCTGGTCGGAGAACCCGTCGAGGTAGTCCTGCAAGTTGACGCGCAGGCTGTCGGAGTCCGCCAGGAGGCTTCCGAAGTCATACGGGGAGGTGTTGTAGAAGGTCAGGCCGGTGGCCTTCTTGACCTCAATCCCGAGCCGGACCGGGTTCTCGTACTTCGCCGCGAGGGACCGCATCTGGTCACGGTGCGGCTCCATGATGCAATCCAGTCGCCGCAGGATCGTGAACGGCAAGATCACGTCCCCGTACTTCGCAGGCTTGTAAACCCCCCGCAACTGGTCCGCGATGGACCAGACGAAGTTTCCAAGACTGCTCACAGGTGCTCCTTGATCTAGGTGGGCGGATCGGTACCCATCTTGTCGGAGACCACCGGCACATTTTCGATTTGGAGAAGAGGCGTGCCAGATTCAGGTCCTCGAATCTGAGGTCCCCCGATTCACACGCGGAGCCGAGCATCGGGCCAACTGGCTGGTGCTCAGCCCGTTCGCTACCGCGACGATCCCGTGCGCCGAGTGGCGGCACGATCACGAATCTGCAGGTTTGCCTGCGCTCACGCTATGGAGCCGATGGAAGGTCAGATTCAGAACGGACAGGATCGTCGTCACGGTCGTGGGGGCCATCGCTCGGGCGACGTCGCCCTACGTACAGCACACCGATTGGTACCAACACGCCGAGGAGGAGGAACCCAAGGAGCCAACCCCGCCGGGTGCTCCGGAAGTCTTCGCATTGCCGGTGGTAAGCAACCGTTTGCTCAGCGAGCGCAAGGCTCTGAGCAGACGTGTCTGCGAAGGCATCGACCTGGCTTGACTCGTCGTACAGCGACTTCATCTTTCCGACCAGTTCCCTCGTCTGAGCCTCCGTGAAGTCCGGACTCACCAGCGAGCCGCACGTCGAGGAAGGGACGAAGAGCATGAACGCTGCGCCAGCCAAGAACGCGGCACCCAATGCGATAGCAAGCCTGTTGATCATGCGCGGAACCGTAACGATGTGAACTGGGCGGCGTCGCGGAACGCCAAAGATGCCCTCGGCATGAGACTGGCGCGACCAGGTCGGCCAACCGTGCTGTGCCAGGTCGGGCTCCGGCACTCGAGGCGTGGGTCGGAATCCTCCGCGTTAGACGCCCGATGGGTCAGCAGTCACCGTCTCGGTCTGGTCGTCGACCGCCTCCACGAGTAGGAGCAGAATCTCGTTCTGGCGGAACATCAGGTCACGAATCTGCTGGAGACGCACCGCAACCAGAACCATGAAGATGAGCGGGATCAGTCCGAGTAGAAACATGAGGGTCCTTCGCGGCGGTTGGGTCTGACGGGCAGAGAATAGTGACGCGCACGTCTGGCCAAGGGCGAAATGGCAAGCGGCGGTACGTCTTGCTCCGTCCAGGTTTCGAGGGCCTGAGCAGGCAAGCCGTGTGGTCGAAGGTGGAGTGGCCCCTCCCCCCGCGGCCCGAGCCGTCGGAGCCGCCCCCCTACCCCAGGTCTCTCAAGACTCGGTGAGCAGCAGCCAACTTCCGCTTAAGCCGTGCCTCGCCTAGACGACGAGCCTCCAACTTGGCTGCCAGCACATCGCCACTCGACTCCGGAGACTCGTGCCGCCGAATGAAGGCCGTCGCCCCTGCGAACTGCCGCTCGATTGCAGCATCAATGTCGAACGCCGCCCGGTAATCGTCGCCATAGAGGAGGCGCATCGCCTCATCGGTGAGCACGGTCAAAGGTGCTGCGTCCAAGTCGTCTTCATCGAAGCGATGGATGGCCTCGGTGTACCGCTTGGCCACAGTCAGACGGTTCCTCCAAGTTTGAACGCTGCCGCCGTATCTGGAAGCGAGGTCCTGCGCCAGGCTTCGGGCTGCTCCCCCCGCCGACACGTACACGTCTGCCAGTTGGGCGTAATCGGTTTCGGTCCGCGCCGTGGTACCGCGCCGGTCTTCCAGGAAGGGGCGCAGGAGTAGGTCGGTGGGTTGCACCAGCCGCGTGGAGGCAGTTCTTCGCGCCGCGATCGAATCCTTCGCTGCCCTGATCCATCGAGCGTAAGGCGCACGAGAGAGAACCGACGGCGTGAGCCCGCCGGCTCCATCGCTCTCCCAACGAAGCCCAATCACGGTGAGAACGCCGAGCCGATCCACGACAGCCAAGATCGCGCGTTGGTCGTGGTACGGGAACTCGCACTCCCAGCCGTCAGCCGTTGCGGCTACCGCGACCGGATCGTTCACAAGCCTCCCCCTCTGCGAAATAGGTAGGTTTCCCGATCATATCGGTACCCGTGCATACCTTTGTCTCACCCCGCAGCATCTGGCTCCGGGTGTGTAACTGAACCGACCGAGATGAAGGACAAGATGAACCACGTTGAACACCGCCCCGACACCCTCCTGCGAGCACGAGTGGTCGCGGACTTGCTCGGCACGACTGAAGGACGACTCGCGAACATGCGGTGCGCAGGCGTCGGCCCGACGTTCATCAAGATCGGGCACTCCGTGCGCTACCGAGTGAGCGACATCGAGGCGTACCTGAACGCGAACACGATCAAGCCGGTGACCGCATGATGGATCAGGCCGGTATCGACACCTGGGAGAGCATCGCTCTGGACGACCTAGGCTTGTACCGAGATGCCGTGCTCGCCGTACGAGCGATCGCCCAGCGCGGGCGCGCCTTTCGTTCCACCGCGATGCCTCTGTCCCGACGCCGCCTCCTGGAGGGCATGCAGGAAGTCCGCGGGGCAACGTTGAAGCAGGCCAACGCCGACAAGGCTTTGGCCGCCCTGCTCAGCATGGGTTACCTGGTCAGGCTCAACCCGAACGCACCTCGTCGAGAGGTCAGTCGGTACCTGCTGACCGTGCCGGCACGGAGTCTGGTGACTAGCCTTGACTGAAGCCAAAACCTGCCCTGACCTGCACTTTTGCGAATCGTTGACCTATAGGTAGTACCAAGGTCTTCGATCAATCCGAGGGTCGTCGACCTGGGCAGCCGCCGCGTAGCGGCTGCCCGCCTCGGCGAATACTCAAACGCTTGAGGAGCCACGGCGCGCCCTCGGCGCGGGCCAGCCGGAGCGCAACGGCGACAAGCCTGAACCGGTCCGACTCCACTGCGTAGCCGCCGCGGAGCGGCGGGCCTTGCCGTTCTTCATCACCTTCACCCCCTAAGGAGTAAGAGGGAAGGCTCAACGCGCGCCTCCGGCGCGTCAGTAAGTTCACTATCCGAATCGACCTAATGAACGTGGCGGATTTAGAGCGGCTATCACGCACCGGTCTCCGCCGCCGTTCAGGAGGGTCATACCCCACCCACAAAGGGGTTTGAACCCTGTTGACTCTTCCCCACTTACTCCTGCAAACTCCGTCCGCAACGAACAACATCCGACCCTACGAAGGACCGAACCTCACATGGCCCGACCGACCAATCCGCCGTACACCCTCGGCAGGATCACCTACGCCGACCACCCCACCCTTGCCGGCCACAAGCAAGCGCGTGGCTACTTCCGCGACGACCACAACACCCGGCGCGAGGTGACCGCGAGCGGCAAGACGGAGGCTGCGGCTCGTCGCGCCCTGCATGACAAGGTCATCGCCGCCCGGGACGAATACCGCGGCGGTGACGACGTCCTGAGCAGCACCACGACCCTGGCTCGGGCAGCCGAGGTATGGCTCGACTGGAAGCGTCGGGAGAAGACGAAGGGCAAGCCCCTGGCCCCCAGCACCCTGCGGGATTACACCGGCTACGTGGAGCGCAGCATCAAGGGCAGCGCGCTGGCGAACCTCACCGTCGTGCACGCCAACGACATCGCTCGAATCGAGTCCTGGCTTGCGCGAATCGCGGACGAGCGAGGAGAGACCGCTGCGCGCCAGTCGAAGAAGGTGCTGAGTGGCATTCTCGGCCTCTCGGAGCGACGCGGAGCCATTCCCGCCAGCGTGCTCCATCGAGTCCAGACACCCGGCGCGAAGCCGGGAAGCCCTGGCGACCGGAAGTGCACCGACTCCGACTGCGACTTTGACTGCGGGAAGCGGCACCTGGACACCCGCAGGGCCTTCACCGAGGAGGAGATTCGCGCCGTTCAGCAGGCCGCCGATACCGCCAAGGCGGACATCGGCGACCTCGCCGCGTTCCTCTTCGGAACGGGCACCCGGGTGTCCGAAGCCCTCCACTGCGTGTCGTGGTCGGACGTCGATCTCGGCACTGGCACCGTCCACGTGCGAGGTACGAAGACAGCCCAGGCTGACCGGATTCTCACCATGCCCGCGCCGTTGATCGACCGGCTGCGTGAACGCGCTGCGCGCCACGGAACGAGCGGATTGGTGTTCGGCATTACCTACTTCGCCACAAAGGCCGGCTTGCCGAGAGACCGGAACAACGTGAGCAAGGCCCTGCGGCGGGCCTTCAAGGCAGCGGGAATCCAGTGGGCTGGAACCCACACCTTCCGCCGGACCGTGGCCTCGTGGATGGACGCGGAGGGATGCGCCCTTGCTGAGATCGCCAACCAACTCGGTCACGCCGATACCAACGTCACCGCCGGTTACCTGGGACGTAGGACCCAGCCGACCCGCGCGGCCAACGTGATGGTCCTTCCGCCGGCTCCGAAACAACTACGCGCGGTTTAGTGGGGATTAAGTGGGGAACACCTGCAGATAGCAACAAGGCCCGATCTGCGTTTCCGCAGGTCAGGCCTTGTTCTTTGTAGCGGGGGCAGGATTTGAACCTGCGACCTCTGGGTTATGAGCCCAGCGAGCTACCGAGCTGCTCCACCCCGCGTCGGTGAACAGAACCTTACCGGGCTCCCCCGGGCGATCCAAATCGGGGGTGCGTGAGGGCGGTCACGAGAGCAGCAGGTCGCAGGCCAGGCGGACGTCGCGGTCGGACTCCTCGACCGAGCGGTGGCCGTTGAGCATCATCATCAGGACGCCGAACCAGCACTGCACGACGAGCCAGGCCCGGCGCCGGTCGTCCTCGGACGGCTCGGTGATCCCGGCCGCGCGGAGGACGACGTCGCGGAAGGTCTCCTCCATGTAGTGCAGGTCCGCGCCGGGCACGCTCTGCGCCAGGTTGATGGACTGCATCAGCGACAACGACAGCCGGCGGCCGCGGAGCATCGCCTGGCCGAAGCTGACCAGCATCCCGGCGACCGCGTCGGGTCCCGGGTCGCCCGGAAGCTCGAGCTCGCCGGCCTCGGCGATCTGGTGGTTCATGATCGCGACGAACAGGTGCACCTTGGACGGGAAGTACCGGTACAGGGTCGCGATCGCGACCCCCGCCTCGGCCGCCACGTCCTGCATCTGGACGCGCTCGAACTCCATCCGCGAACCGAGCATCTCGCCGGCCTCCAGGATCCGCCGGTAGCGCTCCTGCTGGCTGGGCGAGCTCGGCGCGGCCGGCATCCGGGCCGCAGGGAGGCGGGGCACCGCTACTGCCCCGGCGTGCTCTGCGCCGACGGCGTCTTCTGCCCGGCTTCCAGGGCCCGGTTGACGAGCGCCCGCCCCTGGTTGATCAGGGAGGCGTAGCCCTCCAGGTTGCCGGCCTTGAGCGCCTTGTCCGCGTCCCGGAACTTCTGGTCGGCCTGCTGCAGGAGCACCAGCGCGTCCTTCGGCAGGGTCGAGCCGGTGCCGCCGGTGCCACCCGTGCCGCCGGTGCCGCCCGTGCCGCCGCCGTCCGGGTTCGGCGTCACCGGCGTGGTGACCTCACCGAGGACGTCCTGGATGGCTTGCGCGAGCGTCGAGCCGATCCCGACCTCGTCACCGAAGGAGACCAGCACGTAGCGCAGCACCGGGTAGTTGCCGGACCCGCCCTCGCGCAGCGTGTACAGCGGCTGCGTGTAGAGCATGCCCCCGCCCAGCGGCAGGGTGAGCAGGTTGCCGTAGACGACCTTCGCGTCGTTCTGCTTGAAGATGCGCAGCTGCTCGGCGACCTTCGGGTCGTTGCTGAACTGGTTCGCGATCTGCGACGGGCCGGCCACCTGGTTGGTGTCCGGCAGGCGCAGGATCTGGAACTTGCCGTAGGTGGAGGGGTCCGCGGCGTCCGCCCCGACCGACATGAACGCGGCCAGGTTCTGCTTCTTCGCCGGCACGTAGACCGAGGTCAGCGAGAACACCGGCTTCGCGCCCGCGACCGGCGAGACCGAGAGCCGGTACGGCGGCTGCGTGCGGGTCGAGGTGTTCGGGTCCTCCGGGATCTCCCAGCGGTCGTTGCCCTCGTAGAACGTCTTCGGGTCGAGGACGTGGTACTCGCCGAGCATGTTGCGCTGCACCTTGTACAGGTCCTCGGGGTAGCGGAAGTGCTGGAGGAGCTCGTCGGGGATCGCGGACTTCGGCTTCACCACGTCCGGGAAGATGCCCTCCCAGGCCTTGAGAATCGGGTCCTTGTCGTCCCAGGCGTACAGGGTCACGGTGCCGTCGTACGCGTCCACGGTGGCCTTCACCGCGTTGCGCATGTAGTTGATGTTGTCCGTCGGCAGCGTGGCGTACGGCGACCGCGGCGTGATCGAGTCGCTGACCATCTCCTGCAGCGACTTCTTCTGCGCCAGCGGGTACTTGTCGGTGGTGGTGTAGCCGTCCATGATCCAGACGATCTTGCCGTTCACCACGGCCGGCAGCGCGTCGTTGTCGACGGTCAGCCAGGGCGCGACCTTCTCCACGCGCTTGCGCGGGCTGCGGTCGTAGAGCACCTTCGAGTTCTCGTTGACCCGCGAGGACAGCACGAAGTTCGGCTCACCGAACTTGGTCGCGTAGAGCAGCCGGTTGAACAGCGACCCGACGCTGACGCCGTCCTTCCCGGTGTAGGTGCTGGTCTGCGAGGACCCCGGCTCCCCCGAGCCCTGCGGGATGTCGAGCTCGACGTCCTTGCCGCTCGGCGCCTTGCCCACGATCGAGTACGACGGGCTGTTCTCGCCGAAGTAGATCTGGTTGCGGTAGCCGTCCGGCGCGTTGTCCTCGGTCAGCACGCCCTGCGGCGGCAGGTCCTTCTCGGCCCACACCGGCTCGCCGTTGTTGTTCGTGACCGGCTTGTCGTTGGCGTCGCGCTGGTTGCCGTAGGCGGCGATCATCCCGTAGCCGTGGGTGTAGACGGTGTGCTCGTTCGCCCACTTCTTCTGCCCCTCGGGCAGGCCGTCCAGGTGCAGCTCGCGGGCGGCGACGACCATGTCGCGCTCCTGGCCGCCGACCGTGTAGCGGTCGACGTCGAGGACGGTCGGCACGCTGTAGTAGCCGCGGAGCTGCTGGAGCTGGTCGAAGGTGCTCGAGACCAGGCTCGGGTCGAGCAGCCGGATGCCCGGCAGCGAGCCGGCGTCGGCGGCCAGCTTGGCCTCCTCCAGCGTCGGGACGGCGTCGTACTGGGTGACGGTGCTGTCGTCGAGCGAGAACGCCTCCCGGGTCGCGGTGATGTTCTTCGCGATGTACGACGACTCCTTGTCCGGCTCGTCGGGCTTCACCTGGAAGCGCTGGACCAGCGAGGGCCAGAGCATGCCGAGCAGGATCGCGGAGAGCGCGAACAGCGCCAGGCCGACGCTCGGGAGCATCCAGGTCCGGCGGAACACGTTGGCGAAGAACAGCAGCGCGCAGATGACCGCGATGACCATGAGGATGTTCTTGCTGGGCAGCATCGCGTGGTCACGGGCGTAGGTCATGCCGGTGATGAGCGGGCCCGAGTCCGAGGTCAGGTCGAAGCGGTCGAAGTAGTAGTCGGCGCCCTTGAGCAGCACCAGCACGCCGAGCAGGACCGAGATCTGCGCCTGCGCCGGACCGGAGATCCGGTCGGTGCGCGACTGCAGCCGGATGCCGCCGTAGACGTAGTGCACCAGCACGGTGGCGATCAGGCCGATGACGACGGCGGTCATCAGGAAGTCGATCAGCCAGTGCATCCACGGCAACGTGAAGACGTAGAAGCCGATGTCCTTGTGGAAGTACGCGTCGGTCTTGCCGAACGACTCGCGGTGCCGCCACATCAGGAAGGTGCGCCACTGGCCGGCCGCCGAGGCGCCGGCGAAGACCCCGAAGATCAAGCCGGTGCCGATCAGGACCGGCTTCCGGATCGGGGTGATCACCTCGCGGTAGCGGTCCAGGTTGGCCTGCTCCAGCGAGTTCGGCCGGAACACCGGACGGATCCGGAAGGCGATCCAGATGTTGCCGGCCACGATCACGGCCATGAGCAGCCCGAAGCCGATGAACATCGCGATCCGGGTCCAGAACAGCTTGGAGAAGACGTCGCCGTACCCGACGCTGCTGAACCAGAGCTTCTCGGTCCAGATGCCGGTGAAGAGGGAGAAGCCGATGAGCAGCAGCGCCATCACCACCAGGGTGAGGATCAGCGGGCTCGGGCGGCGCCGCCGGGAGCCCGGGTGCGGGGCCGGCGCGGCCTGCTCGGGTTCGTCGGCGAAGAAGTCACTCATCGGGCGTGTCCTCCGGGTCGAGCGTGGCGTGGAGCAGGGTGAGCAGCTGGGGGACCAGGTCCGGCCCGGTCAGCACGAGGTCGTCGGCGTCATGCGACCTTAGCCGCATCGCACACGCCGTCTCGCCGGTTCGCAGGACGGCGGCGACCATCCGGACCTCCTGGCGGTCCGGGTGCCGGGCGGCGTACTCGCGGGCCTCGGCCGGGTCCTCGGGCACGTCGGCGTCGGCGCCGGGCGGGAGGACGAGTCGTTCCGCGACGGCCGCGGCACCGGCGACGGCGGCCGGCCAGGCGATCCCGGCGAGCACGTCCTCCAGGGCCTGCCCGGGCGGGAGCGACTCCTGCTCGACCGGGGTGACGCCGTCGGCGGTCGCCGGGTCGAGTCCGAGGGCCTGGGCGAGCTCGGGCTCGGCGCGGACCAGGTCGGCGGTCGACACCAGCGCGAACAGCTGCTCGGGCGCGTCCCAGCCGGCGGCCGAGGCGTGCGCCTCGATCTCGCGGACCACGGCGGCCAGCGAGCCCGGCCGCTCGACCTGCTCGATCTGCTCGGTCATGCCGCACACGCCGGGAGCTTCGCCTGCGGGTTCGCCCGCCAGGCCTTCACGGCGTTGATCGCGTCGTCGAGCGTGTGCACCTTCACCAGCCTGATCTTGGACCTGTCGTAGTGCGAGCGCGCCGCCTCGGCGCAGTTCTCCCGGGCGACCAGGAACAGCCGGGCCCCGTCGCGCTCGGCACCGGGGATCTTCTGGCCGATCCCGCCGATCGGGCCGACGACGCCCTCGGGGGTGATCGTGCCGCTGCCGGCGATCGTCTTGCCGCCGGTGATCGAGCCGGGCGTGAGCAGGTCGTAGACGGAGAGGGCGAACATCATCCCCGCGGACGGGCCGCCGACGGTCTCGGGCAGCCGGATGTCGACCTTGAAGGGGAAGACGAAGTCGATCCGGATGCCAACGTTGATCCGCGACGAGGTCGGGTCGTCCTCAGCCGGCTCGGTGGTGATCGTGACGTCGTCCTTCACGCCGTTGCGCCGGTAGGTGACCACGATCGGCTTGCCCGGCTCGGCCGAGCGGATCAGCTGGACCATGTCGGTGGCCTGGTCGGTGGTCTTGCCGTCGATGGCCAGGATCACGTCGCCCTTGCGGAGCTTCCCGGCCGAGGCGCCGTCCTTCGCGACCTCGGTGATCACGACCCGCGAGGTGTAGGGGATGTCGAGGGCATCGAGCGCGGCGGCGGTCGCGTTGTCCTGCGAGGAGGTCATCTCCGCCGCGGACTCCTGCCGGACCGTCTTGTCGTTGTCCTGCTCGCTGAAGACCGCGCTGCGCGGCACCACCGCGACGTCGGGGTCGGCCCAGCCGGAGAGAACCTCGATCAGGTTCAGCCGCCGGTCCGGGCTCGACTGGTAGACGGTGACCATCCGCAGCTCGCCGTCGTCGGGATAGCTGGGGTGTCCCTTGATCTGGATGATCTCCTTGCCGGCGAACTCGCCGAGCACGTTCATCGTCGGGCCGGGGCGGAAGGTGACGAAGTCGACGGGGCGCGTGGCGCCCGTGAACACCAGGGCCGCGATCAGACCCAGCGCAAGCAGGCCCGCGGCCGTACGGCGACTCATGTGGTCACCCTCTCAAACAGGCCCAATCACGCCGAGCGTCGGGTGCCGGAGCGGCGGACCGCCACCCCGGTGCTGCGTTCCCGCGGACGCGACCGCGCGTCGGCGCCGGGCCTCGGCCGGGCCGCGTTCGGCAGCGGGCGCAGGATCGCTTCGGCGAACCGGTCCTGCTCCGCCTGCGAGGGCTCCCGCTCGGGACGCTCGCGCCCGGCCCAGCCGGCGACGAGCATGGCGGTGCCGGTCACGACGACGGCCGGCAGCAGCCAGAGCAGGATCTCCACGGGTCCATGATGCCGAGCAGGCACCCGGATTCCCGGGTGCAACACACCCGCCGGGCGATCAGGTGAGCAGGCCGACGAGCTTCCCGGCGATGCTCTCCAGCGGCAGCACGTCGTGGGCGAGCCCGGCCGTCGCGACCGCGCCCGGCATCCCCCAGACCACCGAGGTGGCCTCGTCCTGGACCAGGATCCGGGCCCCCTTGCCCGCGAGGAGCTGGCAGCCGACCAGGCCGTCCTGACCCATGCCGGTGAGGATCAACGCCGCGGCCGCTCCCCCGTAGACCTCGGCGGCGGACCGGAAGAGGGTGTCGACGGCGGGCTTGCAGAAGTTCTCCGCGGGACCGTCGTCGAGGACGGCGCGGACCATGCCGGCCGAGCGGGTGACCCGCAGGTGCAGGCCCCCCGGCGCCACCAGCACCTCACCGGCGCGGGGCACGTCGCCGTCGGTGGCCTCGCGTACCGAGAGCGGCGAGACCCGGTCCAGGCGCTCGGCGAACATCGCGGTGAACAGCGGCGGCATGTGCTGGACCACCAGGACCGGGACCGGCAGGGCCGCCGGCAGGTCCTCCAGCACCCGGGACAGCGCGTCCGGGCCGCCGGTCGAGCAGCCCACCAGCAGCACCTCGGGGCGCACGGTGGTCGGCTTGCTGACGGCGACCCTCGGGGCCGCCGCGGCCGCCAGCCGGCGAACCGCGGTGAGCGCCTTGATCTTCGGGATCAGCTGCTCCCGGACGCTGGTCATGCTCGCCTCCATGCTCGTCGTGTTCGACGGCTTGGTGACGAAGTCGGAGGCACCCAGCGAGAGCGCCTCCAGAGTCTTGGTCGCGCCCTTCTCGGTGAGCGTGCTGAACATGATCACCGGCAGCCGCGGGTGCCGGCGACGGATCTCCGCCAGCGCGCCCAGGCCGTCCAGGACCGGCATCTCGATGTCGAGGGTGACCGCGTCGGGCTGCAGCGCCTCGATACGTTCGAGGGCGACCTGGCCGTTCTCGGCGATGCCGACGACCTCGACCTCCGGGTCGAGCCCGAGCGAGGTGGTCACCAGGCGTCGTACCAGGGCAGAGTCGTCGACGACGAGCACACGAATCACGCCGCTCCTATCGGCACTGCCCAGGTTCGCTTGAGGCATCCGGGTCGCTCGAGGCTTTCCGGGTCGCTGGAGGTTTCTGCTCAGGAACCGCGGACCTCGACCGATGAGTCCGCCGTGACGATTTCCCAGTCGAGCTTCACGTTCGTCTCCGACCTGGTGCGCCGGGAGACGGCGATGCTCTACGACCCGGGCAAGGAATACCTGGTCGAGGCACGCCTGCTCCCCCTCGCACGCGAGGCCGGATGCTCGGACGTGGACTCCTACGTGATCCGTCTCGGGACCGACCTGGCCGAGCGGCGCAAAGCCCTCGATGCCCTGACCATCAACGAGACGTCCTGGTTCCGCGACAACGCGCCGTACCAGGCCTTCACCGACACGCTGCTGCCCTCGGTGATCGCGAACCGCGGCCACGTGAAGCACATCTCGATCTGGTCGGCGGCGTGCTCCAGCGGGCAGGAGGCGTACAGCCTCACCATGCTGCTCGACCAACACCTGCCGCCGGGCTGGACCGCGCAGATCCTCGCCACCGACGTCTCGACCGCGATGCTGGAGCGGGTCAAGGCCGGGCGCTACAGCCAGGTCGAGATGAACCGCGGCATGCCGGCCCCGATGCTGGTCAAGCACTTCACCCGCGCCGGGAGCGAGTGGGAGGTGGCCGACAACCTCAAGCGGATGGTGCGCACCCAGCACCTGAACCTGGCCACCGCGTTCCCGCTGCTGCCGACCTTCGACATCGTCTTCCTGCGCAACGTGCTCATCTACTTCGACATGGACACCAAGCGCGACATCCTGCGCCGGGTCCACCAGGTCGTCGCACCCGACGGCTTCCTGCTGCTCGGCTCGTCGGAGACGACGCTGGACATGGAGGACCACTGGGGCCGCGAGTCCGTGGGCCGCGTCCAGGTCCACCGGCCGGCCGGCACCACCTCGATCCCTCACGCCACGTCCGCACCCGCTGCGTGGCACCCGACCGCCATGACGGGAGCCTGACCCATGCACGCGCTGATCATCGACGACTCGCGCGCGATGCGGAGCATCCTGCGCCGCATCGTGACCGAGCTCGGCTTCGAGACGCTGGAGGCCGGCAACGGCCAGGAGGCGCTGGACCACTTCGAGGCCGGCCGGGTGCCCGCGCTCTGCCTCATCGACTGGAACATGCCGGTGATGGACGGCTACACGTTCGTCACGAAGGTCCGGGAGAACCCGGAGTGGCGCGAGGTCACCCTGATGATGGTGACCACCGAGAGCGAGCACGGGCAGATCGTCCGCGCGCTCGCCGCCGGTGCGCACGAGTACGTGATCAAGCCGTTCACGCCGGACGCGATCGTCGACAAGCTCGAGCTGCTCGGGCTGGTCCGGGACGGGGTGGCGGCGTGACCCGCGAGCGGAGCGAGCAGATCCGGCACAGCATGGCTGGCCATGACGCGAAGGCCGCCGCCGATGCGAAGCGAGGTGCGGAATGAGTGTCATGGCGGAGCCTTCGCTGACCGACGTGCAGATGGTCGTCGAGGAGGTGTGGGGCAGCTTCCTCGGCAGCGAGGAGCCGCTCCTGCCCGGCGTTCCCGGCCTGCTGGAGACCGGCTGGTCCGCCGCGGTCACCGTCTCCGGCGCCTGGGAGGGCATGATCAGCGTCGAGCTGCCCACCGGCGTGGCCGAAGAGGTCACCCGGCGGATGCTGGCCGTCGATCAGACCCCCGACGAGGACGTCGCCGACGCCGTCGGCGAGCTGGTCAACATGATCGGCGGCAACGTGAAGAGCCTGATGCCCGGCCCGAGCGTGCTCTCGCTCCCGGTCGTCGCCGCGGGCCGCGTGGCCCGGTCCTCCGAGTCCGTCGAGGTGTGCCGCCTGGACGCCTCCTGGGCCGGCAGCCCGCTGCTGGTCAGCGTGCACGTGCACCGCTCCTGAACCACCACCCCACCGTCACTCCTTCGCCCTAGGAAGAGAAACACCATGAAGATCCTCGTCGCCGACGACAGCCGGGTGATGCGGCAGATCGTCATCCGCACGCTCCGCCAGGCCGGGTACGCCGGCCACGACATCGTCGAGGCCGAGAACGGCAAGGACGCGCTGGACAAGGTCCGCACCGAGTCGCCGGACCTGGTGCTCTCGGACTGGAACATGCCCGAGATGAACGGCATCGACCTGCTGGACGCGCTGCGCCGCAGCGGCTCGACGGTCCCGTTCGGCTTCGTCACCTCGGAGGGCTCCGCGGACATGCGCGCCCGCGCCGAGGCCGGCGGCGCGCTCTTCCTGATCGCCAAGCCGTTCACCCCGGAGGCCTTCGACGAGGCGCTCGCGCCGGTCCTGAGGGGCTGAGCGCGATGTCCACGCTGACCTCGTCGCACCTGCCCGTCACCAAGGAGGTGCGCGACCTGCTCACCGAGCTGCTCGACCGGCCGGTGCAGCTGTCGCCGAGCACACCGCTCGCGCCGACCCCGAAGACCCCGTGCACCGTCGGCGTGTACGTCGACGACCTGCTCCAGGTCACCGCGCTGATCGCGACCGACCTGCCGCTCTCGGCGTACGCCGGCGCCGCGATCGGCCTGGTCCCGGTCGGCGGCGCCGAGCTCGCGATCGAGGAAGGCGTCCTCAACGACACCCTGCGCGAGAACCTCTACGAGGTGCTCAACATCGCCGCGTCGCTCTTCAACGCCGACGGCGCCACCCACGTGCGCCTCTACGACGTCCACCACGTCGGCAACCCGCTGCCGCCGGACGTGATGGCCCGGGCGCTCACGCTCGGCCGGCGCGAGGACATGACCGTCGAGGTCGGCGGCTACGGGACCGGCCGGCTCTCGATCGTGCTGGTGGCCTGAGCCACCGACCGACAGACCCCAGGAGGCGTGGATGCGGCGGCATCCGCGCCTCCTGCGTCTTCCGGCCCTCCCCCGTTCGGCCAGCACCACCGGGACCAAGGGCCCGGCCCGCGTAGTCATTAAGCACAAAATGTCCGTTTTCGCTTCAGGTGACCGGTGCCACAGCCGAAGACAGGCCTGAGCAAGGATCGCTCACCCCCTCGCCGACGGACCGGCACCACTCCAGCGCAACCGGAGGATTCGCGTGCCTTTCGCCGTGTCCGATTCCGTCAGCCAGGTGCTCGCCACCGCCCTGGACGGAGTCTCCGCGCGCCAGCGTGTGGTGGCCGACAACATCGCGAACGTCGACACCCCCGGCTTCCGGGCGACGAGCGTCGACTTCGAGACCCAGCTCAAGGCCGCCATCGCGGACGGCTCCTTCGCCGCCGCCGACGGCGCCCCGGTCGCGACCACGATCACGACCACCCCGACCGACACCCCGGTCGGCGCGAACGGCAACAACGTCGACCTCCGCAAGGAGACGATGGCCGCGGTCCAGAGCCAGTTCCAGTACCAGGTGCTCACCCGCGCGGTCGCCGACAAGTTCAACCTCGTCAAGACCGCCGCGATGGGTGCGTGACCTCGTGGGTGCCTTCGACCTCCTCCGGATCGCCAACAGCAGCCTCGGCTTCCACCAGACCTGGCTCGACGCGCTCGCGAACAACATCGCGAACGTCAACACCGCCAAGGCCACCAGCGACACCGCCTTCCAGGCGCAGATGCTCTTCGCCCGGCCGCGCACCGACGGCGGCGTCGACGTCGGCGGCGTCGCGCTCTCCGACCCCAACGGCCGCGTCGTCAACGACCCGGACAACGCCCTGGCCGACGCCGACGGCAACGTCCGGATGCCGGAGATCGACCTCGCCAGCCAGATGAGCCAGCTGGTGATGGCCCAGCGCGGCTTCCAGGCCTCGGTCCAGGTGACCAAGACAGCCCAGGACGGGTACACCTCCGCCCTCCAGATCGGACGTTGATCAGATGAGTGTTTCGGGAATCGAGGCGATCAGCGGCTTCACCCCGCTGGTCCCCACCACGGTCACCTCGGCGCAGGCCGGCCCGACCGCCACCGGCGGCGCGGACAGCGACTTCGGCAAGATGGTGCTCGACGGCATCGACCGCCTCGAGGGCGTCACCGACAAGACCGACCAGCTGGCCGTCAAGGCCGCGACCGGTGACCTGAACGCGATCCACGACTACACGATCGCCGCGACCGAGGCCTCGGTGACGACCCAGCTGACCGTGGCGGTCCGCAACAAGGCCGTCGAGGCGTTCAACGAGATCATGCGGATGCAGGTCTGATCATGAAGGACAACCTCAGCCGCGTCTTCACCCGCTACCAGCGGACCTTCCAGGCCTTCACGACCGGCCAGAAGCTCGTCGCCGTGCTCGGCACCGCGGCCCTGCTGCTCGCCGGTTTCATGGTGTTCCGGTGGGCCTCGACGCCGAGCTACGCGCCGCTCTACAGCAACCTGTCCTCCTCCGACGCCTCCGCGGTGATCGACAAGCTGGACTCGGCCGGGACGCCGTACAAGATCACCAACGGCGGCTCGACGATCATGGTCCCGAAGGACAAGGTCTACACCGCCCGGATCACCCTCTCCGGCCAGGGCCTGCCGAGCAGCAGCGGCGAGGGCGGCGGCTACGAGCTGCTCGACAAGAACAGCCTGTCGACCTCCAAGTTCCAGGAGCAGACCAGCTTCAAGCGGGCCATGGAGGGCGAGCTCGCCAAGACCATCGAGGCGCTGAACGGCGTCCAGACCGCGGTCGTCCACCTGGCGATCCCGGAGAAGCAGGTCTTCGCCGACAAGCAGGACCCGACCACCGCCTCGGTCCTCATCTCGACCAAGCCGGGCACCACCCTGGGCCCCGAGCAGGTGCAGGCGATCACCAACCTGGTCGCCTCCAGCATCGACGGCCTGGACCCGGAGAAGGTCACCATCGCCGACGCCAACGGCCGGGTGCTCTCGGCCACCGACGGCACCGCCGGCGCGGCGGCCAGCACCCGGAACCAGCAGGTGCAGGACTACCAGGCCGAGATGAACACCAAGATCCAGTCGATGCTCGACCGCGTGGTCGGTCCGGGCAACTCCTCGGTCGCGGTCACCGCCAACCTGGACTTCGACAAGTCGGTCAGCGAGAAGAAGACCTACTCCTACAACAAGGGCACCCCGCCGCTGTCGGAGTCGAAGTCGAGCGAGACCTACAACGGCACCAACCCGAACGGCCAGCTCTCCGGCGTCGTCGGGCCCGACGGCCAGATGGACAGCACCGGCACCGCCGGCGCCAACGGGAGCTACAAGAAGGCCTCCGAGACCGCGGACAACCCGGTCGACACCACCGTCGAGCACCGCGAGACCGCCCCCGGCAGCGTCCGCAACCTGCACGTCGGCGTCGTCCTGGACGCCGCCACCGCGCGGACCATCGACCCGGCCCAGGTGCAGGCGCTGATCTCCAGCGCCGTCGGCATCGACAGCCAGCGCGGCGACACGATCGACGTCTCGACGATGCCGTTCGACCGCAGCGGCGAGAAGGCCGCCAAGGCCGACATCGCCGCGGCCAAGGCGGCCGACGCCCACGCCAAGCAGATGACCCTGCTGCGCAACAGCGGCCTGATCGTGCTGATCGCGCTGATCCTGCTGCTCGCCTGGCTCAAGGGCCGCAAGCGCGCCAAGGCCCGCGCCGAGGCCACGTCGTACGTCGTCGAGCAGCTCCGCCAGGAGGCCCTCGCCCGGGCCGCCGCCGAGGCCGCCCTCGAGGCCGCCAACCCGGGCGTGATGGCCCTGGAGGCCGCTGAGCAGAACGAGGCCGACGAGATGCGTGACGAGCTCGCCGCGCTGGTCGAGCGCCAGCCCGAGGACGTCGCCGCCCTGCTGCGCGGATGGCTGGTGGAGCCCCGATGAGTACAGCGATCGCGAGCCTCGGCGTCCGCAAGGCCGCCATCCTGCTCATCCAGATGGGCCGGGACAAGGCCGCCGACGTGATGTCGCACCTGTCCGACGGCGAGGTCGAGGCCATCTCCGGCGAGATCGCCCGGCTGGAGTCGATCAGCGCCGCCGAGACCCAGGCCGTGCTGGCCGAGTTCCGCGACATGATGACCGCTCGGGCGCACATCGCCCAGGGCGGCCTCAGCTTCGCCGAGCAGCTGCTGGTGCAGTCGCTGGGCGCGGACCGGGCCGCCGAGATCATGGAGCGGGTCAAGGCCGCCGCCGTCCAGATGCCGTTCCAGTTCCTGCACCGGGCCGACCCGGCCCAGCTGCGCTCGTTCATCGTCGACGAGCACCCGCAGGTGATCGCGCTGGTGCTCGCGCACATGACTCCCGACAAGGCGTCGCTGCTGCTCTCCGGCCTGCCGCCGGAGCAGCAGGCCAAGGTCGCGCACCGGATCGCGGTGATGGACCGGACCTCCCCCGAGATCATCCGCGCCGTCGAGGCCACCCTGGAGCGCAAGCTCTCCTCGATGCTGCTGCAGCCGGCCGAGATGTCCCGGGTCGGCGGCGTCGACCCGCTGGTCAACATCATCAACCGGTCGGACCGCTCCACCGAGCGTCAGATCGTCGACGGCCTGGAGGCGCTCGACGCCGCCCTGGCCGACGAGGTGAAGAGCCGGATGTTCATGTTCGAGGACATCGTCACGCTCGACGACCGCTCGGTGCAGCTGGTGCTGCGCTCGGTCGAGAGCAACGAGCTCGCGCTCGCCCTCAAGGGCGTCACCGACTCGGTCCGCGACAAGATCACCGGCAACCTGTCGGCGCGCGCGGCCGAGAACCTCATCGAGGAGGTCGAGCTGCTCGGCGCGGTCCGCCTCACCCAGGTCGAGGAGGCGCAGCAGTCGATCATCCGCACGATCCGCCAGCTCGAGGAGCGCGGCGAGATCATGGTCCGACGCGGGAGCGACGATGAGTTCGTGGTCTGAGATCGCCTGGGCGCCCGAGGCCGTCGAGCCCGAGCGCGCCGAGCTGAAGCCGCTCCCCGTCCCGGAGCTGCGCAGCGGCACCTGGACCCGCTTCGGCGGCGAGCGCGTCCTCGGCGACGCGATCACCGAGGAGGCGCTCAACGTCCTCGCCGAGAACACCCAGCAGGCCGCCCGGGCCCAGGGCTACACCGTCGGGTGGGCCGAGGGCCAGCGCGCGGCCCGTGCCGCCGCCGAGGTGAAGGCCGGCACCGTCGAGCAGGCCCGCGCCATCAGCGAGGCCCGCCGCTCCGAGGAGCACGCCGAGGCCCTGGCCGCCCTGGAACTGGCCGCCGAGGAGCTCCGCAAGGCCGTCACCGACACCTGCGCGAAGATCGAGCGCCAGGCCAGCCACCTCGCCTGGGAGCTGGTCCGCACGATCGTCGGTCACGAGCGCACCTCGCTGGACGCCGTACGGCGGGCGCTGGCGCTCGCGCCGGACGCCGACCTGGCCCGGCTGCGGCTGCACCCGCGCGACGCCGAGATCGCCGGCGCGCACGCCGAGGTCCTGGAGGCCCGCGGCATCACCGTCGTCGGCGACCACGGGCTCGACCGCGGCGACGCCCTCGTCGAGGCCGGCGACAGCATCACCGACCTGAGGATCGACTCCGCGCTGGACCGGGTCCGGACCGCACTCGGGGAGGACCCCGCGTGAGCACCCTCTCCCTCGACCTGCGCCAGCGCGCCCTCGGCGCTGCCGGCCCGCTCCGGCTCGGCCGGGTCTCCGAGGTCGTCGGCCTGCACCTGCGGGTGCGCGGGCTGAGCGCCGCCGTCGGCGACCTGCTCGAGATCGACCCCGGGTCCTACTCCGGGCCCCCGGTCCTCGTGGAGGTCGCGGCCTCTGACCCGAACGGCCTGGTCTGCCTGCCGCTCGGCGAGACCACCGGCCTGCGTGCCGGCGACCTGGTCCGGCACACCGGCGGCCCGCTGCAGGTGCACGTCGGCGAGGAGCTGCGAGGCCGGGTCCTCGACGGACTCGGCCGGCCGGTCGACGGCGGCCCCGACCTGGACCACCTGCCGCTGGTCTCGGTGGAGAACTCGGCGCCGCCCGCGCTGAGCCGCCCGCGGATCAACCAGCAGCTCGGGCTCGGCGTCCGGGTGCTCGACACCCTGGTCCCCTGCGGCCGCGGCCAGCGCATCGGCGTGATGGCCGGTTCCGGCGTCGGCAAGTCCACCCTGCTCTCCATGGTCGCCCGCGGCACCGACGCCGAGGTGTCGGTGATCGCGATGATCGGCGAGCGCGGTCGTGAGGTCCGGGAGTTCCTCGAGAACGACCTCGGCCCCGAGGGCCTGGCCCGGTCGGTCGTCGTGGTCGCCACCAGCGACGCCCCGCCGGTCGAGCGGCTGCGCGCCGCGTTCGTCGCCACCCGGATCGCGGAGTCCTTCCGCGACGCCGGCAAGCACGTCGTGCTGATGATGGACAGCCTGACCCGGGTCGCGATGGCCCAGCGCGAGCTCGGGCTGTCGGCCGGCGAGCCGCCGGCCACCCGCGGCTACCCGCCCAGCGTGTTCGCGCTCCTCCCCCGCCTGCTGGAGCGGGCCGGCACCTCGGCCTCCGGCAGCATCACCGGGATCTACACGGTCCTCATCGAGGGCGACGACCTGCAGGACCCGATCGGCGACACCGCCCGGTCGATCCTCGACGGGCACGTCGTGCTCTCCCGCCGGCTCGCGACCTCGGGCCACTTCCCCAGCGTCGACGTGCTCGAGTCGATCTCCCGGGTCACCTCCGCGGTCACCAGCCGTGAGCAGCAGGCGGCCGCGACCGACCTGCGCCGGATGCTGGCCGCGCACCGCAACGTCCGCGAACTCGTCGAGATCGGCGCCTACGTGCCGGGCGCCGACGCCGACGCCGACCGCGCGCTGGCGCTGCTCCCGCACATCGACGGGTTCCTGCGCCAGTCGGTCCACGACACCGCGCCCACCGCGGAGAGCTGGACCCGGCTCGCCGACCTCGTCATCGACGGAGGTCACGCCGCATGAGCACCACGACCCGTGAGGAGGACCGCGGCATGCGCGCCGTGCTCCGGGTCCGCAGCGCCCGCGAGGCGGACAGCCGCCTCGGCCTCCAGCAGGCCGTCAACGAGCGCCGGCTGGCCGGGATCCGGGTGACCGAGATCCGCCGCCGGATCGCCGAGACCCACACGTTCGCCACCGGCGACACCGGCAGCTTCCTGGCCCTGCGCCACGCCCTGGACGCCCTCGGCACCCAGCTCTTGGAGGCCCAGACCGCCTGGGAGACCAGCCGCACCGTCACCGAGGCGGCCCAGGAGCGCTGGCGCCAGGACCGCACCCGGCTCGCGGCCATCGAGCTGCTGCTGGAGCGCCGCGCCGAGGAGCGCCGCGCCGAGGCCCGCCGCCGCGAGGCCCGCGACCTCGACGAGCTCGCCGCCCAGCGCTGGCAGCGGGACCGCGACGCCCGGCTCGTTCAGGGAGGTGCCGCATGAGCGTCAGCGACGTGACCGCCCGGATCGCGCAGATCCAGGCCCAGCTGGTCCAGCTCGGTGACACCGGCGGCGCGACCACGACGGCCTCCACCGGCACCGGGACCACCAGCGCCAGCGAGTTCGCCAGCGCGCTGGACTCGAGTCTCGCCGCGGTCGGCGGCAGCACCGACAGCTCCTTCGACGGCGCCGGCGCGACCGCCGCGGCCGGCGGCGCGAGCACCGGCGGCTCGGCCGTCGTGGCCGAGGCCCGCAAGTACCTCGGCCTCCCCTACGTCTGGGGCGGCGAGAGCATCACCAAGGGCGTCGACTGCTCCGGGTTGGTGCAGAGCGTCTACAAGACCCTCGGCTACGACCTGCCGCGGCTCTCCGCCGACCAGGCCCGCAGCGGCCGGAAGGTCGAGAGCATGGCGCAGGCACAACCCGGCGACCTGATCGCCTGGAACAACTCCAGCCGCAACAGCGGGGCCGACCACATCGCGATCTACATCGGCGACGGCAAGATGATCGAGGCTCCGCGCACCGGGCTGAAGGTCCGCATCGTCGACGTCCCCTCGACCCCCGACTACATCCGCCGGGTCCTCCCCGACTCCGGCGTCGCGTCGGCATCGCGGGTGAGCGGCGCCGCGCCGGCGCGGGTCGCCGCCGGGACGCCGTACGCGAACCTGTTCAGCTCCGCCGCGGCGAAGTACGACCTGCCCGCGACGCTCCTCTCCGCGGTCGCCAAGCAGGAGTCCGGCTACAACCCGCGCGCGGTCAGCCCGGCCGGGGCCCAGGGCCTGATGCAGCTGATGCCCGGGACCGCCAAGGGCCTCGGCGTGACGAACTCGTTCGACCCGGCCCAGGCCGTCGACGGCGCCGCCCGGATGCTGCGCGACCTGACCCGGCGGTTCGGCAGCACCGAGCTCGCGCTGGCGGCGTACAACGCCGGCCCGGGCGCGGTCCTCAAGTACAACGGCGTCCCGCCGTACCCCGAGACGCAGCGGTACGTCCGCAACGTCATGTCGATGATGAAGGCGGCCTCATGAGCACCATGCCCGTGACCCCCGGACCCGTGTCCGTGCCCGGCACCCCGGCGACCGACCTGCTCGCCGCCGCGGGCGGCGCGGTGGCCCTCGGCAACGCTCCCGCGAGCGAGACCGGGGCCGGCTTCCTGGCCCTGGTGCAGCAGGCGCTGCACCTGGTCGACGGCGAGTCCGCGCCCGGCCAGGCCGGGACCGGTGACGTGGCCCAGGACGCATCCACCGGCGAGGACCAGGACCCGACGGCAGCGGCCGAGACCGGTGACCTCGCCGCACTGATGAACTTGGTGCCGCTGATCCCCGGCCTGCCGGTGACCCCGGTCCCGGTCGCCACCGGAACCGGCGGCGACGCACCGTCGGTGGCCGCGGCGGGCGCCGCCACGGCCACGGCGACCGGTCCGGCGGTCACCGCGACCGCAGTCCGGGAGGCGAAGGCCGCGCCGGCCCCCGCCGAGGTGCCGGCCACCGGCTCCGACGACACCGCCGCGACCCCGGACGCACCGGTCGCCGCCACCCCGACCGCGAACGACACCCCCGCGCCCGCTCCGGCGGTCACCAGCCCGGCCCCGAGCGCGCCCTCGGCCGCCCCGGCCGCCACCGCCACCGCCC
>NZ_JBFRDX010000034.1:0-30943 GCF_052114005.1 Marmoricola sp. RAF53 | reverse complement strand
GGCGGGTGGGCCGGGTGCGGCGGGTACGCCGGCCCGGGCGGGTAGCCGCCCCAGCCGGACGTCGGCGGCGGCAGCAGGACCGGCGGGGTGCCGGGGTCCGGCGGCGGGAGCTCGGCCGGCGGGCGCTGGACCGGAGTCGTGACCGGGGCGTCCACGGGGCGCTGGACCGGAGCGGCGAACGGGTTCGGGCGCGCCGCCCGGGTCACCGGCTCGGGCCGGGCCTGCGCCGGGCGACCCGCGAACCAGTCCCGGGCCGGACGGCTCCACAGCAGTGCGGCACCGGCGCCGATCACCATCGCGGGCAGCGAGCCCGCGACCGGCGCGGTGAGCACCACCGGGACAGCAGCGACGGTCAGCCCGATCCGGGCGGCCCGGTGCCGCTGCAGCACGAACACCCCGAAGACCCCGGCCGCGACGGCGGCGACCGCGGAGACCATCAGGATCCAGCGCAGGATCTCGGTGGCGCGCGCCACGGTCAGTCCGAGGTCGGCCGCGGAACCGCTGCTGATTACCCGGGCGATGTCCTCGCGCATGTCGACCGTGTGCAGCCGGGCCATCTGGTCGAAGACCGCGACGACCAGCACGACCGCGGCAGCCGCGACGGCCCAGCCCGCCACGGTGACCTGGCTCGGGCGCGCGTTCGGCTGCTCGGGACTCATGCGCCCATTCAACCAACCCGGCCCTGAGGGCCCGCGGCCGCTGGGATGATCGGCCCGTGCCCGAGACCGCCCTGCTCGTCCCCACCGGGTCCGGTGGCCCGCGAATCCACGTCCGCACCGCCGGGGAGGGCCCGGCGGTCCTGCTGGTGCACGGCTTCCCCGGCACCGCCTTCAGCTGGCGGCACCAGCTGCCGGCCCTCGCCGCTGCGGGCTACCGGGCCGTCGCGGTGGACTGCCGCGGCTACGGCGGCTCCGACCGCCCCGCCGGCGGGCACACCAGCGCCGACGTCGAGGCGGACCTGCTCGCCGTCCTCGACCACGTCGAGGCCCACGAGGCCCACGTCGTCGGCCAGGACTTCGGGTCGATGTACGCCTGGAACCTGGCCCAGCGGCACCCGGACCGGGTCCGCAGCGTCCTCGGGACGGTGCCGTTCGCGGGCGACCCGGCCCCGGTCGCCCCGACGAGCACGTTCGCCGCGGTGGCCGAGCGGCACTTCCTGCACCTGCACTACTTCCAGGAGGTCGGCCGCGCCGAGCGCGACCTGGGCGGCGACAGGCTCGGCGAGTTCCTGCTCCGGCTGCTGCACGCGCTCTCCGCCGACGGCGACCTGTTCACCGTCTTCGGGCACCCGAGCGCCGGCACCTCCTACCTGGACGCGCTCCCGCCGGCGCCGCCGCTGCCGTGGTCGTGGCTGGGCGAGGCCGAGTTCGCGACCTTCCTCGACGAGTACGCCGCGGGCGGTCCGGGGCGGGAGCTCGCCGGCGGCCTGGCGTCGTACCGGGCCGCGGACGCGGACTGGGAGCTGGCGTTGCGGTGGGCCGGGACCACCGTCGACCAGCCGGCGCTGCTGGTCATGGGCGAGCACGACCCGGTGCGCACCTTCGCGCCGCCGGACCTGGAGCGGCAGCGGACGTGGCTGACCGGCCTGCGCGACGTCGTGCTGGTCGCGCAGGCCGGTCATCACGTGCAGCAGGAACAGCCCGAGCGGTTCAACGAGGTGCTGCTGGAGTTCCTGGCCTCGGTGCCGTAGCCGGCTCCTCAGTCGGTGACGCGGAGCGCGAGGCCGCCGTGCTCCCCGTCGGCCCCGGGGCCGGGCTCGGTGTCCACGACCACGTTCTGGCCGTCGTTGACCGCGCCGCCGATGAGCATCCGGGCCAGCGGGTCGCCGATCGCGGTCTGCACCAGGCGGCGCAGCGGCCGGGCGCCGTACGCCGGGTCGTAGCCGGTCTCGGTCAGCCAGGTGCGGGCGTTCTCGGTCACCGTCACGGTGATCCGCCGCGGCGCGAGCCGCTTGTCGAACGCCTGCAGCTGCAGGTCGACGATGTGCGCGAGCTCGTCCTTGCCGAGCGCGTCGAACATGACGATCTCGTCGAGCCGGTTGAGGAACTCGGGCTTGAACGCCTGCCGGACCACGGCCATCACCGCGTCGTGCCGCGCCGGGACGTCCAGCGTCGGGTCGACGAGGTACTGCGAGCCCAGGTTGCTGGTGAGGATCAGGATCGTGTTCCGGAAGTCCACGGTCCGCCCCTGGCCGTCGGTGAGCCGGCCGTCGTCGAGCACCTGGAGCAGGATGTCGAAGACCTCGGGGTGCGCCTTCTCGACCTCGTCGAGCAGGACCACCGAGTAGGGGCGCCGGCGGACGGCCTCGGTGAGCTGGCCGCCCTCGTCGTACCCGACGTAGCCCGGCGGCGCACCGACCAGCCGCGAGACCGAGTGCTTCTCGGAGTACTCGCTCATGTCGATCCGGACGATGGCGCGCTCGTCGTCGAAGAGGAAGTCGGCCAGCGACTTGGCCAGCTCGGTCTTGCCGACACCGGTCGGGCCGAGGAACAGGAAGCTGCCGGTCGGCCGGTCCGGGTCGGAGATCCCCGCGCGCGAGCGCCGGACGGCGTCCGAGACGGCGCTGACCGCGGCGCGCTGGCCGATCAGCCGCCGGCCGATGATCTCCTCCATCCGGAGCAGCTTGGCGGTCTCGCCCTCCAGCAGGCGGCCGGTCGGGACGCCGGTCCACGCCTCGACCACCTCGGCGATCTCGGCGGGCCCGACCTCCTCGGCGACCATCGGGTCCTCGACCGCCTCGACGGTCTCGGACTGCTCGATCTGGCGCTCCAGGTCCGGGATCCGGCCGTAGAGGATCTCCGAGGCGGCGGCCAGGTCGCCGTCGCGCTGGAGTCGCTCGGCCTCGACGCGGAGCGCGTCGAGCTGCTTGCGGATCGCGCCGCTGCCCTCGAGCGCGGTCTTCTCGCGCTCCCAGCGGGCCTCCAGGCCGAGGAGTTCCTCCTCCTTGTCGGCCAGGTCGACGCGGAGCTTGTCGAGCCGGTCGCGGGAGGCCTCGTCGGTCTCGCGCTCCAGCGCGAGCTGCTCCATCTTCATCCGGTCGACGGCGCGGCGGAGCTCGTCGATCTCGACCGGGGAGGACTCGATCTCCATCCGCAGCCGCGAGGCCGCCTCGTCGATCAGGTCGATCGCCTTGTCCGGCAGCTGCCGGCCGGTGATGTAGCGGTCCGACAGCATCGCCGCGGCGACGAGCGCCTGGTCGGTGATCTTCACGCCGTGGTGGGCCTGGTACTTCTCCTGGAGGCCGCGCAGGATCGCGACGGTGTCCTCGACGCTCGGCTCGCCGACGAAGACCTGCTGGAAGCGACGCTCCAGCGCGGGGTCCTTCTCGATCCGTTCGCGGTACTCGTCCAGCGTGGTGGCGCCGATCAGCCGCAGCTCGCCGCGGGCCAGCATCGGCTTGAGCATGTTGCCGGCGTCCATCGCGGAGTCGCCGCTGGCGCCCGCCCCGACGACGGTGTGCAGCTCGTCGATGAAGGTGATCACCTGGCCCTGCGAGGACTGGATCTCCTCCAGCACGGCCTTGAGCCGCTCCTCGAACTCGCCGCGGTACTTGGCGCCGGCCACCATCGCGGCCAGGTCCAGGCTGAGCACGCGCCGGTCGCGCAGCGAGTCGGGGACGTCGCCGGCGACGATGCGCTGCGCCAGGCCCTCGACGACGGCGGTCTTGCCGACGCCGGGCTCGCCGATGAGCACCGGGTTGTTCTTGGTGCGCCGGGAGAGCACCTGGACGACGCGGCGGATCTCGGCGTCGCGGCCGATCACCGGGTCGAGCGAGCCCTCGGCGGCACGGGCGGTCAGGTCGACGGCGTACTTCTCCAGCGCCTCGTACGTCGCCTCCGCCTCCTGGCTGGTCACCCGGCGGTTGCCGCGGATGCCGGTGATCGCCTCGCGCAGCTTCTCCTCGGTGACGCCGGCACGGGCGAGCACCTCCTGGACCGGCGACTCGACGACCGCCAGGGCGAGCAGCAGGTGCTCGGTGGCGACGTACTCGTCGCCCATCCCGGTGGCGAACTCCAGCGCCTTGGCCAGCACCCGGGTGAGCGCGGGCGAGGTCGCCGGGGTCGAGACGGTGGCGCCGGCGGCCTTGGGCAGCCGGACGACGGCCTCGTCGATCTCGCCGCCCAACGCGGCCACGTCGGCGCCGACCTTGCCGAGCAGGGACGGGGTGATCCCGCCGTCCTGGCGCAGCAGCGCGAACGCGAGGTGGACCGGCTCGACCTGGGCGTTGCCGGCGGTGACGGCGGCGGTGTGGGCAGCGTTGATCACCTCGACGCTGCGCGAGGTGAACTTCGAACCGTCCATGTGACTCTCTCCCTAGGTGCTCGTGACCATCGTGACGGATCCGGCAGGATCAGTCACCGGTGCAACGTCCCCAGAGTTGAGTCTGTTCCACTCAAGTTTGAGAATTTTCTTCGCGTCAGGACTTGGACACGGGTGGCATTCGGCAGCGCTTTCACGGCAAACTGGTCTGACCACTTGACCACTCGCCCCTGCACCCGATCCCCGAGGTGACCTCGTGCTCCCGCTGCGCCCCCCGTACCTGCTGGCCCTCTTCACTCTCGGCTTCGGCGCCGGGCTGCTCGGCGACCACTTCCACGTCGCCACCGGAACGACCCGCTACTTCGCCAGCGCCCACCAGGTGCCGTTCCTCGCCGACAGCCCGCTCTGGTTCGCGCTCGCCGTCGGCGGCGCGACGGCCGGGATCGCCGCGATGCGCGCCGCCCTGCCTGATGTCCGCACCGCGCTCGACCACCGGTCCGCGATCGGTGGCGTCGCCTCGGTGCTGGCGCTCTACGCGCTCACCGCATTCCTGCGCGGCACCCCGACGGCCCTCTCCACCACGATGGTCAGCGCGCTCGCCGTGATCATCTGGTGCGTGCTCGGCGACCGCACGTCGCTGCGCTTCGGCGCGCTGGCCGCGGTCGCCGGGCCGGTCGCCGAGATCGTGCTGGCCCGCGCGGGCCTCTTCGCGTACGCCGCCGACTCCGACGAGCTCGGCGGCGTCGCCCTGTGGCTCCCGGGTCTCTACTTCGCCTTCGGCATCGTCGCGGCCCTGCTCGGCGAGCTCGCCGCGACCCACGCCGACCGGAGCCGGCCGGAGAGCACGGCGACCGCCTAGCCGTGTCCGGCGGCGCTACGCCGCCTTGCGGGCCGGGATCGCCAGCGTGAGCGCGAACGCGAGGGCCGAGGCGGCCAGCGAGATCAGGATCGCGAGGGTGAACCCGTGCTCGGACGGGAGCTGCACCGGACCGAGGCTCATCGTCTGGTGGGCGAGGACCGTCCCGACCACGGCCGCGGACAGCGAGGTGCCGACGGACCGCATCAGCGCGTTGAGCCCGTTCGCGGCCGCGGTCTCGCTCAGCGGCACCGCGCCCATGATGAGCGCCGGCATCGCGGCGTACGCGACCCCGACGCCCGCGCTGGTGATCGCGCCGGCCAGGGAGACCTGCCACCACTCGGCGCGCAGGAAGAGCAGGACGACGTAGCCGAGCGCGATGATCGCGAGGCCGGTCATCAGGCTGGCCCGCGGACCGCGGGCGGCGGTGATCCGCGCGCCGACACCGGAGAACAGGTACATCATCAGCCCGCCGGGCATGAGCACGAGACCGGCCTGGATCAGGGTCAGCTCGAGGCCGTAGCCGGTGACCTGCGGCGCGAGCAGGATCTGGATCGGCGCGAGCGACATCCCGTACATGGCGAAGCCGGCGCCGACCGAGGCGATGTTGGTGAAGAGCACCTGCGGGCGGGCCGTGGTGCGCAGGTCGACCAGCGGCGCGCTGGTCCGCAGCTCCCAGAAGCCCCAGATCAGGAAGACCACGACGGAGCCGGCGAGGAGCCCGACGGTGAGGTGGTCCGACCAGCCCCAGTCGCCGCCCTTGCTGATCGCCAGCAGCAGCATCACCAGCGCCGAGCCGAGCCCGATCGCCCCGAGGAAGTCGAACCGCGCCGGCGTACGCACCGGGGACTCCGGGATCACCGCGAGCACCGCCGCGATGCCGATCGCACCGAGCGCGGCCGCGATCCAGAAGAGCGCGTGCCAGTTGGCCTTCTCCACGATCACCGCGGCGACCGGGAGCCCGATGGCACCGCCGACGCCCAGCGTGGCGCTCACCCGGGCGACCGCGGGACCGACCCGGTCGGCGGGGAGCTCGTCGCGCATGATGCTGATGCCGAGGGCGATCACGCCCATCGCCATGCCCTGGAGGGCGCGGCCGGTGAGCACCGGGACGAGGGAGTCGGAGAGCGCGCAGAAGAGCGAGCCGACGACGAGGAAGCCGAGGCTGACGAGCAGCATCAGCCGCTTGCCGACCATGTCGCCGAGCCGGCCGGAGATCGGCATCGTCACCGCCGCGGTGAGCAGGGTGACGGTCACGGCCCAGGACGCGTTCGACGCCGAGGTGTGCAGCAGGCCGGGCAGCAGCGGGATCAGCGGGACGATCATCGTCTGGGTCAGTGCGACCACGATGCCGCAGAAGCACGCGATCGCCACGACGGCGGTCGGGTTCGCGACCTGGCGATCGGGAGCGATCCCCGCGGGAACGGGTGCGGTCTGAGTCATGGGATGGCGCCTCTCACGAACGTCCGAGCAGGCCGGACGGGCGCGTCCAGCGAATGTGTACTCTACACATGATGTGTAATATGCACATCCGACCGGAGGTCCCGGACGACGAGAGGTGGGTCACATGAGCACGCGCACCCGCGCCGCCACGACCCTGCTCGCCCTGCTCGAGCAGGAGCTCACCCTGCTCGCCCGGCACCAGCTCAGCTCCAGCCACCACACCCCCGACCTCGGCCTGGACCGGTCCGGCTACCAGCTGCTCAGCCGGCTCGAGCTCGGGCCGCTCTCGCTGGGCGGCCTGGCCGAGGCGTTCAAGCTCGACGTCTCCACGGTGAACCGGCAGATCGCGGCGCTGCGCCGCAAGGATCTGGTCGAGCGGATCCCCGACCCCGCCGGGGGCGTCGCCAAGCTGCTCCGACCCACCCGGCGCGGACTCTCCCTGCTCCGGCAGGACCGCGAGGTCCGGCACGGGCACCTGCAGACGGTCATCGCGGACTGGGACGCCGAGGACGTGCTCCGGCTGCAGGAGCTGCTGGCGCAGTTCAACACCTCGATCGAGGTGCTCGAAGGGCGGCCCTGGCCGCGGTCGTGAGCGCCGTTCACCCGACTCGTCCGGAAAAGACCGCATTTCACAGGGCTTCAATAGCCCGGTCGAGGCATGGCGACCTGTCCGGTCGGCTCGGTTGGCTGTCTCCTGGACTCGGGTGCGGCACCGCGCTCGGGCGACGGACACACACCTGGGAGAGCGCATGCGTCACCTGAAGTCAGCCCTGACCGTGATCGGAGCGGTGGTGGTCCTGGTCCTCGCCGGGAACACGATCGCGATCGCCGCCAACGGCAAGGGATTCCTGATCGGCAAGATCAACTCGGGCACCAAGATCACCACGCTGAAGCGGACCACCGCCGGCACCGCCCTGAAGATCCAGACCAAGTCCGCCGCCAACTCGCCACTGCAGGTGAACGGCTCCGGCAAGGTCGCGAACCTCAACGCCGACAAGCTCGACGGGCTGGACTCGACGGCTCTGCAGACCCGCTCCTACGAGTTCACGCGCGCCGTCAGTGTCGCTACCACGGCGTTCACGATGACCATCCCGGTCCCCGCCGGCACGTACCTCGTCAGCTACAGCGCGTTCCTGGCCGGCGCGACCGGCACGACCGTCGGCTGCTACGTCTACCGGTCGGCCCCGACGCGCTACGTCGCGGAGAGCCGGTTCAGCTCGGGAACCCAGACCCCGGGCCTGACGGGTTCGGGCCTGGTCTCGGTCGGTGCGGGGCAGACTCTCCAGCTGCTCTGCTCGGCCGGCGCGGCCTTCACCACCTTCGCCGCGGAGCCGATCCAGGTCGTCGCCACCAAGGTCGACACCAGCAGCACGGCTACCGCACGGCTCGCCCCGGGCGCCGCGCGCGTTCGCTGACCGAAGCACCACGACGGGCCTCGCACCTCCGGGTGCGGGGCCCGTTCGTCACTCCGGGTCGGGCGTCTCGTGCTCCGGCAGGTCCGCGGTCTCGTCCTCGTCGACCAGGCAGGTCTTGCAGAAGTCGATGCCGAACGGGGTCAGGTGGATCGAGCGGCGGACCACCTTGGCGAAGCGCACCGAGTGCATCGCGTCGAGCACGTCCGGCTGCGCCTCGACCACCTGGTACTCCAGCGGGTCCTCCAGCTGCTCGCGGGAGAACCACACCAGCCCGAGCCGGAACAGGTTGTTCAGGTACGCCGGCACCTCGTCCAGGTAACGCACCCCGGCCCGCGGGCCGATCATCGTCAGCCCGGCCGAGACCAGCGAGGAGCTGACCAGGCCGACCGGACCACCCGTCCGCACGTCGACCGACGGCTGCGGGCCGCCGCGCAGCAGGAGCAGCAGGATGCGAGCCTCGTCGGGGGCGAGCTCCTCCAGGATCCGCCCGTACGCCGGGTGCGCCTCGTCCTCGCTCCACACGTCCCGCGAGCGCCGCAGCAGGTCCTCGCCGCGCTCGCGCAGGGACCGGTCGTCGCGCTCGCGCTGCTGCGGCTCGCCGGCGACCATCACCGCGGACAGGGTGATGCTCGCGTCGAAGAGAGCCTTGGAGACCGGGACGCCGCCGGAGACCGCGGTGGCGACCTGCGAGATCGCCCGGGTGGCCTCGGCGAGGTCGGAGGCGACGCCGCGGACCAGCTCGCCCGCCGCGGCCGGGTTGGTCATCGCCCGGCCCAGGTTGCGGGCCGACCGGCTGCCGGACGCGACCGCCCAGGAGGCCGAGCGCAGCCAGGCCGTCCCGGCGATCCTGGCCACCCCGGGGAGCGCGTCGGCCGCGCCCTCCCAGACAGCGGGCACCCGCTCGTCGAGGTTGTCGTGCTCGGTCATCCGCCCGCCGTCCCGAAGAGGAGCAGGTGGAGGACCCCACCCGCGAATCCCATGATCGCGCCGTGCGCGTAGAGCATCCACTCGTCTTCCTTGATCGCCGAGCGCATCATGTCGACGAAGTCCTGCGGCGGCAGCTCCTTGGTCCGCTGCGCGACGAGCTTGCGGATCTTGTCGGACTGCCGCTTGCTGAACTCCGGGTCCTTGAACGGCGTGATGGTCCGGTCGACCGCCTCGGTCGCGACCGCGTCCCGGATGCTGTCGAAGCGCCGCGCGCCGACGGCGATGCGCACTGCTCCGCGCACCGGGCCGGCGGCCTGGTCGATCGCCGGCGCCATCGCGGTCGCGAGCATCTGCCGGGTCCGGTCGCCGCGGGGGCCGTCGAGCAGGAAGTCACCGATCCGCTCCAGGGTGATCACGTCGTCGGCGATGATCCGGGCGTACACCTCGGCCGCCTCGTCCTGGCGCCGCAGGAAGAGACCGTGCACCTTGATTCCGAGGATGCGCTTCTCCTCCGGCGGCTCGAAGATCAGCCACATGCCGAGCGCGTTGGTGGTCCAGCCGACCAGGACGCCCATGATCGGCAGCAGCCACGGGATGCCGAACCAGTAGTCGATCATCGCCACCGGGATGCCGAGCAGGAACCCGAAGATGAACCCGAAGGCCACCATCAGGTTGAGCTCCCGCTGGCCGAAGTCGCGGAAGATCCGGACGACCAGCGCCGGGTTCCGCTCGAAGTGGTCGATGACCATGATCTTCGGGTCGAGGAGCTGGTCGATGTGCACGCCGATCTCGTCGGTGATGCTGTGCACCACCGTCGGCAGCTGGGCCTGGACCCGGGCGATGATCGCGCGCCGGGCCGGCGTCGGGAGGTCCCGCCACAGGTTCGGGTGCTCCCGCTCCATGATGTCCTCGATCATGCGCGGCATGTCCGGCTCGAAGACCTGCACGATGTGCTCGGCGATCTGCTCCGGCTCCAGCTGCTGGTAGAACTCCGCGGGCGTGCCGAGCTTCGCGATCGCCTTGTCCACGGCGATGCTGCCCATCTTGGCGGCGCGGGCGGGGACGATGCCCTGCCAGCCGACTCCGCCCTGGAGGATGCCGGGCACCTCCTGCAGCTTGCGGGGCAGGACGCGGGCGAGCTGCTTGAGGCCGGGCACGGTGAAGCCGTGGAACCGGACCGGCGAGAACAGCATGATCAGGCCGGTCCAGTTGATCAGCCAGCCGACGATGCCGGTGAACACCGGGATCGTCAGGATGTGGATCCAGTCGTGCAGGTCAGCGTCCTGGAAGAACCAGTCGACTTGCAGCGGCACCACGGCACCCACCCCATCGCTCGGCCAGCAGCCCTTTTCGAGACCGTCGCAGAGACTAACGGCTCACGGCGGGATCGGTCACTGAGCGTTCGGCCACACGACCGCGGTGGTTCACTCGAAGCGGTGCAGCGTGGCCGGGCTGCGCAGCGCCGGGAGGTTCGGCTTCCGGGCGTGCAGGGCCGCCATCGCCGCGTCCAGCGCGGCGCTCAGCTCGCCGGCACGGCGGGAGAGCTCGGCGTTGCGCGCCCGGAGCGCGGCCACCTGGTTCTCGAGCTCGATGATCCGCCGGACGCCCTCCAGGCCGATCCCGGCGGCGGTGAGCTCGGCGACGACGCGGAGCGCCTCGATGTCGTTGAGCGAGTAGCGGCGGCCGCCGCCGCCGGTGCGGCCGGGCGAGACCAGCCCGATCCGGTCGTACTGGCGCAGCGTCTGCGGGTGCAGACCGGTCAGCTCGGCGGCGACGCTGATCACGTAGACCGGCGTCCCGGGGCCTGGCGCACGCCCACCCGATCCCTGCCGCGGCATCAGGAGCTCTTCTCGAACAGCGACGCACGCGGGTCGGCGCCGTCGGCCGCGTCGCGGTAGGCGGCGACCGCGGCCCGGGTCGCCTCGTCCGGGTCGGTCGGCACCTGGACCTCGACGGTGACGAGGAGGTCGCCGTGGCTGCCGTCCCGCTTGGCCGCGCCGCGACCGCGGACCCGCAGCACCCGGCCGTTCGGGGTGCCGGGCGGGATCCGCAGCGTCACCGGCGCTCCGCCGAGGGTCGGCACCCGGATCTCGGCGCCGAGGACCAGCTCGTCGAAGCGGACCGGGGCCACCACCGTGAGGTTGTCGCCCTTGCGCCCGAAGACCTGGTGGGCGGCCACCCGGACGGTGACGAAGAGGTCACCGGCGGGACCGCCGCTCGTGCTCGGGGCGCCCTTGCCCTTGAGCCGGATCCGCTGGCCGTCCTTGACCCCGGCCGGGATGCGCGCCTGGATCGTCCGGCTCGAGCGGCCGCGGCCGGAGCCGTGGCAGGTCGGGCAGGCCTCGTCGTACACGTACTGGCGGCCGTGGCACTGCGGGCAGGTCTCGTTCATCGCGAAGCCGCCGCCGGTACTGGTCATCACCATGCCGGCGCCGTCGCAGGTCGGGCAGACGTGCGGCTTGGTGCCCGGCTTGCCGCCGGTGCCGCCGCAGGTCTCGCAGGCCGCGTCCGCGGAGACCCGCAGCGAGATCGTGGTCCCGTTGACGGCGTCGTCGAAGCCGATCGAGGCGGTGGTCTCCAGGTCGTCCCCGGGGACCGCCCGGCGCTGGCGCTGACCGCGCGGAGCGGCACCGCCGCCCCCGCCGCCGAAGAACCCGCCGAGCAGGTCGGAGAGGTCGAAGCCACCGGCCTGCCCGCCGGCCTGGAAGCCGCCCGGGAACCCGCCGGGGAAGCCGCCGCCACCGGAGAACCCTCCGGGGAACGACCCGCCGGCGAACATCGCCCGCATCTGGTCGTACTCCTCGCGCTTCTTCTCGTCGCCGACGACGTCGTACGCCTCGGCGATCTCCTTGAAGCGCGCCTCGGCGGCGGCGTCACCCGGCTTGGAGTCGGGGTGGTGCTCCCGCGCCAGCTTGCGGTACGCCTTCTTGATCGCGGACGCGTCCGCGTCCTTCGCGACGCCCAGGACCTGGTAGAAGTCCTTGTTCGCCCAGTCGGCCTGACTCACGGGTTCACCCCCTCCTCGCTTGCGGTTGTCTTCGTTCTCACGCCGTCTCGACAGGCTCGACGACCCGTCGGGGTCAGCCCTCCGCGGGGCCGTCCACCGGGTCCACCACGATCACCTGCGCGGCTCGCACCACGCGGTCACCGATCCGGTAGCCGGTCTTGGCGATGAACTTGGCCGTCGGCACGGCCACGTCCTCGGTGCCCTGGTGGGCGAGCGCCTCGTGCAGGGTCGGGTCGAAGGCGTCGCCCGGCTCGCCGAACCGGCTCAGGCCGAGGCCCTCCACGATCCGGGTCAGCTGCTCGGCGACACCCTTGAAACCGCCCTCGAGCTCGCCCGCGTCACGGGCGCGGTCGATGCTGTCGAGGACGTCGAGCATCGGGGAGAGCACGGCGTACACCGCGTTCTCCTTGACCAGCTCGCGGTCCCGCTCGACCCGGCGCTTGTAGTTGAGGAACTCGGCCTGCAGCCGCTGCAGGTCGGCGGTCCGCTCGGCCGCCTCCTGCTGCGCCGCCGTCAGGGGGTCCGCCGGAGCGGACCCCCCTTCGACGTCGGCCACGTCCTGCGGCTCCAGCGGGCCACCCTCCTCGAGGAGGTTGTCGATCCCGCTGATGTCGTCGAGCCGGTCGCTGCGCTCGCCTCGACCTTCGGCTACCGGGACCTCGCCGAAGCCCTCGTCGGAGGTCACCGGGACTCGTCCTCACCCGGCTCGTCGACGATCTCGGCGTCGACGACGTCGTCGTCGCTCTCGGCGGCGGCGTCGGCCGGAGCCCCGTCACCGGCGGCAGCCTCCTCGTTCGCGTAGAGCGCGGCGCCCATCTTCTGGCTCGACTCGCCGAGCTTGGTGATCGCCGCGACCAGCGCGTCCTTGTCGGCGTCGGCGTCCTCGAGCAGCGCCTTCAGCGCGTCGACGTCGGCGGTGACCTCGGTCTTCACGTCCTCGGGAAGCTTCTCGCCGTTCTCGGAGACGAACTTCTCGGTCGTGTAGACGAGCTGGTCGGCCTGGTTGCGGACCTCGACGGACTCGCGCCGCTTGGCGTCCTCCTCGGCGTACTGCTCGGCGTCGCGGACCATCCGCTCGATGTCGTCCTTCGACAGCGCGGAGCCGCCGGAGATCGTCATCGACTGCTCCTTGCCGGTGCCCTGGTCCTTGGCGGACACGTGCACGATGCCGTTGGCGTCGATGTCGAAGGTGACCTCGATCTTCGGGATGCCGCGCGGCGCCGGCGGGAGGCCGGTCAGCTCGAAGTTGCCCAGCGGCTGGTTCTGCGCCCACATCTGGCGCTCGCCCTGGGCGACCTTGATCTCCACCGACGGCTGGTTGTCGTCGGCGGTGGTGAAGATCTCCGAGCGCTTGGTCGGGATGGTGGTGTTGCGCTCGATCAGCGTGGTCATCACGCCGCCCTTGGTCTCGATGCCGAGGGACAGCGGGGTGACGTCGAGGAGCAGCACGTCCTTGACCTCGCCCTTGAGGACACCGGCCTGGAGCGCGGCGCCGACGGCGACGACCTCGTCCGGGTTGACGCCCTTGTTGGGCTCCTTGCCGCCGAGCAGCTCCTTGACCAGGTCGGTGACGGCGGGCATCCGGGTGGAGCCACCGACGAGGACCACGTGGTCGATGTCGGCAACCTTGACGCCGGCGTCCTTGAGGACGTTCTGGAACGGCGTCTTGGTCCGGTCGAGCAGGTCGGAGGTCAGCTTCTGGAACTCCGAGCGGGTGAGCTTCTCCTCGAAGTGCAGCGGGCCCGACTCGCCGTGGGTGATGTACGGAAGGTGGATGGTGGTCTCGCTGGAGCTGGAGAGCTCGATCTTCGCCTTCTCCGCGGCCTCCTGGAGGCGCTGGACGGCGATCTTGTCCTGGCTCAGGTCGACGCCGTTGTTGTCCTTGAACTTCTTCGTCATCCACTCGACGACGCGGTGGTCCCAGTCGTCACCACCGAGGTGGTTGTCACCGCTGGTGGCCTTCACCTCGACGACGCCCTCGCCGATCTCGAGCAGGGAGACGTCGAAGGTGCCGCCACCGAGGTCGAAGACCAGGATGGTCTGGTCGGCGTCGCCCTTGTCGAGCCCGTAGGCCAGCGCGGCCGCGGTGGGCTCGTTGACGATCCGGCTCACGTTGAGGCCCGCGATCTCGCCGGCCTCCTTGGTCGCCTGGCGCTGCGCGTCGGAGAAGTACGCCGGCACGGTGATCACCGCGTCGGTGACCGGCTCGCCGAGGTACGCCTCGGCGTCGCGCTTGAGCTTCTGCAGGACGAACGCGCTGATCTGCTGCGGCGTGAAGTCCTTCTCGTCGATGCTCACCTTCCAGTCGGTGCCCATGTGGCGCTTGACCGAGCGGATGGTGCGGTCGACGTTGGTGACCGCCTGACGCTTGGCGACCTCGCCGACGAGGACCTCGCCGGACTTGGCGAACGCGACGACCGACGGCGTCGTCCGCGCGCCCTCCGCGTTCGCGATGACGGTGGGCTCGCCACCTTCGAGGACGGCGACGACGGAGTTCGTCGTACCGAGGTCGATACCGACCGCACGTGCCATGGTGTTACCTCCATCTGGGCCCGGTTGCCGGGCGCTTTCGTGGTGCTGAAGTCTGGTAGGGCCATCGTCGGCCGCGGGGGCTGAGTCTGGCAAATAAGTTGAGCCGCTTCAACTCAACTCTTGTCACAGGGCCCAACGCAGGGCGGACCGGGCTTTGTTCCGGTTCCGCGAAGTTTTTTCCAGGGCGCCTTCCGGGTGCCCTCCGGGTGCGCTCAGCGGCCCTCGAGCGCGAGCAGGAGCTTGCGCAGTGAGGCCACCAGGGCCGCCCGCTCCCCGGCACCGAGGGGCGCCAGCAGGCGCTCCTCGTTGGCCCAGTGCTTCTCCACCACCCGGTCGACCACGGCCAGCCCCGCGGGGGTGAGCCCGATCAGCCGGCCGCGGGCGTCGTGCTTGGCCACCTCGCGGGTGACCAGGCCCGCCGCCTCGAGGCGGTCGACGCGCTTGGTCACCGCCCCGGAGGTCACCATCATCGTGGCGGTCAGGTCGGTGGCGCTCAGCCGGTACGGCGCCCCGGCGCGGCGCAGCGAGGCCAGCACGTCGAAGTCGCCGTTGCCGAGGCCCTCGGCGGCGAACGGCGGCCGCAGCGCCGCCTCGAGGAGGTCCGCCACCCGGTGGATCCGGCCGATCACCGCCATCGGCCCGGTGTCGAGCTCGGGGCGCTCCACGGCCCACTGCCGGACGATGCGGTCGACGGCGTCCTCGGGGTGCTCGGGCGTCATGGGTTGATCTTATCTTCCATGGAAACTAATATGCTTTCCATGGAAAGTATCTCCTCGGCACCGCGGTCGGCCGTCGCGCTCGGCACCGTGCTGCTCACCGCGGTAGCCCCGCTGGCGTGGGGCACGACGTACATCGTCACCGAGAACTTCCTGCCGCCGGACCGGCCGCTGTTCGCCGCCACCGTCCGCGCCCTCCCGGTCGGGCTGGTCATGCTCGCCTGGCGCCGCCGCCTCCCCCACGGCGACTGGTGGTGGAAGGCCGTCGTCCTCGGGCTCTGCAACATCGGGCTGTTCTTCCCGCTCATCTTCCTCGCCGCCTACCACCTGCCCGGCGGCCTCGCCGCGACCCTGCAGGCCACCTCCCCGCTCGCCGTGATGGCGATCGCCTGGCCGCTGATCGGCGAGCGCCCCGCCGCGGTCCGGGTCGGCGCCGCCCTCGTCGGGATCGTCGGCGTCGCCCTGCTCGTGCTGCGCAACCCCGGTCACGTCGACACCCTCGGCCTCGTCGGCGCGTTCGGGTCCGTCGTCGTCTCGGCGCTCGGCTTCGTGCTGATCAAGCGCTGGCCCGCCCCGACCACCGCTCACATGGTCGGGGGCGCGCCCGACATGCTCACCCTGGTCTCCTGGCAGCTCGTCGTCGGCGGCCTCGCGCTGCTCCCGGTCGCGCTGCTCGTCGAGGGCGCCCCGCCGGCACTGGACGCGCCCGCGGTCGCCGGCTTCGCCTGGATCGCCGTGGCCGGCACCGGGCTCGCCTACTTCTGCTGGTTCCGCGGCCTCTCCCGGATGCCGGCCGGCGCCGTCTCCCTGATCGGCCTGGTCAACCCCGTCGTCGGGACCCTGCTCGGCGTCGCCTTCGCCGCCGAGGCGTTCGGCTGGACGCAGGCGCTCGGCATGGCCCTGGTGCTCGGCGGCGTGCTCGCCGGCCAGCGGCTCGGGAACCGGGCGCGGCCCGTGCCGGTGTCCGGGCTCCCGTCCGGGCCGGCGGTCGTCGTACCGGAGCCCGCCGGGGAATACGTCGGCGCCCAGCCTTGTCGTGCATGACATGACTTCTGGAACCACTTCTGCGATCCCGGACCTGACCCTCAACGACGGCACCACCATCCCCCAGCTCGGCTTCGGCGTCTTCCAGGTGCCGCCCGCGGAGACCGAGAAGGTGACCCTGGACGCGTTCGAGGCCGGCTACCGGCACATCGACACCGCGCAGATGTACGGCAACGAGAAGGGCGTCGGCGCCGCTCTCGCCTCCTCCGGCCTGGCCCGCGACGAGGTCTACCTGACGACCAAGCTGAACAACGCCTTCCACCGACCCGACGACGCCCGCCGGACCTTCGAGCAGTCGCTGGCCGACCTCGGCACCGACCACGTCGACCTGTTCCTGATCCACTGGCCGCTGCCCACCCGGTACGACGGCGACTTCGTGTCCACCTGGAACACCCTGATCGAGTTCGCCGCCGACGGCCGCGCCCGGTCGATCGGCGTCTCCAACTTCACCCCGGAGCACCTCGCCCGGCTCGCGGCCGAGACCTCGGTGGTGCCCGCGGTGAACCAGATCGAGGTGCACCCCTACTTCGGCAACGAGGCCACCCGGGCCGCCGGTGCGGCCGCCGGCATCCTCACCGAGGCGTGGTCGCCGATCGCCCAAGGGGCCGTCCTCGACGACCCGACCGTGGTCGCCATCGCCGAGCGCGTCGGCCGCACCCCGTCGCAGGTGGTGCTCCGCTGGCACGTCCAGCGCGGCGACATCGTCTTCCCGAAGACCGTCACCCCGGCCCGGATGCGGGAGAACCTCGCGCTCTTCGACTTCGAGCTCGGCGCCGACGACGTCGCGGCGATCACCGCGCTCGACCGCGGCGAGAAGGGCCGCCGTGGCCCGGACCCGGAGACGTTCGACTGGATCCCGGCCTGACTCAACGGGTCAGCCGACGGTGACCTTGACTTCGTTCGAGGCCGTGTTCGTCTCGGGGTCGTAGACCCGGAAGACCTGGTCGCCGGTGCGGCTGGTGATCACGTAGGTCTCGAAGGTGCCGACGCGGACGGTCGTCTGGACGCCGAAGTTGGCCCACTGGCCGTCCTCGAGGCGCTGCACCAGCAGGCCCATCGCGTCGCGGCCGGCCCACTGACCGGTGAGGTTGATCCGCTCGCCCGGCTTCACGAAGAGCGGGGCCGCGTTGAGGAGCAGGTCGCCGGTGGCGCCGGCGGTGGGGCCGCCGGTGACCAGGCCCTGCGGCGACGGATCGAACGACGGGGTGTCGGTCGGGCCGGGGAGCGCGGTGGTCGGCAGCGGGGTGATCGGCTGGACCAGGCCCGGGCCGGTGTTCGCGAGCTCGGTGTCGTTGAGGCCGAGCGAGCTGACCACGATCCAGGTCCCGATCCCGACGGCGAACCCGACACCGATGACGAGCGCCAGTGCCTTGAGCAGCACCGAGCGGATCTGCTCGGTCCTGTCCTCGGTCGCGTCGTCGTCGGTCTCCAGCACGGTCCCAGGATAGGGGCGCGAACGACGCCGGGAGACCGGTCCTCGGCTGACGGGACGGGCCGTCAGGCGACGGGTTCGAGCACCACCACGGGGATGACCCGGTCGGTCCAGGACTGGTAGCTCGCGTAGTCGGCGTACAGGGCGACGAGGCGGGGCCAGAGGACCTCGCGCTCGTCGCTCCCGGCGACCCGCGCCCGCATCCGGCGGCGCTCGCGGCCGATCTGCACGGTGACGTCGGGGTCGGCGACGACGTTGCCGAACCACATCGGGTTCTCCGGCCTGCCGGCCTGCGAGGCGACCACCACGACCCGCTCCCCGTCGCGCAGGTAGACCAGCGGGGTGGTGCGGAGCAGGCCGGTCTTGCGGCCCCGGTGCTCGACGAGGCAGATCGGCACCGGCTTGCGCAGGGCTGCCCCGATCCGCCAGTGCGCGCCCACGCGGCCCCCGGTACGCCGGTAGAGCCAGACGTTCGCCGCGGCCATCGCCTTCATGAACTTCACGGCACCGGGGTCGTCGAGCCCCTTCGGTTTCTTGTCCATCAGCGGGTCGTCACATCCCGAGGGCTTCGAAGCCGCGCCGCCAGAGCACCGTCTCGTGGAGCTTGCGCGACCGCCAGCCCGCCTCGGTCCGGGTGAAGGTGTGCCGGTAGATGCCGGTGACCTCGACCGGGAACTTCTGCTCGCCGAAGTCGAAGGTCATCGGGTTGTGGAAGTAGGCGTTGGCACCGATCTCGCCGTCGGGCAGCTGCTCGAAGTCGATCTGGCCGATCATGTGGACCCGGTTCGGCGCGACGGCGAGGTTCTCCTCGAGCCACGGCTTCACCTCGGCGTAGGTGGCCTCGATGCCGCCGGACTCGACGTAGTTGATCGCCGCGTCGGGGGTGAAGACCTTGTCCAGGCGGTCCCACTCGCCGAGGTCGATGCCGAAGGTGTAGTGCGTGATCGCGTCGCGGATCTCGGTGCGGTCAAGGATGTCCTGCAGGTCCACGGATCCTCCTGAGCGTGGGACGAGAGGCGCCTTCAGAAAAAAGTGCGCCTCGGGTTGGTCCGCACTCTAGTCATGAAAATGGAACACGTTCTAGTCTTGGGACATGCGATTCTCCTTTGCCGAAGGCATGACCAAGGCCGAGTACTACGCCCCGCTGGCCCAGGCGTGCGAGGCGGCCGGGTACACCTCGATGACGATCGCCGACTCCCTGATCTTCCCGAAGGAGTCGGACTCGAAGTACCCCTACACCGACACCGGCGACCGTCACTTCCTCGACGGCAAGGAGTTCATCGAGACGATGATCCTCTGCGCTCACCTGTTCGCGGTGACCGAGACGCTGCGGCTCACGCCGTTCGTGCTCAAGCTGCCGATCCGGCCGCCGGTGCTCACCGCCAAGCAGGCCTCCTCGCTGGCGTTCCTGTCGGGCAACCGGCTCGGCCTCGGCGTCGGCATCTCGCCGTGGCCCGAGGACTTCGACGCCCTCGGTGTCGACTGGGCCCGGCGCGGCAAGCGGATGGACGAGTGCATGGACATCCTCCGCGGCCTCACCACCGGCGAGTACTTCGAGTACCACGGCGAGTTCTACGACATCGAGCCGCTCAAGCAGTGCCCCGGCGCCACCGAGAAGATCCCGCTCCTCGTCGGCGGCCACGCCGACGCCGCACTGCGCCGCGCCGTCCGCAAGGGCGACGGCTGGATGCACGCCGGCGGCGACCCCGAGGAGCTCGACCGGCTGCTCGTCCGGCTCGCCGAGATCCGCAAGGAGGAGGGCGACACCCGCGACGACTTCGAGATCCACGTGATCTCCTACGACGCCTACACCCTCGACGGCATCAAGCGCCTCGAGGACAAGGGCGTCACCGACGCGATCGTCGGCTTCCGGGTGCCCTACATCATGGGCCCGGACACCGAGCCGCTGCAGACCAAGATCGACAACCTCAACCGGTACGCCGAGGACATCATCAGCAAGGTGTCGCTGTGACCGACTCCGGGACCTCTGCGGACGTCACCAAGGTCTTCACCGACGCCGTCGCCGAGGCCGAGGCGCTGATCGCGAACCCGCCGTTCGAGATCAGCGAGCAGGAGCGCGCCGAGGGGTACGACTACCTCGCCGGGTCGATCCGCTCGTCGCTGCAGATGGCGTTCGACTACGACCTGGTGCACCCGGTGCTGATCAACCCCACGCACCAGTACGCCCGCCAAGGGCTCGACAACCCGGACGCGATCTACTTCAACGCCTACCTCGACGAGGGGGCGACTTACGAGGTGAGCGGCGTCCGCGGCACGACCGCCGACCTCTCCTTCCAGGTGATGGACGGCAACTACTCCGCCGACGGCTCGCCGACCTCGCTGGCCGCTTTCGACGACCGCGAGCTGACCATCGCCGAGGACGGCTCGTTCAGCTGGCGCTTCGGACCCGAGATGGGCCTGAAGAAGGGCGCCACGCTCATCATCCGCGAGGTCTACAACGACTGGGCGACCGAGAACCGGGGCACGATCCGCATCCAGCGGCTCGACACCGCCGGCGTCCCGCGGGCGCCGTTCGCGATGGACAAGGTCGCCAAGCGGTACGGCGTCGCGGCGAAGATGCTCACCGGGAAGATCAAGACCTGGTTCGCCTTCCCCGAGTGGTTCACCTACAAGGAGCCGGTCAACACCCTGACCGCGCCGAAGTCGACGCCCGGCGGCCTGGCCAGCCAGTACTCCTCGCTCGGCCACTACGACCTGACCGACGACCAGGCGCTGGTCGTCACCGTCCCGGCCTGCGACGCCGCGCCGTACCAGGCGATCCAGATCGGCTCGAAGTGGTACGTCTCCACCGACTACGAGCACTACCAGTCCTCGCTGACCGGCGCGCAGTCGCAGGCGGACCCGGACGGGATGCTCCGCTACGTGATCTCCACCCGGAACCCGGGGATCGCGAACTGGCTCGACACCACCGGTCACCCGAAGGGCGTGATCATGCTGCGCTGGCAGCGGATCTCGCGCCCGCTCACGGCGGCGGACGGGCCTCAGGTCGAGCTCGTCGCCTTCGACGAGGTCGCCGCGCACCTGCCGTTCCACGAGCAGAACAAGGTCACCCCCGAGGAGTACGCCGCGCGCATCGCCGACCGCCAGGTCGGCATCGCCCGGCGGATGATCTCCTAGGACGCCTGTGGAGGGCGGCCGCGCCCGGCGCCCGACTCTTCGTAGGGTCGCCGAATGCATGACGGCCCTCGCGAACGACTCCACACCTTCGGCCCGGGCGCGCTGTCCGACACCGAGCTGGTCGCCGTGCAGCTCAGCACCGGGGCCGCGGGGATGGGGGCGCTCGAGCTGGCCGCGCGACTCCTGACCGAGTGGGGCGGGCTGAAGGGACTCGGCCGTGCGGCGATGGACGAGCTCGCCCGCACTCCCGGGGTCGGGCCCGCCAAGGCGTCCCGTCTGGTCGCCTCCTTCGCCCTCGCGGACCGGATCGTCGCCCCCGAGATCGGCGCGCCGGTCCGGAACTCGGGCGACATCGCGTCGATCGCCGCCTCCCGGATCGGGCGGTCCCGGGTCGAGGAGGTGCTGCTGGTGATCCTCGACGGCAGCCACCGGGTGAAGCGGTCGCTGGTCGTCGCCAGGGGCGGCGCGGTCGACTGCACCGTGCCGGTGCGCGAGATCCTCTCCCTCGTCCTGCGGCACGACGGCGTCGCGCTGGCGATCGCGCACAACCACCCCAGCGGCGTCCTGGAGCCGAGCTTCGCCGATCTCGCGGTCACCGAGCGCCTCCGGCTGGCGGCGGACCAGCTCGGCCTGCGCTTCCTGGACCACGTGATCGTCAGCCGGGAGCGCTGGCGCGGCCTGGTCGCCCCGCAGAACTAGAGGCGCATGCAGTTCCTTCCAAGCCCTCGACGCAAACTGGAACGTGTTCTAGTCTCGTACCAAGTCTCACCGCGCCGCACGGCCGCACCTCGCCCCCAAGGATGATCTCTTGAGCCCAGAAGCAAACCCGTCGCTCGGATACGCCGAAGCCCACGACACCTCGATCGAGGAGCGGTACAAGCCCGCCCCGGTCCTGGCCGGCAAGGTCGTCGTCATCTCCGGCATCGGACCCGGCCTCGGCCGCTCGCTCGCCGAGGAGGCCGCCAAGATGGGCGCGAACCTGGTGATCGCCAGCCGCACCGCCGCCCGTCTCGACGAGATCGGCGACGTCTGCGAGGCGTACGGCGTCAAGGTCCTCAAGGTCGTCACCGACGTCACCGACGAGGAGTCCCGCGCCAACCTGCGCGACAAGACGCTCGAGGCCTTCGGCCGCGTCGACTGCGTCATCAACAACGCCTTCACGATCCCGCCGATGGACCCGATCACCCAGATCGACCCGCGCAAGCTCGCCAAGGTCAACGAGACCAACGTGTTCGCGCCGCTGCGGCTCTCCGCGCTCTTCGCCGACGCGCTCGCGGAGTCCAAGGGCTCGATCATCATGCTCAACTCCTGCGTCTCGTTCTCCAGCCAGCCCGAGTACGCCGGCTACAAGCTCTCCAAGGGCGCGCTGGAGCACCTCGCCTCCTCGCTGGCCACCGAGCTCGGTCCGCGCGGCATCCGGGTGAACAGCGTGGCGCCGTCGTACATCTACGAGGACGTCAACCGCGGCTACTTCGACTTCCTGGCCGCCGTGGAGTCCAAGACCCACGAGCAGGTGTACGCCGAGAAGGCCGCCCCCACCGACCTCAAGCGGCTCGCGTCCTCCGAGGAGGTCGCCCGGGCGACCCTCTTCCTGGCCAGCGACCTCGCCTCCGCCGTCACCGGCCAGATGCTGACCGTCGACTGCGGCGAGTTCCACGACTGACATGAGCGACAACATCATGACCCGCGAGCGCGCGGACGTCGGCAGCTACGAGGACATCGCCGCCGCCGCCGTCCGCACGACCGGGATGACCGACTTCGGCGACGGCGTCCACGAGGAGGGCCTCCGCGTCCTCGTCGAGGACCTGGGCTCGGCCGAGGCCGGCCTGACCGGGCGCGGGAACTACTTCCAGCGCTCGGAGGTGAAGAGCGCGCTCGTCGGCGTACTGCTGACCCAGGCGCAGTTCGCCGCGCACCCCGAGCACAAGGACGTGGCGATCGAGCGGCCGATCTTCCTGATGGGTCTGCCGCGCACCGGCACGACCATCCTGCACCGGCTGCTGCACGCCGACCCGACCGCGCAGGGCCTGGAGATGTGGCTGACGCAGTACCCGCAGCCGCGGCCGCCGCGGGAGACCTGGGAGTCCGACCCGATCTTCAGCGCGATGCAGCAGGCGTTCACCGCGCACCACATCGAGCAGCCGGAGTTCATGGGCATCCACTACATGGATGCCACCACGGTCGAGGAGTGCTGGCGGCTGCTGCGCCAGACCGGCAAGTCGAACTCCTACGAGTCGCTGGCCAACCTGCCGCGGTACACCGAGTGGCTGAAGAAGCAGGACTGGACCGACGCCTACGCGCGGCACAAGCAGAACCTGCAGCTGGTCGGGCTCAACGACCAGGACAAGCGCTGGGTGCTGAAGAACCCGTCCCACATGACCGCGCTGGACGCGCTCATGACGGTCTACCCGGACGCGCTGATCGTCTACACCCACCGCGAGCCGGTCACCTGCATCGCCTCGTCGTGCTCGCTGTCCGCGGAGACCACCGTCGGCCACTCCGACACCTACGTCGGCGGCGTCATCGGCCACACCCAGCTCGACCTGTGGTCGCGGTCCTTCCACGCCTTCCACGACGCCCGCGGCAAGTACGACCAGGACCAGTTCATCGACATCGCCTTCGGCGACCTGGTCAAGGACCAGATCGGCGTCACCCGCCGGGTCTACGACCAATTCGGGCTGGACTGGACCCCCGAGGTCGAGGCCGCGGTCACCGCGATCGACCGCGAGGCCAAGGAGGGCAAGGCGGCGCCGAAGCACTCCTACGACCTGAAGGACTACGGGCTCACCGAGAAGCAGGTCCTGGCCGCGTTCGACCGCTGACTCACCGGCGCTCCGTCCGCGCCAGGTACGCGGTCCCGCGCGGCGACAGCTCGTAGCCGACCGGGTGGCTGATCGTCAGGCCGAGCGCCTTGAGCTTGCGGACGTCGATCTTGAACGGGGCCGTCTCCCGGCCCTCCATCGCGGCGAGGTCGGGGGCACGGCGCTGCGGGTGCTCGCGGATCAGGGCCAGCGTCCGCAGCGTCCAGGCGCCGTGGCTGCCGGCCCGGTCGAGACGGTCCAGCCGGGCGTCGATCGCGGCGACGTCCTCGGCGGTCAGGTCGGCGGACTCGCGCAGCGCGATCCGCGGGTCCGGGCCGGCGTACGAGAGGGTGACGCGGTAGGTCTGCCAGCCCTCCTCGCCGGCGAGCCGCTTGCGGACCATGTCGGCGTGCGGGTGTCCGGCCTGGAGGGCGTCCGCGTCGGTGATCGCGTCCGGGTCGACGACGTCCACCGCGTCGACCTGCACCACCCCGGCCGAGGTCGTGAACCTCTGCCTGGGCTGCACGTCCTGCTTGCGCCACCGCCGGAACGCCAGCGACAACGACCCGTCCGCGACGCCCTGGGCGACCTTCGGTGGCAGCAGCACGCGCCCAGTCTGGCAGGCTCACCCGCCACGGCGCCGTACTCGACTGACCGGAACTCCGGGTTCAACGCACCGGAAGTCCCGATTCAACGGTTGCGGCGGCGCCAGAGGGCGTAGCCGGCGATACCGGCGGCGGCGAGGCCACCGGCGATCAGGCCGGGGGTGTTGCGGAGCTTCTGGTACTCCTCGGAGACGGTCGGCCACACGGTCTGGTCGAGCAGCAGGCCGGCGTGCTCGGGGCCGGGCGTCAGGTCGGTGACCGGGACCGGCTCGCCGAAGACGATCCGCACCTTCCGCGGCAGCGGCCACTTCCGTTTCTCCGTGCCGGTCATCGCGGTCGGGATGATCACGGCGCCGGTCTCGATCGCGAGCCGGGTCGCGCCGCGCTTCGGGTTGCCGAGCCGCTCGGGGTCGGAGACCCGGGTGCCCTCGGGGAAGAGCGCCAGCACGTCGCCGCGGAGCAGGATCGCGCGCGAGGTCTCGATCGCCTCCGCGTCCGACTGGCCGCGCAGGACGGGGAACGCGCCGAGCGCCAGGAAGAGACGCCCGCGCCACCCCCGGAACAGCTCCGCCTTGCCCATGAAGTGCAGCCGGCGCTTCACCACCGCGGCCAGGAAGAACGCGTCCCAGAAGGACTTGTGGTTCGGCGCGATCACCACCGGCCCGGTCTTCGGGATGTGCTCGACACCCTGGGCCCGCAGGCCGAAGAAGATCCGCAGCACCGGGACCAGGATCAACCGGGCGAAGAAGTACGCGACCGGGTTGCTGCCCTTCTCGCGGGCGATCCGGTGGGCGTCCTCGTGACTCAGCGACATGCGCCGATCCTGCCGCAGGTCAGGCGTTCTCGGACGGGGCCTTGGTCGCCTTCAGCGCCTGCCAGCCCCAGCGGCCGAGGACCGCGGCGATGACGAGGTTGACGACGATCAGGATCGAGTGCGCCACGTAGTAGCCGGTCGGGCGGTCCTCGGTCGTCTCGACCAGCGCCTTGGTGAACCGGGCGTAGGTCAGCACGTTCCAGACGGCGACGGCGAGCAGGACGACGGCGTGCTTGCGTTCGAACTTCACGACCGAAGCGTATTCACCGCTTGGTGACGACGATCCGCGCCCCGTGCTTCGGGACCGAGGTGATGTTGCGGACCTTCGGCTCCTCGGTGGTCCCCGGCGGCAGGCTCACGTCGTACGTCGAGAGCACCTCGCGCAGCACCGCGACGCCCTCCATCAGCGAGAACCCGGCACCGATGCAGCGCCGGACGCCGCCGCCGAACGGGATCCAGGTGTTGGTGGCGACCTCGCCCTCCAGGAACCGCTCCGGCCGGAACACCCCGTGCTCCGGGTACGACGCCTCCGCCTCGTGGGCCAGGATGATCGACGCCGCGACGTTCGCGCCGGCGGGCAGGTCGATCCCGCCGATCGTGGCGGGCTTCATCAGGTGCCGCACGACCATCGGGATCACCGGGTGCAGGCGCATGGCCTCCTTGAGCACGGCCTCCAGGTAGTCGTCGTCGCCGGCGGCGGCCGCGTCCCGGGCCTTCCGCTCCTGGTCCGCGTCCTTGCCGAGCTCGTGCAGCGCCCAGGCCAGCGCGGTCGCGGTGGTCTCGTGGCCGGCGAGCAGCAGGGTGACCAGCTGGTCGCGGAGCTCCTCGTCGGTGAGCCCGGACGCGGCCGGGTCCTCGGCCTCCTCGTCGCGGACCAGCAGCAGCCGGGAGAGCACGTCGGTGCGGGACTCCAGGTCGGTCGACCGGCGGCGCTCCTCGATCTCGGCGTAGATGACGTGGTCGAGTGCCGCCTGGTTCTCGAAGGCCCGCCGCCACGGCCCGAGCTTCTGCAGCCGCGGGAAGCCCCAGCCGAGGAAGACGGCCGGGCTGACGTTGACGGTCCGGTTGACCAGCGGCCGGAGCTCGGCGAGCCGGGCCTCGTCGGTGACCCCGAAGACGACCTGCAGGATCACCTCGAGGGTGAGCGCGTTCATCCGCTCCAGCGACTCGAAGGTCTCGCCGCTGCGCCAGGATCCGACCTCGGTCTTCGTCAGGCCGGTGATCATCGACTCGTAGGAGCGCAACGCGTGGCCGTTGAACGCGGGCATCAGCAGCTTGCGGGCGCGCTTGTGCTGGCTGCTGTCGACCAGCAGCAGGGAGTGCTCCCCCATCACCGGACCGAGGATGGCGTTGCCCTTGCCGGCGTGGAAGACCTCGGGGTCGCCGGCGAAGATCTCCTTGACGTGCTCCGGCTGGTGGAAGACGACCAGCCAGCGGCCCTCGGGGAGGATCCGGATCGAGAAGACGTCGCCGTACTTGCGGCGCAGCGAGGGGATCCAGCGGTGCCGGAAGCGCATCAGCATGATGCTCTGCAGCAGTCCCGGGTACTTCGGCCCGTCAGGCACCTGGGACGGGTCCACCTTCGTGGCGATGCCCTGGCCCAGCGGGCGCATCCGCTCGAAGCGGGCCTCGGTGCGCGGGTCGATGTCGATGCTCATGGGTCACCTTCCTCTGCTGCCCATGCTAGGAGGCCGGACCTGGGGGTGGATCCGACCTGGGTAGGAGGTTCCGGGTCGGTTGCCGCGCAGCCTCCTCAACCACCGAGCATGCCGCGCCTGCGCGCGATGGCGGCCGCCTCGGTCCGGCCACCCGCGCCGAGCTTGGCCAGGATGTTGGAGACGTGCACGCTCACGGTCTTGGTGGCGATGAAGAGCTGCTTGCCGATCTCGCCGTTGGTCCGGCCCTCGGCGACGAGCGCCAGGATCTCGGCCTCCCGCGCGGTCAGGGTGGCGTCGGCCGGGGACGCCGAACGCGGCCGGCTGGCCTGCCCGAGTCGGCGCAGCTCGTCGGTCAGCGGGTCGGCGCCGAGCCGGTGCGCGGTCGCCCGGGCGTGGTCGGCGAGGGCACGGGCCTCGGCCTGCTCGCCACCGGCCTGCAGGACCGCGGCGAGCCGGGCCTGGCTGCGCGCGACCTCCCAGACGTGGCCGAACTCCTCGAACCGGCGCAGCGTCGTCCGCCAGGCCTCGACCAGCTCGGCCTGCTCCGGGGCGTCCACCCCGGCGAGCCACCGGAAGCGCAGGTACTCCGCGGAGAGCCGGGCCGCCCAGGCGATCCCCTCGGGCCCCCAGTGGCTGCCCTCCTCGGCCTGGAGCGCGAGGGTGCGGCGGCTGCCCTCGACGACCCGGGCCGCCTCGGCGGCGAGCTCCTCGCGCTCCGCCGCCGGCAGGGTCGCCACGCAGCCGGCGAGGGCACCGAGGGTGACCGCGCCCAGGCGCACCCGGGCGTGGAAGAACTCGCGCCACATCGCGGTGACCGCCTCGACGACGGCGTCGTGCTCGGCGAGGACGGCGGCGTGGTCGCCCTGGGCGGCGTACAGCTCGATGGTGGCGGGGCCGACGGTGATCGGGATGAGGCCGTCCTTGTGCCAGTGGCCGCGGATCTCCGGCAGCACCGCGAGCGCGGACAGGTCGCCGCGGATCGCCTTGACGCTGACGCCGATCGCGGCGAGCAGCGTCTCCGGCACCACCGGCGGCGCCTGGCCGCTGACGTCGGCGAGCCGCTTCGCCTCGTCGAGGTCGCCGGTGATGGTCGCGATCTGGGCGAGCAGCAGCCGGCTGTCGAACCCGAACGGCGCCCACGGCTGGCCAAGGTCGCCGGCCCGGGCCGAGGCCAGCGCGAAGCTCTCCCGGGCCTCGGTGAGCGCGCCACGGTCCTGGTGCCACCGGCCGAGCAGGTAGAGCGAGCGGATCTCCGCGGCGTCGGCGCCGATCTCGCGGGCGCGGCGGACCGCCTCCTCCAGGCCGTCGCGGACGTCCTCGGACCCCTTGGCCCCGAGCCCGGCCAGCGTGGTGATCACGTCGGTGGCGAGCCGCGGCAGGTCCTGGGTCTCGGCCAGGGTGAGCGCCTCGGCGCCGAACTCGCGGGCCGCGTCGACGTTGTCGTTGAAGGCGTGCGCGCGGGCGTGCGCGGCGAGCACCACCGCACGCAGCCGCGACGGCGCGTCCGGGACCAGCGCGACCGCCTGCTCGGTGTACTCCAGCGGGTCGAGCCGGTTCTCGTCGAGCATCACCGCGGTGGCCAGCGCGACGAGCAGCCGTCCGCGCTGCTCGGCCGGCCAGTCGGGTTCGAGCCCGTCGAGCAGCTCGCGGACCACGGAGATGGCGCGGGCCGGCCGACCGGCGGCGATCAGCGCGTCGGCGGTGCGACTGCCGAGGTAGCCGATGTCGACGACGACCTCGCCGCGCGCGGCGGGCTCGGCCAGCAGCTCGAGCGCGGTGCCGAAGTGGTCTGCCGCCTCGTCCGGGCCACCGACCGAGAGGGCTTCGTCGCCGGCCCGGATGCTCGCGTCGACCGCGGTCTTCAGGTCGCGGGCCGCGCGGGCGTGGCGGGCCAGCTCGGCGGCGGTGCCGTTGACCGTGCCGGAGCTCAGCGCCGCGACGTACGCCGCGTGCATCCGGACCCGCTCGCCGGGGAGCAGGTCGTCGTACACCGCCTCGGCGAGGAGCGCGTGCCGGAACCGGTAGAAGTCGTTGCTGGTCGGGACCAGCACGTTGAGCTCGACGGCCTCGCGCAGCGCCAGGTCGAGGTCGGCCTCGGAGACGCCGGCCACCTCGGCGAGGAGGGCGTGGCTGACCCGGCGGCCGGAGACCGAGGCGGCCCGGACCACCTGCTGGGCGGCCTCGCTGAGCCGGTCGAGGCGGACCAGGAGGAGCTCGGCGAGGTCGTCGGGAACGGCGCGTCCCTGCACCGAGGCGGCGCCGACGAGCTCCTCGACGAAGAACGCGTTGCCCTCGGCGCGGGCGACGATCCCGGCCACCTCGCTCTCCCGCATCGGAGCGGGGTGGAGCTGCTTGACCAGCGAGCGCACCGAGCGCGGGCTCAGCGGGTCGAGCTGCATCCGGCCGACGCCGGGGATCCGGCTCCACTCGGCGGTCGCCCGGCGCAGCGGGTGCCGGCGGTGCAGGTCGTCGGAGCGGTACGACGCCACCAGCGTGACTGGGCCCTCGAAGGCCCGGGTGAAGAGGAAGCTGAGCAGGTCCCGGGTGGAGGTGTCGGCCCAGTGCACGTCCTCGACCACGAGGAGCAGCGGCGCACTCACCGACACCGCCTCGAAGAGGGCGTGCACCGCCTCGAAGAGCTCGGCACGGCCGATCTCGGCGGAGGTGTCCTGCTCGGACCCGCGCATCGTGCGGCGACCGGGCTGCAGGGCGCGGAGCACCGGGCGCTGGCCGGTGATCTCCTCGAGGACCTCGGGCGCGTCCGTCGCGAGCCGGCCGATCACCTCGGAGAAGGGCAGGTACGGCAGCGCGCTGTCACCGAAGTCGAGGCAGTGCCCGGCCACGACCTGCCAGCCCTCGTCGAAGGCGAGGTCGCGCAGCTCGGTCAGCAACCGGGTCTTGCCGACGCCCGCGTCGCCCGAGAGCAGCACGGCACGCTGCGGCACGGTGGCATCGGGCCGCACGCCCAGGGCGGAGGCGAGCTCGGCGAGCTCGGCCTCCCGTCCGATCAGAGCGCGACCGTCGGCAGGAAGTTCGGGGAGCGGCACGCCCCCCATCATGACGGGTACGACGGACAGCGTCGCGCCCCCGGTGCGGCGGGCCTCCGGAGAGGCGGCCGCCGCGTCGGGAGGCGCCACGTCAGGCCGCGTCGGTCGCGGAATCGTTCAGCTGGTTGCGCGTCCAGCGGCTGGTGCGCAGCGGGCGCCACGAGCGGCGCAGCTGGTCGCGGTGGTAGTCGATCTCGACCTGCTGGTAGGCGGTGGAGTTGTTCATGGTCTGCTCCTTGCTCCTGCCCGTTCGCCTTTGCTCCCGGGCTTCCTCGTAGATACGAGATTGCTCGCCTGAGGTAAGGCCGGACATCGGGGCACTGCCCTATTTCGCGCGGACGGGCCCGGCCACGGGGACCTGAGGTAGCGGGTAAGGCCCTGCGCGCGCCCGTCTCCGCCCCTATCCTCGGGTCCATGTGGGTGGGGGTCCTCGGACCGACGCTGGTGCAGCCGGCCGACCGCGCCGCGCCGGTCTCGCTGACCGCCGCGAAGCACCGCGCGCTGCTGGCTGCCCTCGCGCTGCACCGCGGGCGCCCGGTCGGCGCCGACGTGCTGGTCGAGGCGCTGTGGGGTCCGGACGCGCCGCCCAGCGCGCAGGGGTCGCTGCACAGCTACGTCTCCGTCGTACGACGGACGCTGGAGCCGGACCTGACCCCGCGGACGCCGTCGCGCTACCTGGTCAGCGCCGAGGCCGGCTACCGGCTCCTGGTCGAGCCCGCCGACGTCGACGCGGAGGTGTTCGCCGCCACGGTGTCCGAGGTGCACGCCACCCTCGGCGACCTGGTGACCGCGACCGCGCCCGTCGCCGCGGACCGGGACGCGGCGCTGGCCCGGCTGGCCCGCCTCGAGGAGGCGCTGGCGCTCTGGCGCGGCGAGCCGTACGCCGACGTGGTCGGCGACGAGGTCGTCGAGGCCGAGCGCGCCCGCCTCGCCGAGCTGCGACTGCTCGCCGAGGAGGACCGGGCCACCCTGCTCGTCGCGCTGGGCGACGACGCCGTCGTGGCCGACCTGGAGGCGCTGGTGGTCCGCGCACCGCTCCGCGAGCGCCTCTGGGTGCTGCTGGCCGTCGCGCTGGCCCGGGCCGGCCGGCAGGCGGACGCGCTGGCCGCGCTCGACCGGTTGCGGACCGTGCTCGACGACGAGCTCGGTCTCGACCCGTCCCCGGCGGTCCGGGAGCTGCAGACCGCGGTGCTGCGGCAGGACCTGGCGCCGGCGACGCCCCCCGCGACGCGCCCCGCGACGCYCCCC
>NZ_JBFRDX010000033.1:0-35086 GCF_052114005.1 Marmoricola sp. RAF53 | reverse complement strand
AGCTCGGCCCACGCGGCGGCCGCCGACTCGAGCGCCGGCACCGGCGGCACGCCGGCCCGGAGGTCGGCAGCGACCGCGTCGCACGCAGCCAGCACCGCGGCGGTCCGCGCGCTCGCCGCGGCGCGTCCACGCCGAGCAGCCGCGCGCCGGACCAGGTCCGCGGCGCTGGCGCCCAGAACCATCCCCAGGAGCGGGCCGTGAGCCGGGAACCCGAGCACGACGACGGCCGCCGCACCGGCTCCGAGCAGACCCACGGTCCGCGGGCCCGGAGCTCCGGTGCGGCGCGGCCTACCCAGCCCGGGAGGGAGGCGTGCCTGCGGCGGGAACCCGAGCGCAACGGCAGCGGCGAGCAGCGCCACGACGACCAGGACCGTCACCGGGCCAACAGCTCCTCGAGCCGGCCGAGCCCCGGCCCGGCCTCGACCGCGAGATCCACGCCGAACCGCAACGCCGGAAGGATCCGGACGTCACCGCCCTCGCGGACCAGCACGCCGATCTCCCGGACCCGGCGGGTGCCTCCGCGTCGCCGATGGAGGTGCACCACCGCTTCGACCGCCGACGCCAGCTGGCTGGCAGCCGCGGCCCGGGACAGGCCGGCCGCGGTGGCGAGGCTCTCGATCCGGGCCGGGACGTCGGCGGCGGAGTTGGCGTGCACCGTGCCGCAGCCGCCCTCGTGGCCGGTGTTCATCGCAGCCAGGAGGTCGACGACCTCCGCGCCACGCACCTCGCCGACGACCAGCCGGTCCGGCCGCATCCGCAACGCCTGCCGCACCAGCATGCGCACGGTGATCTCGCCGGCGCCCTCCAGGTTGGGCGGCCGTGCTTCGAGGCCGACGACGTGCGGGTGGGCCGGGCGGAGCTCGCTGGCGTCCTCGACCAGCACCAGCCGGTCGGCGGGATCGACCTCGGCGAGCAGCGCGCTGAGCAGCGTGGTCTTGCCGGTCCCGGTCCCGCCGCTGACCAGGAAGGCCACCCGGCTGCGGACCATCGCGGCCAGCACCTTCCTGCCCTCCGCGCTGATCGCGCCCGCAGCCACGAGGGCGTCGAGGTCGAAGGCGCGGCGGCTCGGGATCCGCAACGACAGCACCGTTCCCGGGCGCGCGACCGGCGCCAGCACGGCGTGGAACCGGGTCCCGTCGGCCAGGCGCAGGTCGGCGTACGGCGCGGAGTCGTCGAGCCGACGGCCGGCACGCGCGGCCAGCCGCTGCGCAAGCCGCCGGACGGCGTCGTCGTCACCGAAGCGCACCCCGGTCTCCTCCAGCCCGCGCCCGCGATCTATCCAGACCTGATCGGGTCCGTTCACCAGGACGTCGGTGACGTCGGGCAGCGCGAGCAGCGGCTCCAACGGTCCGGCACCCTCGACGTCGCGGCGCAGGGCGTCGTGGACGGCCAGCACCTCGGCGTCCCCGACCGGACGGCCCTCGGAGCGCAGCACCCGCGCCACCGTCGCCGGGGTGACCAGCGCACCGTCGCGGGCCAGACGCTCACGGACCGTCCCGATGACGTCCTCCCGCACGCCTGCCATCAGATCTGCGGGCCCAGGATCTCGGCGGCAACGGCGGTAGCCGCTGCACGCAACGGCCCTCGCCGGCCGCTGCCCGGACCGACGCCGAGGCTGAGCACTTCGTCGAGGCCCCGTTGGGCCGGCATCACCGCGGCCACGTCCGGGCCGAGGAACCGAGCCGCCTCGGCCGCGTCGACCCCACCGGGTGCCGTGCGCAGCACCAGCCGGGCCGGGGCGTCGAGCGCCGCTGCGACGCGGGCAGCGGATGCGAGCGCCGGGACGGTGAGCGTGCTGACCAGCACGACCCGGTCGCACCGCGGGAGCAGGTCGTCGGCGAGCGGGTGCGGGTAGCGCGGGAGGTCCACGACCGCGACCGCGAACCCCCGGTGCACCGCGGAAAGCACCTCGCGGACGGCGTACGGGTCCACCCGCTCCGGCCGATCCCACGGCCACGCGAGGACCGCGAGGCCGCCGCGCTCCGGCAACGCCTCCCGCAACGCGCGGGCGCCGAGCCGCCCGGTCGAGGCGAGCACCCCGTCCCAGCGCACGCCCGAGCCGGCCGGGAGCCCGAGCACCTCGTCGACCCCGGCGCCGAGCGGGTCCGCGTCGACGAGCACCGTGCTGGCCCGCTCCGCGCACACCCGGGCGAGTGCGCAGGCGAAGACGGTCGCGCCGACCCCGCCGGCCCCACCGACCACCCCGATCGTCACGGCCGCCGAGACCGCCCCGTCAGCCGCGTCGGTAAGCAGCGCCACCAGCCGGTCCGCGTCCTCCGGCAGCCCGACGACCGAGGTCGCGCCGCACTCCAGCGCCACCCGGTACGACGCGTCGCCGGCCGACCCGGGCACGACCACGTGCACGCCCTCGCGTCGCGGCGGGTCGAGCAGTGCCACCGAACCGGCCTGATCGGCGCCGAGGAGCACCACCGCGGCTCCGGCCCAGGAGCGCAACGCGTCGGTGACGGAGCCGACGACGGACGGGGTCACCCCGGCGGCAGCGGCGAACCGCACCACCTCGGAGGCCAGGCGGTCGTCGGCGCTGACGAGCAGGACGGTCGGGGACATGGCACGACCGTGCCGAGGTGGAACCTTCGTCGGCGACCGCATCGGTCGGACCTGTGCAGAACTCCGCGTCCGAAGGGCCTGGGGGCGTTGACCGACGGTGAGGTCGACGTCTCCCTAGACTGATCGCATGAGCCCAGCCGCTCGCCCGCAAGCCGCGTTCTTCGACCTGGACAAGACGATCATCGCCAGGTCGAGCACCTTCGCATTCTCCAAGGAGTTCCAGGCCGGTGGCCTGATCTCCCGCGGCGCGGTGCTGCGGTCGGCGTACGCGCAGTTCGTCTACCTCGTCGGCGGCGCCGACCACGACCAGATGGAGAAGATGCGGCAGTTCATGTCGCAGCTGTGCGCCGGCTGGGACGTGCAGACCGTGCGCGACATCGTCGCCGACACCCTGCACAACATCGTCGACCCCCTCGTGTACGACGAAGCCGTCGGCCTCATCGAGCAGCACCACGCGGCAGGCCGCGACGTCATCATCGTGTCCACCAGCGGCGCCGAGATGGTCGAGCCGATCGGCGAGATGCTCGGCGCCGACCACGTCGTCGCGACCCGGATGGAGGTCGCCGACGGCAAGTACACCGGCAACATCCGCTTCTACGCCTACGCCGAGAACAAGGCCAAGGCGATCAAGGACCTCGCCCGCAAGCGCGGCTACGACCTCGCCGAGTGCTACGCCTACAGCGACTCCATCACCGACGTGCACATGCTCGAAGCGGTCGGCCACCCGTTCGCGGTGAACCCCGACAAGGACCTCCGCAGGATCGCCCGCGAGCGCGACTGGCCGGTCCTCGTCTTCGAACGGCCGGTCGCGCTCGGCAGCCGGATGAAGCTGCCGCCGGCCAAGCCGACCCTGGCCGCGCTGGCCATCGCAGGTGTCGCGGGCGTCGGCACCGCGGTGTGGATCAGCGCCCGAAAAGCCCGCAAGCACAGCGCCTGAAGGGCTTTTTCCGGAGCAGCCCTCCACATCCCCGCGCACCCACCAGAGGCGTGGAAAGTCAACCCTTGAAACTCGCCCTCGCGCGACGTTAGGTGGGTGCCAACACACCCCGAACAACTCCAGAACCAACACATGGGAACGGAACCCACGCAACGATCCACCCTTCCTACAGGGCGCTTGCAGACCGGGATCTACCCGGGGCAGCAGTTAGAGACGTTGCAGCTTGGTAGCCGGCAACCATGTGTCGAGCGGCATCGAAGACTCACCTTCGGTGCCGCTCATCTGTGTGGGGCGTGACAGCGGTCCGCTGTCACGGAGCGGCGCGGCGAAAGCTCGCAAGCCGATCACGCTCTCGCGCTCCGGATCGAACTCGTCCTCGATCTTCACAGTCGCGGCTTCATGGTCGACCAGGACGTTGAAGGAGCTGAAGGTGAGATACCGCTGGCCAGCGCCAGGCACGTCGATCGCAACGAGAATTTCGTGCCGAACGAGATCGCCGAGCTCGCGGGCCCAGATCTCGTTGAGCAGCGAAAGCAACAACCTGAACGTCCTTCACAGACGACAGCCGGCTGGCTCCGTTATCCGGCTGCGCCGCGCAGTGTGCGGGTGGTGCGGGGATGATCCGGACGACAGCTAATTGACCCAGGGCTCGACTTCGAGCACAGAAGCCTCCGCGGGGGCGACGATGACGGTGCCCGAGTCCTCCCGGTAGACCTCGAGCTCATCGAGCACACCATTGATCACGTGGATGAGCACGTGAACCAGGACGCCGTCAGTGTCAACGTAGGTTGCCTCGACCGGAATGCGCCGAGAAACTTTCGCGGGAGTTGGATCGACCGGACGTAAGCGCAGACTCCCGTCGCGGTCGATGGGTTCCACAAGAGTGCTCGCCAGTTGCCTGCACAGGGCGCCAGCCCCCTGAAAGTTCACACTGAGCAACCGCTTTAACAGGTCTCTCTCCGTTTCAGTGGGCGAACGGAGACCTGTGAATGATTCACGGCACATAGTAAGTCCCAACGTCGTGCGGAGATCCCGGGGTGCCATGTGTTCCTCGCTTCGAGCGCTCGTGAGCGAGGAGAAGTCACACCGGTTGCGACACCCTCGCACTCGGTAGGACGAGGCGGAGGGGCGCTTGCTTACGCAGCCGGCTCAGCGAAGTGGTGAGGCCTCGGTGCCGGTCGAGTACGCCTGCGCGGCGTACAGCAGCCAGGAGTGCAGGCCGTTCCGCCCGCCGACGCGGTAGCCGCGGAGGTTCGACTCGTACTGGGCGCGCAGCGCGAGGTGGCCGGCTTCGGGCACGGTGACCGAGGCGGGGTCGACGCCGCGGGAGACGAGCACGAGGCGCTCGGCGGCGCGGGCGACGATGCCGTTGTGCGAGGCGAAGGGCGCCACGGTCGCGATCTCGGCGTGCACGATCGCGGCGACGAGCAGCGCCGGCACCTGGGTGGTGAGCATCGAGCGGGACAGGCCGCCGAGGCGCTCGGACGCCTCGGCGTTCACCGGGCGGCCGAGGACGTCGTCGCCGACGATTCCAGCGCCGGCCAGCGCGTGCAGCCGGGCGAGGGCCTGCAACGGGGTGCTGTTCATCGTCGGCACCAGGCCGAGCACGCCGGTGCTGACCCGGAGCGCCGCCTGCGCGGTCTCGTCGCCGTCGCCGGCACGGACCTCGTCGAGCGAGGAGGCCGAACCCTCGAGCGCCGCCGAGGCGTGCGCGCCGACCAGCAGGGACTCGGCGGTCTGCTCGGGCCGGGTCTTGCGCAGGCCGCGGTCGCGCAGCAGCGCGTCGATGCCGTCGCGTGCGGCGGCGAATCCGGACGGCACGCCTTCGAGCTCGTTGAGCCAGGCGAGCGGATCGCTCTCGGAAACGCGGGCAGGGTCAGTCACGCAGGCAACGCTATCGGGTACGTTCGGGGCACGATGAGCGAGCATGGCGTCTCCGCCGGGGCGGCCCCCCGCGAGCGGGCCCTCTCCTTCGCCTCCGTGGCCGAGGCGTACGACCGTGCCCGGCCCTCCTACCCCGCCGAAGCCGTTCCCTGGCTGCTCGGAACAGGCCCCGCGACGGTGCTCGAGCTCGGCGCCGGGACCGGCAAGCTGACCGAGCTGCTGCTCGCCGCCGGGCACGAGGTGCTCGCCACCGACCCGCTGCCGGAGATGCTCGCCCTCCTCCGCGGACGCGCCCCCGGCGCCCGCACGGCGGTCGCCACAGCCGAGCGCATCCCGGTCCCGTCGCGCTCGGTCGACGTCGTCGTCTGTGCCGAGTCCTTCCACTGGTTCGACCACGCGGTCGCCCTGCCCGAGATCGCCCGGGTGCTCAAGCCCGGCGGCGTGCTCGCCCTGGTCTGGAACGTCCGCGACGAGGGCATCCCGTGGGTGCGGAAGCTGGGCCGGATCATCGGCTCGGAGATGTCCACCACCGAGCTGGAGGAGCCGGCCGCGCACAGCGAGCACTTCCGCGACCTCGTCGCCGAGGACTTCCGGTTCTGGCAGAGCCTGCGCCGCGACGAGCTCTTCGACCTGGTCCGCTCCCGCTCGTACGTCGCGACGCTGGACGAGCCGACCCGCGACGACGTCCTCGCCCGCGTCGGTGCCCTGTACGACGACTACGGCCGCGGCCCCGACGGGATGCAGCTGCCCTACCTGACCCGGTGCTACCGCGCCGTCGTCGAGCACCAGACCCAGCCGCCGGTCGTGCTCAGCCCGGTGACGACGCACGAGCCCGGCGTCCGTGTCGACGGGGCCGTCCTCACCGACCCGGACGCCACCCAGGCGATCCCGCGGCCGACGGCGCCGCCGGAGGACCCGGGCACCCTGCTCATCGACTTCCGGTAGCAACGCGGCCGCAACGTCGTGGCCGGGAAGATCAACCGGCACCCTCGTCGGCGGGGCCGGTGCGGTCCTAGGCTGGCCGGGGTCGCACCACTCACCCGCAGCACACCGACGAGGAGCGTTCGTTGAGCGAGAACACCGAAGCCCTGGCCAACCTGAGCCACGAGGACCGGCGGTTCCCGCCGCCGGCGGAGTTCGCGGCGAACGCGAACCTGACGGCGGCGGCGTACGAGGAGGCCGCGACGGACCGGCTGGGCTTCTGGGCGAAGCAGGCCGACCGGCTGACCTGGGAGACCCGCTGGGACGAGGTCCTGGACTGGAGCAACGCGCCGTTCGCGAAGTGGTTCGTCGGCGGTCGGCTGAACGCGGCGTACAACGCGGTGGACCGGCACGTGGAGGCCGGCGCCGGGGACAAGGTCGCCTTCCACTGGGTCGGCGAGCCGGCCGAGGACGCCCGCGACATCACCTACGCCCAGCTGAAGGACGAGGTCTGCCAGGCGGCGAACGCGCTGGTCGAGCTGGGCGTGCGGGCCGGCGACCGGGTGGCGATCTACATGCCGATGATCCCCGAGACGGTCGTCGCGATGCTGGCCTGCGCCCGACTGGGCGCACCGCACACGGTGGTCTTCGGCGGCTTCTCCGCCGACGCGCTGGCCAGCCGGATCGAGGACTGCCAGGCCAAGGTCGTCATCACCGCCGACGGCGGCTACCGTCGCGGCGCCGCGAGCGGGCTCAAGCCGGCGGTCGACGAGGCGCGCACGAAGGCTCGCCAGAATGGGATCAGCGTCGAGAAGGTCCTCGTGGTCAGGCGCACCGGGCAGGAGGTCGCCTGGGACGACGCCGTGGACGTGTGGTGGGACGACCTCGTCGGGAAGCAGTCGACCGAGCACGCGTGCGAGTTCTTCGACGCCGAGCACCCGCTCTACGTGATGTACACGAGCGGCTCGACGGGCAAGCCGAAGGGCATCCTGCACACCACCGGCGGCTACCTGGTCGGGGCGGCGTACACGCACTGGGGCGTCTTCGACCTCAAGCCGGAGACCGACGTCTACTGGTGCACCGCCGACGTCGGCTGGGTCACCGGGCACAGCTACATGGTCTACGGACCGCTGATCAACCAGACCACGTCGGTGATCTACGAAGGCGTGCCGGACGCACCCCACAAGGGCCGCTGGTGGGAGATCGTCGAGAAGTACGGCGTCACGATCTTCTACACCGCGCCGACCGCGATCCGGACCTTCATGAAGTGGGGCGACGAGATCCCCGCGAAGCACGACATGTCCTCGCTGCGGCTGCTCGGCTCGGTCGGCGAGCCGATCAACCCGGAGGCCTACGTCTGGTACCGCGAGACCATCGGCGGCGGCCGTACGCCGGTCGTGGACACCTGGTGGCAGACCGAGACCGGCGCGATCATGATCAGCCCGCTCCCGGGCGTCACCGAGGCCAAGCCCGGTTCGGCGATGCGCGCCATCCCGGGCATCGTGGCCGACGTGGTCAACGACGAGGGCGAGTCGGTGCCCGACGGGTCCGGCGGCTACCTGGTGATCCGGGAGCCGTGGCCCTCGATGCTGCGCACCCTGTGGGGCGACGACGAGCGGTTCAAGGACACCTACTGGTCGCGCTGGGAGGGCATGTACTTCGCCGGCGACGGTGCCAAGAAGGACGCGGACGGCGACGTCTGGGTCCTCGGCCGGGTCGACGATGTCATGAACGTCTCCGGCCACCGGCTCTCCACCACCGAGATCGAGTCGGCTCTCGTCAGCCACCCGAAGGTCGCCGAGGCCGCCGTCGTCGGCGCCACCGACGAGACCACCGGCCAGGCGGTCTGCGCCTACGTCATCCTGCGCGAGTCCGCGGGGTTCGAAGCCGGCAGCGACTCCGCTGACCTGGTCAAGGAGCTGCGCGACCACGTGGCGCACGAGATCGGCGCGATCGCGAAGCCGCGGCAGATCATGATCGTCCCGGAGCTGCCGAAGACCCGTTCCGGCAAGATCATGCGCCGCCTGCTCCGCGACGTCGCCGAGAACCGCGAGGTCGGCGACGTCACCACCCTGGCCGACTCGACGGTGATGAACCTGATCGCCGAGGGGGCGAAGGGAAGCTCCGAGGACTAGTCCCGAGCGTCGTCAGACGGCGCTGGTCACCCCTGGCAGACGAGCTGGCCGTAAGGCCCGTCCGTCGATCGGCGCTCGGTCACCTTGCCGTCGACCTTGATGGTGCAGGTGATCGGGTAGCCGCGCGCTCCGGCCTGCATGAAGAGCTGGGCGTAGTCCGGGCTGCCGTACACGGTGGTGGAGAGGTGCCACGACGTGCCGACCTTCTTGGCGACGCCGGTCGGGGTGCGCAGGCTGGTCGGGATGACGTAGCCGACGACGCCGATCGGGGCCTCGGAGGTGACGCTGAGCTCGAGCCGGTGCTTGGGGAGGTACTTGTAGTAGCTGCCGCCCTGGAGACCCGGCAGGTTCATCGTCGAGCCGCCCTGGATCCCGCCGTTGGCGAAGCCCGCGAACCCGGCACCGGCGCCCTTGGGGATGCCGCTGCCGGGTGTGGCCGTCGCCGTCGGGGACGCCGTCGGCGACGGGAGGTCGGTCAGCGGGGTCAGGCTGGGCTGGGCCGGCACACCGAGAGCGTCCGCGGACTGGTCCTCGCTCTTCGGGCTGATCAGCGACCAGACCAGGACGAGGCAGACGAGGGTCACGACCCCGGCGATGATCGCCGACGTCCGCGGGTGGTGGCGGATCCATTCCATGGCCGGTTCAACGACGCAGGCGCTCAACGGTTAGGGCGATTCGCCCGTTTTCTTGTCGAGTTCCGGATCACATCGCGCCCGGCGTGTACCGGAATGCCCGGCTACCGACCGGCTCCGCTCCGGTGCTGTCTCAGTGGCCCCGGGGCCCGGTGGCCTCGTCGCGCTCCTCCGGCGTCATCCGGCTGGACGCGATCAGGCTGATCACGGTCGTGACCACCAGGGTCAGCACGATCACCAGCAGCGACAGCCAGATCGGGATGTCCGGCGCCCAGTCGATGTGCTCGCCGCCGTTGATGAACGGCAGCTCGTTCTCGTGCATCGCGTGCAGGACGAGCTTCACGCCGATGAAGCCGAGCAGGAAGGCCAGGCCGTAGGACAGGTAGATCAGCTTCTCCAGCAGACCGCCGATGAGGAAGTACAGCTGGCGCAGACCCATCAGCGCGAAGATGTTCGCGGTCATCACGATGTACGGCTCGTCGGTGAGGCCGTAGATCGCCGGGATCGAGTCCAGCGCGAACAGCAGGTCCGTCGTGCCGAGCGCCACGACGACGACGAACATCGGCGTGATCAACCGCTTGCCGTTGATCTTCACGAACGCCTTGGTGCCGTGCCACTCCGAGGTCGCGGGCAGCTTGGTCTCCACCCACTTGATCAGGCGGTTCTCCTCGTACTCGTCCTCGTCCTCGCCGCCCTCCCGGGCGAGCTTCACGGCGGTGTAGATGAGGAACAGGCCGAAGAGGTAGAAGACCCAGCTGAACTCGTTGATCGCCGCGGCGCCGACCGCGATGAAGATGCCGCGCATGACCAGGGCGATCCAGATGCCGATGAGCAGCGCCGTCTGCTGGTACTGCCGCGGCACCGCGAACTTGGTCATGATGATGAGGAAGATGAACAGGTTGTCGACCGAGAGCGAGTACTCGGTCAGCCAGCCGGCGAAGAACTCGGTCCCGTACTGGTGGCCGGCCACCACCCAGATGCCGATGCCGAAGGCGATCGCCAGACCGATGTAGACGCTGAGGGCGATGCTCACCTCGCGCCGGCTGGGCTCGTGCGGACGACGTCCGACCACGATGACGTCGAAGAGCAGGATCGCGGTGGTGATGCCGATGGTCAGCCACCAGACGAGGGGGGTCACGTGCATTGTCTTCCTCCGGACATGACATTACGGGACGGGTCGAGTCCGGAGGTCTCTTCCGCCCCGCCGCAGGACCCGGCCGGACCGACGGCCCCGGGGCTGCTGCCCGTGATGACGAGACCGTCGCGAAGGAATACTCCCCTCCAACGTCGTGAAGTCTCCCATCCCAGCGGGCGTCGGCCAACTCGGCACTAGACTGGGACGCGGTGCGCCGGGAAGTCTGGTCGGCATGATCCGACCGACCCCGGACGGACGAGCCGACACCTGGAAGGGACCTCGATGGCCCAGGGACGCCCGCGCACGGTCCGGATCACCGGCGTCCCCGAGGCCGAGCAGCGCGATCTCGGTTTCGTCTCCGCGCTGCTCCGGTCCGAGACGGTCGGCGGCGTGGTGGCCCTGCTCGCGGCGGCTGTCGCCGTCGTGTGGGCGACGCTCGACCACGCCGGGTACGCGGCCGTGCAGCACCACGAGGTCGGCCCGCTCGACCTGGAGCAGTGGGCGGCCGACGGGGCGCTGACCATCTTCTTCTTCCTCGCCGGCCTCGAGCTCAAGCGGGAGCTGGTCGTCGGGTCGCTGCGCCGGCCGGCCGACGCCGCGGTCCCGGTCGCGGCCGCCCTCTGCGGCGTCGCGGTCCCAGCCCTCGTCTTCATCACGATCAACCTGGTCGGCGGCGCCCACGAGAACCTCCGGGGCTGGGCCATCCCAGCCGCCACCGACATCGCGTTCGCGCTCGCGGTGCTGGCAGTCGTCGGGTCCTCACTGCCGAGCCCGCTGCGCGTCTTCCTGCTCACCCTGGCCGTCGTCGACGACTTCGTCGTGATCGTGATCATCGCCCTCGTCTACACCGAAGCAGTCCACCTGGTGCCGCTGCTCGGCGCGGGGATCGCGCTCGCGGCGTACGCGGTGTGCCAACGGCTCCGGGTCCGCACCGCGTTCATCTACCTCCCGCTCGCGGTCCTCGCGTGGTGGCTGGTGCACGAGAGCGGCGTGCACGCCACCATCGCCGGCGTCGCGCTCGGCATGCTCACCCGGGTCCGCCCGGACCCCGGCGAGGAGAGCTCACCCGCCGAGCGCGTGGAGCACCGGGTCGCGCCGATCAGCTCCTCGCTGGCGGTGCCGTTCTTCGCGCTGATGAGCGCCGGGGTGGCGCTCGACGGCAGCACCGGGTTCGGCTCCCCGCTCGTGCTCGGCATCGTGCTCGGCCTCCTGGTCGGCAAGCCCGTCGGGATCCTGCTCGGGTCCTGGCTGGTCACCCGGTTCACCCGGGCCGAGCTCGACGTCGAGGTGGAGTGGCGCGACCTCATCGGCGTCGCGGTCCTGGGCGGCGTCGGCTTCACGGTCTCGCTGCTGGTCGCGGACCTGTCCTTCGCCGACATCCGGGTCGAGGAGGCCAAGACGGCCGTCCTGCTGGGCTCGCTCGCCTCCGCGCTGCTGGCCGGGCTCGTCCTGCGGCGGAGGAACCGCGTGCACCGGGAGACGTGACGATAGGGTTGGCCGAACCAGTACGTCGAGCGCGCGAAGGGAAGCCCCATGGGTCAGGTTGAGCCCCCCGTCCAGGAGGAGCCGACGATCGGCAAGCTGGTCGTCGACGCCATCGACGACTTCAGCGCGCTGGTGCGCAACATGGTCGCGCTGGCCAAGTCCGAGATGAAGGTCAGCGCCAAGACCGGCGGCATCGGCCTCGCGCTGTTCGCGCTCGCCGGCTTCCTGGTGCTGCTGTCGATCGTGATGATCTCGTTCGCGTTCGCGTACTTCATCGTGATGGCCGGCCTCGACCCCGCCTGGGCGTTCCTGATCGTCTTCGGCACGTACCTGTTGATCGCGGTCGTGCTCGGCTTCATCGGCTACCTGAAGGTGCGCAAGGTCCGCGCTCCGGAGAAGACGCTGGCGCAGATGCAGGAGCTGCCCCGCACGCTCCTCAACCAGCACCAGTCCTAGGCACTAGGCGCAGTTGCCGGAGCTGACCTGGTCGGCGGCTTCGAGCCCCCGGGCCGCGGCGCCCGCGACCTGGTCGGCGGTGAGCGCGTAGCCGGTCTGCTTGTCGCTGACCGAGGCCGCGAAGATCACGCCGAGAACCTTGCCGTCGCGCGAGACGAGCGGTCCGCCGGAGTTGCCCGGACGGACCTTGCCGCGGAGCGAGAACACCTCGCGGGTGACGGTGCCGCGGCCGTAGATGTCCGGCGACCGCAGCCGCTGGACCGCCCGGATCCGGGCCGGCTGGGCGTCGAACGGGCCGTCGTTCGGGTAGCCGAGGACAACCGCGGGCTGCTTGGCCCGGCCCCGGGTGTCGAAGTGCACCACCGGGCCGTCGATGTCGATGTCCAGCACGGCGACGTCGATGTCGGAGTTGTAGTAGACGACCTTGGCCGGGACGTTGCGGGTGCCGACCCGGACGTGCGGGTCGGTGACCCCCGCGACCACGTGCGCGTTCGTCATCATCCGGTGCGGGCTGTAGAGGAAGCCGGTGCCCTCGATGCCGTCGCCGCAGCGGTTGTTGCCGCGGATCTTGAACACGCTGAGCTCGGCCTGCTCGACCTCGGGGTCGCGGACCACGTTGCCGGGCGCCGGCTGCACCTCGACGATCCGCTCGGGCGCGAACGGCTCCAGGTAGCGCGGGAAGAAGCTCGACCCGACGACGTTGTCGAAGCCGCGGAGCGCACCCTGCGCCTGGCTCGGCATCACCTCGTTGACCGAGGTGAGCACCTTGGAGTCGCGCACCAGCGGGCCGATCCCCGGGATCCGGGAGCCGCTGACCGCCACGCCCAGCATCCAGGTCACCACCAGGACGGCGACGACGCTGAGCACGGCCCCGCCGACGGCGTCGAGCGCCCGGACGGGCTGCCAGGTGATCTTGTCGCGCACCCGGCTTCCGCCGTACTGGAGGAACGCCTGGCCGAACGACGCGCAGACCAGCACCACGAACAGGGCGGCCAGGGAGACCCAGAGCGAGGGCGCCGCCTCGCCCAGCAGGTGCGGCGTCAGCCAGATGCCGAGCATGCCCCCGAGGACCAGCCCGATCGTCGCGAAGGCGCCGGTGATGAAGCCCTGCCAGTAGCCGGAGAGCGCGTAGGCCGCGGCGATGAGCAGCAGGCACCAGTCGAGTGCGTTCATGTCGGGATCAATCCTCGCGCACGCCGAGCATGTATCCGGGGAGCTCGCGCGTCCTCGTGGCGTCCCACGGGCGGGTCAGGCCCACGTAGTCGAAGAGCTTGTTGATCACGCCGGCGGTGAAACCCCAGAGGATCAGGTCCTTGTCGTCGCCGATCAGGAAGCCCGGGCTGGAGTAGCCGGACGGGTGCGTGACGGTGACCCGGTGGTCCGGGTCGAGCAGCTCGGAGATCGGCGTCCGGTAGACCGCGTGCACCTCGGCCGGGTCGACGACGCCGACCGGCGCGGGCTCTCGCCACCAGGCCAGCACCGGGGTGACCGCGAAGTTGCTGGGCGGCAGCCAGAGCTCGGGCAGGGTGGCCAGCACGTCGACGCCGGCGAGGTCGAGCCCGACCTCCTCCTGGGCCTCGCGCAGGGCGGCCGCGGTCGGCGAAGGGTCGGTCGCGTCGACCGCGCCCCCGGGGAAGGACACCTGCCCGGGGTGCGAGCGCATCGTGTGCGCCCGTTCGGTGAGCAGGATGTCGGCGCCGGCCGGACCCTCGCCGAAGAGCATCAGCACGGCGCCGGGGCGCGCGCCGGCGCCCTCGGGCGGCAGGAACCGCGTGAGGTCCTCGCCGGTCATCGTGCCCGCGGCGTCCCGGATCGGGACCAGCCAGTCGGGGATCTCCTCCGGGGTCTGGGACATCGTCATCCCGCGACCCCCAGGTGATCGGCGACGAGCTTCTCGAGCTGCCGCTCGGACTTGATCTCGACGTACTCGGAGTAGGCGACCTTGCCGTCGGCGTCGACCAGCAGCAGCTTCGGCAGCGCCTGGGCGCGCAGCGCGCCGTCCGGGTCGGCCAGGTTGGGGTACCGGACGCCGGAGTCGGCGATGAGCGCTTGCGCCTTGTCCTGCTTGGTCTCCTGGAAGTTGATGCCCAGGACGCCGACCTTGCCGGCGTGGGAGCGTGCGTAGTCGGCGTAGATCGGCAGCTCGCGCTTGCACGGGCCGCACCAGGACGCCCACAGGTTCACGACGAGCGGGCCCTTGAGGCTGCGCAGGTCGACCGGGGCGGCGCCGTCGAAGCCCTGCAGCGTGACCGCCGGCAGCCGCTTGCTCGCGACGCTCTTCGTCGCGTCGTCGCTGCAGCCGGCCAGCGGCGCGACCAGGAGGACCGCCGAGGCGATCAGGAGGGCGGTACGTCTCATGCCGGGCCCTGCGTCTTGACCAGCTTCGCCGCCGTCTCGGCGTCCGTCGGACCCTCGCCGTACGACGGGCACCAGCGGGCGACCGTGCAGGCGCCGCAGGCCGGCTTCTTGGCGTGGCAGACCCGGCGCCCGTGCCAGATGACGTGGTGGCTGAGCATCGTCCAGTCCCGCTCGGGGAACAGCGCCCCGACGGCGAGCTCGGCCTTCACCGGGTCGGTCTCGTCGGTCCAGCCGAACCGGCGGACCAGCCGGCCGAAGTGGGTGTCGACCGTGATCCCGGGGATGCCGAAGGCGTTCCCGAGGACCACGTTGGCCGTCTTGCGCCCCACGCCCGGGAGGGTGACGAGGTCCTCCAGCCGGGCCGGGACCTCGCCGTCGAAACGCTCCACGAGCGCCGCGGACAGCTTGAGCAGCGACTCGGTCTTGGCCCGGAAGAACCCGAGCGGCCCGACGATCCGCTCCAGGTCCTCGCGCGGGGCCGCGGCCATCGCCTTCGGGTCCGGGTAGGCGGCGAACAGGGTCGGCCGCACCGCGTTGACCCGCCGGTCGGTGGTCTGCGCGCTGAGCACGGTCACGACGAGCAGCTGGAACGGGTCGTCGAAGTCGAGCTCGCACTTCGCGTCCGGGTAGGTCTCGCCCAGGACGCGGTCGATCTTGCGGGCGCGCCGGACCAGCGAGGTGTCAGGGGCAGGGGTCGCTACGGGCACGGTCCGGGGCACGGGAACAGGGTACGGACCGCCACCCACAACGCGCCCGACAGCCCTCCCTGTGGGGGGTCCGTGACGTGGTACGAGGTCATGGGACAGACTGTGACCTGCAACACTGGGGGGTGGACCCGTGAGGGGGACCTCGACCTGGAAGGAATGTCCGTGGACAACGACGTACTGCGTCAGGCACCGCTGTTCGGGGCCCTCGACGACGAGGCGGCCGTCGCGCTGCGCTCGTCGATGACCGAGGCACGCCTGCGGCGCGGGGAGGTGCTCTTCCACGAGGGCGACTCCGGCGACAAGCTCTACCTCGTCACCGACGGCAAGGTGAAGCTCGGCCGCACCTCGACCGACGGCCGCGAGAACCTGCTCGCGATCCTCGGCCCGGGCCAGATGTTCGGCGAGCTCTCGCTGTTCGACCCCGGCCCGCGCTCGGCGACCGTCACCGCCGTCACCGAGACCAACCTCCTGACGCTGTCGCACGACGACCTGATCCGCTGGCTCGAGGGTCGGCCGACGGTCGCCCTCGGCATGCTCGCCCAGATCGCCAGCCGGCTGCGCAAGGCCAACGACGTCAACGCCGACCTGGTGTTCTCCGATGTCCCCGGCCGCGTCGCCAAGGCGCTGCTCGACCTGGCGGACCGCTTCGGTCGCACCGCGGACGACGGCGTGCACGTGCACCACGACCTCACCCAGGAGGAGCTCGCCCAGCTGGTCGGCGCCTCTCGCGAGACGGTCAACAAGGCGCTCGCCGACTTCGCCTCCCGCGGCTGGCTCCGCCTCGAGCCCCGCTCGGTCGTGATCATGGACGTCGAGCGGATGAAGCGCCGCGCCCGTTGAATTGGGGTTTTCGGTTCGTTTAATCGGGGGTTCCGGCTCATTGAGCCGGGGCCCCCGTTTCATTACCAGCGGAGATTGGCGTACGGGCGGTCGCTCAAGGCTTTCCGGACCTCAGCGATCCAGTCGTGACGGCGCTGCCCGCTGAAGTCGCCCCGCCCGACGACGATGAACGTCCAGCCCAGTTCGCGCAGGAACTCGCGCCGCAGGGCGTCCCGTTCGCGATCGACCTCGCCGGTATGAAACTCGGCACCGTCGTACTCGATCGCGACCCGGTGGTGCGGGTAGGCGAGGTCCAGCCGGTACGTCGGCACGCCGTCGATCTCCACCCACCACTGCACCTCGGGCACGGGCAGACCGGCATCCATCAGCGCGAGACGCGTCCAGGACTCGCGAACGGACTCGGACCGCGGATCGCTGAGCCCGATCAGCTCGCGGAGCTGGATGACCCCACGGCGGCGGAAGAAGCGGATCGACTCCTGGTGCAGGCGCTCCGCGGGCAGGTCGAAACGGTTCCGGAACTGGTCGAGAGCCGCGAGCGCGTCCGGCCGGAACAGATTGCACCCGAGGTCGAGAGCTGTGCGGAGCGGCGAGGTGACCAGGAGTCCATCGATGTCGACGACGTCCTCGGGCGCCAGGTCACGGCTGTGCGACCGCACCCCCGATCGCTCCGTCGGATCAGTCCCGCGCAACACGCACACCTCGACGGGTGGAAGCACTTCTTGCTCGGCCCAGGTGTGGACGTCGATCCCGTGGAGCCATGCGGCGGTTCGGTCGCAAGCGATGACTGGGCCGGGCCGGACGAGCGCGATTGCGCGGGCCCGAAGTTCCGGCGAGTCCGGGATGTGCGCTGACACGAAGACGCCGCGCAGGATGCGACGCACCTGGCCCGCTCCTAGTGCGTTGCGATGGGTCGCGATGGAGATTCCGAGCGCCGGAAGGTCGCTCAACCTGAACGGAGTCGTGGGAAGGGTTTGCGGCATACGCGGATGTTCGCGAGTCCGCGCGCGTGTCCCCGTTGCCGTCTGAGCGGCTGTGGGTCGTCGTACCGTTCAAGCGCCTGTGGATGTTCTGACTGCCCACTCAACAGACCGGAACTCCCCAATCAAAGGACTGGAAGTCCCAATTCAACGGGTCAGGTAGGCGAGCTGGGCGCGGACCGACAGCTCGGCCGCCCCCCAGAGGATCGGGTCCACGTCCTGGTAGACGATCTCGACGACCTGGCGGGGCAGGTCGTCGGCGGCGAGGCCCTCCGGGTGCGGCTGCCCGATCAGGGTGCGGAGCGCGTCCCGGACCTGGTCGAGCCGCTGGCCGCGGTGGGCGATGTAGTAGTCCAACGCCGCGAGCGCGTCCTCGATCACCGGGCCGTGACCAGGCCAGATCGCGGTGACCTCCCGCGACGCGGCGAGCGCGTGCAGCCGGTCGAGCGAGTCCAGGTAGGCGCCGAGCTGGCCGTCCGGGTGCGCGACCACCGTGGTGCCGCGGCCGAGGACGGTGTCCCCGGTCAGCACGGTCGACTCCGCCGGGACCCAGAACGACAGCGAGTCCGCGGTGTGCCCCGGGGTGCCGACGACGCGGACCTCCAGGCCGTCGACCTCGACGACGTCACCGTCCCCGAGACCCTCCGAGCCGAGGCGGTAGTGCGGGTCGAGCGCCCGCACCCCGCAGCCCCACCGCTCGGCGAAAGCCTTCGCCGCCTCGGAGTGGTCGACGTGGTGGTGGGTGAGGAGCACCGTCCCGACCTCGCCGGCGCCGCTCTCCTCGAGCGCCGCCTCGATCGCGGCCAGGTGGGACTCGTCCGGCGGACCCGGGTCGACGACCACCGAGCGGCGGGCGCCCGGCTCGCGCAGCACCCAGGTGTTGGTGCCGTCGAGGGTCATCATGTTCGCGTTCGGCGCGAGCACGCAGCGCGCGCGCTCGCCGAACGAGCCGCCGGCCCAGGACATCTACCTCTGGCCCCAGGTCGCGTTCTGCGCCCGTGCCTCCAGCAGCGCGTCGGCGTGCGGCGGACGGGTCAGCGTAAAGACCGCCCCGTCCGGCTCGACGGCCGGGCAGAACATCTCGACGCGTCGGTTCGCCGCCTCGACGAGCACTGCGTCCGGGTCGTCGTACTGGCCCACGTCCAGGCTGGTGATGTACGTCGGCGGCAGCATCAGGATCTCCCGACCTTCGGCCTGCTCGGCCGCGGTCATCGCCGGCAGCCAGACCACGTGGTCGGACTCCGAGGAGACGTCGCGGGTGATCTGTCCCTCGGGAAGCTCGGCGACGAAGAACCAGGTCCGGTACCGCTTGGGCTCGAAGATCGGTGTGAGCCAGCCCGACCAGGCACCGAGCAGGTCGGTGCGGAGCACCAGTCCCCGGCGGGCCAGGAACTCGGTGAGCGAGAGCTCGCGCTTCTCCAGCGCCACCCGGTCGGCCTCCCAGTCCGCGCCGGTGGTGTCGGCCACCACCGAGTCGGCGGACTCGCCGGCGAGCAGCACCCCGGACTCCTCGAAGGTCTCCCGCACGGCCGCGCAGACCAGAGCGCGCGCCTTCGCCTCGTCGGTGCCGAGGCGCTCGGCCCACTCGGCCGGGCTCGGGCCCGCCCACGCGACGTCCGCGTCGAAGTCGCGGGGGTCGACACCGCCACCGGGGAACACGCACATGCCGCCGGCGAACTCCATCGAGACCTGACGGCGGAGCAGGTAGATCTCCGGCCCGCGGTCACTGCGGCGCATCACCACGACGGTGGCCGCGTCGCGCGGCTCCGCGGGCTCCTTGGTGCCGTCGGCGAAAGCCGCGGCCGCGTCGGCGAACTCCTGGGGCAGCTGGACGAGCCCGCCCATCAGACCTCGACCACGAGCTCGACCTCGACCGGCGCGTCCAACGGCAGGACCGGTACGCCGACGGCGCTGCGGGCGTGCCGGCCCGCCTCCCCGAAGACGTCGCCGAGGAGCTCGGAGACGCCGTTGGCGACCAGCGGCTGGCCGGTGAAGTCCGGCGTCGAGGCGACGAAGCAGACGACCTTGACGATCCGCTTCACCGCCTCCAGCGAGCCGAGCTCGGCCCTGACCGCGGCGAGCGCGTTGAGGGCGCACTGCTGGGCGCACTCGACGGCCTCCTCCTGGGAGACCTCGCCGCCGACCTTGCCGACGTACATGAGCTGGCCCTCGCGCATCGGCAGCTGGCCGGACGTGAAGACGTGGATCCCCGAGCGCACGGCGGGGATGTAGGCCGCGACGGGCTTGGCGACCTCCGGGACGGCGAGACCGAGCTCGGCGAGACGCTCCTCCGGGGTGGCCATCAGGACGCCTGCGGCCGCTTCAGGAAGGCGATCAGACCGCCCTGCTCGTTGCGCTCGATGTGGACCAGCTCCCAGCCGTCCTGGCCGAAGTTGTTCAGCATCAGCGTCTCGTTGTGGAGCGGAATCGGCGCCACCTGGTACTCCCACTTGTTCATGCGGCCGACTCTAGACGCCCCGTAGGCTCGGTGGGTGCCCCAGGACCCCTCCGCGGACCCGGCGTCCGACCCTGCGCCCGACCCGGCGTCCGGCCCTGCGACCGACCCTGCGCCCGACCCTGCGCCCGACCCTGCGCCCGACGCCGTCGTCCGGTACGCCGACCACGAGGACGCGCTGATCGACCTGCACCTGCCGCCCGAGCCGAACGGCACCCTCCTGGTGCTCGTGCACGGCGGGTTCTGGAAGCACCGCTACGACCGCACCCACACCCGGCACCAGGCGCGCGCGTTCGCGGCGGCGGGATACCTGGTCGCGACTCCGGAGTACCGCCGGGTCGGCGGCGGCGGAGGCTGGCCCACCACGGCGTACGACGTCGCGGCGGCGGTGACCGCGCTCCCGGACCTGCTCGCCGGCCTGGGCCTGACCTACGAGCGCGCCGCGATGACCGGGCACTCGGCCGGCGGCCACCTGGCGCTCTGGCTGCTGAGCCGCCCGCTGCCGGTGACGTTCGACGTGGTCGCCGGGCTCGCCCCCGTCTGCGACCTGGTCCTGGCGGACGAGCTCGGGCTCGGCGACGGCGCGGTGGCTCGGTTCCTCGGCGGCGCGCCGGTCGCGGAGGCGGACCCGATGAGCCTGCTCGGCGACGCCCCGGGGCCGCGCGTCCTGCTCGTGCACGGGATCGCCGACGAAGAGGTACCGGTCGACCTCAGCCGTCGGTTCGTCGCAGCGCACCCCTGGGCGCACCTGACCGAGCTCCCCGGCACCGGCCACTACGAGTTCCTCGACCCCGCCTCCACGGCCTTCAGGGCCGTCGAATCGGCGGTTCGGTCTTCTCCCTGACCTCGTCCTCGGTGACGTCGGGGGCGAGCTCGACCAGGACGAGCCCGTCGGGGGTGATGTCGAGGACGCAGAGGTCGGTGATGATCCGCTCGACGACTCCGCGGCCGGTGTAGGGCAGCGAGCACTCGTTCAGGATCTTCAGGCCGCCGTCCTTGGCGACGTGCTCCATCAGCACGATCACCCGCTTGGCGCCGTGGACCAGGTCCATCGCGCCGCCCATGCCCTTGACCATCTTGCCGGGGATCATCCAGTTGGCGATGTCGCCGGCCGCGGAGACCTGCATCGCGCCGAGGATCGCGGCGTCGATCTTGCCCCCGCGGATCATCCCGAACGACGTCGCGGAGTCGAAGAACGACGCACCCCGGCGCAGCGTGACGGTCTCCTTGCCGGCGTTGATCAGGTCCGGGTCCTCGTCCCCGTCGTACGGGTAGGGGCCGACCCCGAGGATGCCGTTCTCGCTCTGCAGCACCAGCTCGACGTCGTCGGCGACGTAGTTCGGCACCAGCGTCGGCAGGCCGATGCCGAGGTTCACGTAGGAGCCGTCGGTCAGCTCGGCCGCGGCACGGGCCGCCATCTGCTCACGGGTCCAGGCCATCAGGCAGCCCCTCCCTCGGGACGCGGCCGCACGGTCCGCTTCTCGATCCTCTTGTCCTCGGCCTGCTCCGGGGTCAGCGCGACCACGCGCTGCACGAAGACACCGGGAGTGTGCACGTCGTTCGGGTCGATCTCGCCGGGCTCGACGAGGTGCTCGACCTCGGCGATCGTGATCCGGCCGCACATCGCCGCCAGCGGGTTGAAGTTCCGCGCAGAGTCCCGGTAGACGAGGTTGCCGTGCCGGTCGCCCTTCCAGGCCCGAACCAGGCCGAAGTCCGCGACCAGCGCGGTCTCCAGGACGTACTCACGCCCCCCGAACTCCCGTGTCTCCTTCGGCGGCGAGGCCAGCGCCACCGACCCGTCCGGGTGGTAGCGCCACGGCAGCCCGCCCTCGGCGACCTGGGTCCCGCCGCCGGTCGCGGTGAAGAACGCCGCGATGCCGGACCCGCCGGCGCGCATCCGCTCGGCGAGGGTGCCCTGCGGGTTGAGCTCGACCTCGAGCTCGCCGGAGAGGAACTGCCGGGCGAACTCCTTGTTCTCCCCCACGTACGACGACACCATCCGGCGCAGCCGCTTCTCGTAGAGGAGCCGGCCCAGGCCCCACTCGTCGACACCGCAGTTGTTCGAGATCGCCTCCAGGTCCTCCACCCCGGCGGCCAGCAGCGCGTCGATCAGCACCGACGGGATCCCGCAGAGTCCGAACCCCCCGACCGCGAGCACCGAACCCGACCCGATGTCGGCGACCGCCGCGGCGGCGTCGGTGACGACCTTGTCCATGCGTCCCTCCTCGATGGCACTGACTGAGGTTAATGTCCACTAACCACACCGTTGTTGTCCAGTCATCCGGTGACCAGACTCACGCTCCTCCGCGTCCACCTTGGTTGGCAAGAGGCGCCTCACCGTGCCGCGGTTGTCCTAGGCTTCCGGGCATGGCCCCGGACTCACCGGCCTTCCCGCAGGCCCAGCTGCACATCGTGACCGGCAAGGGCGGCACCGGGAAGTCGACCGTCGCAGCGAGCCTCGCGCTCGCGCTGGCCGCCCGCGGCAAGACCGTGCTGCTCTGCGAGGTCGAGGGTCGGCAGGGCATCGCGCAGCTCTTCGACGTCGCCCCCCTCCCGTACGCCGAGCGGCTGGTCGCCAAGGCCACCGAGCACGGCCACGGCGACGTCTACGCGCTCGCGATCGACGCCGAGGCCGCCCTGCTGGAGTACCTCGACATGTACTACCGGCTCGGCCGCGCCGGGAAGGCGCTGGACCGCTTCGGGGTCATCGACTTCGCGACCACGATCGCTCCCGGCGTGCGCGACGTGCTGCTCACCGGCAAGGTCTACGAGGCCGCGAACCGCAACAGCCGCAACAAGAACGCCCGCCGGTACGACGCGATCGTGCTCGACGCGCCGCCGACCGGCCGGATCAGCCAGTTCCTGCACGTCAACAGCGAGCTCGCCGGGCTCGCCAAGGTCGGCCCGATCAAGTCGCAGGCCGACACGGTGATGACCCTGCTCCAGTCGCCGCGCACCGCGGTGCACCTGGTGACCGTGCTCGAGGAGATGCCGGTCCAGGAGACCGCCGACGGCATCGCGGAGCTCCGCCGCTCCGACCTGCCCGTCGGCGCGGTGATCGTCAACCTGGTCCGCCCCCAGGACCTCGACGAGGAGGCTCGCGCCGAGCTCCTCGCCGGCACGGTCGACGAGGCCGCGCTGGCCAAGGCGCTCGACGGCGCCGGCATCGACGGCAACGGGGCCGTCGTGGCCGCGCTCGTCCAGGAGGGACGCGACCACGCCGAGCGGCGCCACCTCGAGGACGTCCAGCGGGCGCTGGTCGACGAGATCGGCGTGCCGACGTACGAGCTGCCGCGGCTGGCCGGCGGCACCGACATGGCCGGGCTCTACGAGCTCGCCGAGGAGCTCACCGAACAGGGGCTGGTATGAGCACGCGCAAGCCGTCCCGCGTCGGCCCGATGACCTCGCACCCGGGGCCGGCCCCGGTCCTCGACGTCGACGCCATGCTCGACGACCCGCAGCAGCGGATCATCGTGTGCTGCGGCGCCGGCGGCGTCGGCAAGACCACCACCTCGGCGGCGATCGCGCTGCGAGCGGCCGAGCGCGGCCGCAAGGTCGTCGTGCTCACCATCGACCCGGCCCGCCGGCTCGCGCAGTCGATGGGTATCGAGGCGCTGGACAACACCCCGCGCCCGGTCCCGGGCGTGACGGGCGACGGCTCGCTCGACGCGATGATGCTCGACATGAAGCGGACCTTCGACGAGGTCGTCGAGAGCCAGGCGAGCCCGGAGAAGGCCCAGCAGATCCTGAACAACCCGTTCTACGTCGCGGTCTCCAGCTCGTTCGCGGGCACCCAGGAGTACATGGCGATGGAGAAGCTCGGGCAGCTCGACAAGGACGCCCGCGCCTCGGGCCGCTGGGACCTGATCGTCGTGGACACGCCCCCTTCGCGCAGCGCGCTGGACTTCCTGGACGCGCCCGAGCGGCTCTCCAGCTTCCTGGACGGCAAGTTCATGAAGCTGCTGCTCGCGCCGGCGCGCGGCCCCGCGAAGCTGATGGCGGCCGGGTTCGGCCTGGTCACGCGGGCGATCACCACGATCATCGGCGCGCAGGTGCTCGCCGACATGCAGGCGTTCGTGGCCGCGTTCGACACTCTCTTCGGCGGCTTCCGGCAGCGCGCGCAGCGGACCTTCGAGCTGCTGCAGGCACCGGGCACGTCGTTCCTGGTGGTGGCGGCGCCCGAGCCGGACGCGCTCCGCGAGGCGGCGTACTTCGTCGAGCGGCTGAGCGAGGAGAGCATGCCGCTGGCCGGCCTGGTGGTGAACCGGGCCAGCGTCGACCCGCCGGTCGACCTCTCCCCGGCCGCGGCGATGTCGGGCTACGAGAAGCTGCGCGACGCCGAGGACGCGGCGAGCCGGACGGCCGCGGGCCTGCTCCGGCTGCACGCCGACCGCAAGCTCATCGTCGAGCGCGAGACCCGGCTGCGTGGCCGGTTCGCGACCGCGCACCCGCACGTCCGGACGGCCGTGCTGCCGGCGCTCCCCACCGACGTGCACGACCTGGACGGCCTGCGTGGTATCGGCGGCCTGCTGGCACTGACCGCACAGGGCTGAGGTCAGGTCCGGCGGACCGCTGTTCCCGGGTCGCCCCAGGAGACGACCCAGGAGATGACCCGGGAGACGACCCAGGGATCAGGCGGTCTCCGCGTGCGCGGCCTCGAGGTGCTCGGCCTTGGCCGCGGCGAGCAGGTTCCGCCACGAGGTCACGTTCGGGCGCTTGCGCAGGACCGCACGGCGCTCGCGCTCGGTCATGCCGCCCCAGACGCCCCACTCGATGCGGTTGTCCAGCGCTTCGGCCAGGCACTCGGCCCGCACCGGACAGGCAGCGCAGACGACCTTGGCCTTGTGCTGCTCAGCACCCCGCACGAAGAGCTCGTCGGGACGCGATTTCTGGCAGGTCGCGGCAGCGGCCCACTCGTCGTTCCAGGTCATGGTGATACCCCCAAAGGCAAACGTGGTCTCTGGCCCCAGAAGCCAGCCCCCCCACATATCGAAACTTATGGTCCGCAGCCGTCTCGGAACAGGCCCAGAGGTACCGAATCGGGATAGTCCAGTTGGGCTATGTGACCTGGCCCACGCCGCGCACCGCTGGGTCCCGCCGCCTAGGATGGCCCGCATGAGTCGGCGCCCCAACACGCTCACGCCCCGCGACGTGATCTCCCAGCTAGCGGTGATCGTCGCGCTCTCGGTCCTGATGGGGATCCTGGTCGCCGGCCTCGCCATTCCCTTCGCCGGAGCCCTCGGGATCGGCGGCAAGGCGCTGTCCAAGGGAGTCAAGAACCTCCCCGAGGAGCTGGCCGCCGAACCGCTCGCCCAGCGCACCCGGGTCCTCGACGTCGACGGCAAGACCATCGCGACCTTCTACGACGAGAACCGGGTCAACGTCACCTTGGACAACGTCGCCCCGATCATGCGCCAGGCGATCGTCGCGATCGAGGACTACCGCTTCTACCAGCACGGCGCGATCGACCTGAAGGGCACGCTGCGCGCGTTCCTGACCAACCAGGCCAACTCCGGCATCACTCAGGGTGGCTCCTCGATCACCCAGCAGATGGCGAAGATGACCCAGCTCAGCCAGGCCAAGAGCAAGGCCGAGCGCGAGGCAGCCACCGCCGATACCTATCAGCGCAAGATCCAGGAGCTGCGCTACGCGATCGGCTTCGAGCAGAAGTACTCCAAGGACTGGATCCTGGAGCGATACCTCAACATCGCCTACTTCGGAGACGGCGCCTACGGCATCCAGGCCGCCGCCCGGCACTACTTCAGCAAGAACGCCAGCGATCTCGACACGGCCGAGGCGGCGCTGCTGGCCGGGCTCGTGAAGAACCCCGTCGGCTACGACCCGACCCGGTTCGAGGACAAGGCGCTCGCCCGCCGCAACACCGTGCTCCGCCGGATGGCGCAGCTCAAGATCATCCCGGCCGCCGAGGCCGACCAGCTCCAGCAGAAGCCCCTGGGCCTGGAGGTCCGTCCCGACCGCAACGGATGCCTGGGCTCGAAGGCGCCGTTCTTCTGCGACTACGTCCGCCGCTACCTGCTCGCCGACCCGGCCCTGGGCGCCACGGTCGAGGACCGGAAGCAGCTGCTCAACTCGGGCGGGCTGACCATCAAGACGACCGTGGACCTGCGCTACCAGAAGGCCGCGGACAAGTCGACGGCCGCGCACGTGCTGCCGACCGACAACGCCATCGGCGCGCTCGCCATGGTCCAGCCCGGCACCGGCAACGTGCTCGCGATCAGCCAGTCGCGGCCGATGGGCCGGGCCAAGAAGAAGGGCCAGACCTTCCTCAACTACGTCGTCGACCACAAGTACGGCGACTCCAACGGCTTCCAGGCCGGCTCCACCTTCAAGGTGTTCGTGCTCGCCAGTGCGCTGGAGCAGGGCCTGCCGACGAGCACGGCCTTCAACTCCCCGCCGAAGATCTCGATCCCGCAGAACGAGTTCCAGACCTGCGACGGCCCCTACCCGGTCTACTCGGACTGGTCGCCGTCCAACTCGACCACCAGCGGCCGCAAGGACATGTACAGCGGCACCCAGGAGTCGGTGAACACCTTCTACGCGCAGCTCGAGAAGAAGACCGGTCTCTGCAAGCCGTACGCGCTGGCGCGGTCGATGGGCGTGGACCTCTCCGACCCGACCCACGAGCGGGTCCCGTCCTTCACCCTCGGCATCGCCGACGTCAGCCCGCTCGAGATGGCCGGCGCCTACGCGACGTTCGCGGCCCGCGGCCTGCACTGCGACAACCGCCCGGTGGCCCGGATCCTGAACAGCGCCGGCCGGGTGTTCAAGAACTACCCGAAGAAGTGCCAGCAGGTGATGCAGCAGAGCACCGCGGACACGGTCAACGACATCCTCCGCGGTGTCATGGTCGGCCGCGGCTTCGGTGCCGGTCTCGCCCTGGACAAGCCGTCGGCCGGCAAGACCGGCACGATCAACGAGAACATGGCCGTCTGGTTCGACGGCTACACCCCGAGCGTCGCCACCTCCTCGATGATCGCCGGCGCCAACCAGCTCGGCCACTGGGTCACCCTCAACGGCCAGACCATCGGCGGCCAGTACGTCGCCACCGCGCACGGTTCGACGAACGCCGGCCCGATGTGGGCGGACGCGATGCGCGCGATCCAGGACCTGATGCCGGACCAGGACTTCGTGAAGCCGCTGCCGTCCGAGCTCTCCGACGCGAACCTGCAGATCGTCCCGAACGTCACCGGGATGACCCGCACCGACGCCACCGCGACGCTGGAGAACCTGGGCTTCTCGGTCGTGGTCGGCGGGCAGGTCTCCTCCGACCTCGGTCCCGGACTGGTCGCGCTGACGAACCCGGCGAGCGGCGCCACCATGTACAGCGGCGGCACCGTCACCCTCTACGTCTCGAGCGGTCCGGCCGCGGTGACGCCGGCGTCACCGTCGGGGACCCCGCAGGGCCAGTTCACCCCGCAGGGCGGCCAGGCCGGTACGACGAACAACGGGCCGGGCCGCGGGAACGGCAACGGCAACGGGCACGGCGGCGGCCACCACTAGTCGCCACCGGTCCCCTTCGAGACGCGCGCTGCGCGCGCTCCTCAGGAACCGCTGAGCTGCTTGCGCACCTCGGCCGCGACGACACCGCCGTCGGCCCGGCCCTTGACCTTGGGGTTGAGCACGCCCATGACCTTGCCCATGGCGCGCATCCCCTCCTCGCCGGCGCCGGTCTCGGCGATCGCCTCGGCGACCAGAGCCGCGATCTCCTCGGCGGTGAGCTGCTCGGGCAGGTAGTCGGCGATCACCGCGAACTCGGCGCGCTCCTTGGCGGCCTGCTCGTCCCGGCCGGCGTCCGCGAACGCCTCGGCGGCCTCGCGCCGCTTCTTGCCCTCGCTGGTCAGCACCCCGAGGACGTCCTCGTCGGTGAGCTCCCGGGCCTCCTTGCCGGCGACCTCGGCATTGGTGATCGAGGTCAGCACCATCCGCAGGGTGGAGGAACGGATCTCGTCGCGCGCCTTGATGGCGTCGGTGAGATCGGTGCGCAGGCGGTCCTTCAAAGAGCTCATGAGGAGCATTGTGGCAGCCTTGAGGGGTGCCTCTCCCCTCGGTTTTGACCTCGACCCCCGCCAAGGTCCTCGGCCTGGGCGCGCTCGCCGGTCTCGCCGGTCTCGGCTACGCCGCCGGGATCGAGGTCCGCAACTTCACCGTGCGACAGGTGACGGTCCCGGTGCTCCCGCCCGGGAGCCGTCCGCTGCGGGTGCTGCACATGAGCGACCTGCACCTGGTGCCGCGGCAGGGGCGCAAGCTCGACTGGGTGCGGTCCTTCGCGGCGCTGGAGCCCGACCTGGTGATCAACACCGGGGACAACATCGCCCACCAGCAGGCGCTCGGCCCGCTGCTGGACGCCTTCGGCCCGCTGCGCGAGGTCCCCGGCGTCTTCGTGCTCGGCTCCAACGACTACTTCGAGCCGACCGTCCGGAACCCGCTGCGCTACGTCCTGCCCGACAACGGGCACCGCAACACCAGCAGCCCGCACCTGCCCTGGAAGCAGCTCAAGGCGGAGCTGAGCGACAGCGGCTGGTTGGACCTCACCAACACCGGCGGGCGGCTGACCGTGAAGGGGCTCGACCTGGCGTTCATCGGCGTCGACGACCCGCACCTGGAGTACGACGACCTCCTGGCGATCTCCGGCCGGGCCCCCGCGGACGCCGACCTCCGGGTGGGTGTCACGCACGCGCCGTACCTGCGGGTGCTCGACCAGTACGCCGCCGACGGCTACGACATCACCTTCGCCGGCCACACGCACGGCGGCCAGCTGTGCCTGCCGTTCAAGGGCGCGCTGGTGACGAACTGCGACATCGAGCCGGCCCGCGCCAAGGGCCTGCACCGGCACCCGGCGGATTCCCGCCCCGGTGACCGGGCGTCGAACTGGCTGCACGTCTCGGCCGGCGCGGGCACCTCCCCGTTCGTCCCGATCCGGTTCTGCTGCCGTCCGGAGGCCAGCCTGGTCACCCTGGTGTCTCGCCAACCATGACCCGATTTTTCCTACCGACGGGGTGCGGCTAGACTTCCCGAGGTTCATCGGGCTGTGGCGCAGTTTGGTAGCGCGCTTCGTTCGGGACGAAGAGGCCGCAGGTTCAAATCCTGTCAGCCCGACCACCGTGTCCTCGGACACCAAGGGGCGGTCCGGATCCATTCAGGATCCGGACCGCCTTTTGCATTCCCGCCGAGGGAGTAGTGGCAGAATCCGGACATGCCCAACGAGCCCGACACCAGCAGCAACGAGCCGAACCTCGAGCTGCCGAACCTCTCCCTCGGCTTCGGCCGCAAGCGGAAGCGCGGTCCGAAGGTGTCCGAGGACGAGACAAACGGGGCCGAGGCCAGTACTCCCGCCGCTGAGGACGCAGCGGCCCCCGAGGCCGCTCCCGAGGCCGCTCCTGAGCCCGCTCCCGAGCCCGCTCCCGAGGCCACTGCCGTCCCCGAGGTCCCCGCAGCCGCAGCCGCCGCTGCCGCTGCCACCGAGATTGACCCGGTGACCCCCACCACGCCCACCACGCCCACCACGCCCCGTGCGCCCGCTCGGCCCGCCGCTGCGGCGGCCGCACCCGCCCGTGCCGCGGCGAGCGCCGCCGCTGCGGCGGCCCGTACCGGCGGAGCGCGACCGGCTGCACGCCCCGCTGCCCGCCCGGCGGCACGGCCCGCCGCGACCGCCCGCCCGGCCACTCCCACCGCCACTCCTCCGGCCACTCCCCCCATCGCCACGCCGCCGGTGGAGCCGGCGCCGGCTCCGGTCGTGGAGGAGCCGCTCGCGTTCGTCCCCGAGGTCGTCGAGGCAGCTCCGGAGGTCCCGGTGGCCCCCGAGGTACCCGAGGTGCCTGCCGTCCCGGAGAGCCTGCTCGCGTCCGTCCCGGCGCCCCCGGCCGTCGAGGAGACCCTCCCGGAGCCCGAACCGGAGCCCGAACCGGAGCCCGAGCCGGAACCGGATCCGGATCCGGAGCCGGAGCCCGAACCCGAACCGGAACCGGAACCGGAGCCCGAACCCGAACCCGAGCCGGAGCCGGAGCCGGAGCCGACCGCCGAGATCCCGCCGCCGCCGGTGGTGCCGCCGGTGCCGAGCCACCTCGGCGCGCCCGCGGAGACCGACCCGTTCGCGCCGGTCGACCCGCTCGCGGTCACCGCCCGCTTCGCGGAGGACGCGGAGGAGACCACGGTCCTGCCGAGCGCGGTCGTTCCGGAGCCCCGCCTGGCGAAGTCGCGCGCCCGCCGCGAGGAGGCCCGCGAGGAGAAGGCCCGCCGCAAGGCCGAGAAGTCGGCCGCGCGCGAGGAGAAGGAGTCCAAGGCGCCGGCCGACGTGCTCGTCGCCTCCCTGCCGGCCATCCCGCCGACGATCGCCGCGCTGCTCACCGGCGCGATCTCCGGTCTGGTCACCGTCCTGCTGGCGATGGGCGCCAACCGCGGCTGCGAGTCCGTCCGCGGCACCGACACCTGCGGCGGCGGCTTCGGTCTCCTCGCCCTGGTCGTCATCCTCGCGATCGAGGTGCTGATCGGCGCCAACCTGCTCAAGGCCTGGCGGATCCCCGATCCGTTCGCGACCGCCTTCCTCGGGGTCGGCGTGGTCGCGATCGTGGCGATGCTGCTGCTGCTCGACCAGATCGACTCGCCGTGGATGCTGCTCGTCATCCCGGCGATGACCGCGCTGTCGTTCCTGCTGTCGTGGTGGGTGACGGTGCGCTTCGTCGAGGACGCCGATGACTACGACGATGACGAGAACGCCTTCTCCTGACCCAGGATCAGAACGCGCTGCGCGCCTTCCTCAGGACAGGCCCCTTCGAGACAGGCGCTGCGCGCCTTCCTCAGGACAGGCCCTTCGAGACAGGCGCTGCGCGCCTTCCTCAGGACAGGCGTGCGGCGACGATCTCGGCGATCTGCACGGTGTTGAGGGCCGCGCCCTTGCGCAGGTTGTCGTTGCTGATGAAGAGCGCCAGGCCGCGGCCGTCCGGGACGCCCGGGTCCTGCCTGATCCGGCCCACGTACGACGGGTCCTTGCCGGCCGCCTGCAGCGGGTTCGGGATGTCGGTCAGCTCGACGCCCACCGCGTCCGCCAGCAGCTCCTTGGCGCGCGCCGGGCTCATCGGGCGCTCGAACTCGGCGTTGACCGCCAGCGAGTGACCGGTGAAGACCGGGACGCGGACGCAGATCCCGGAGACCAGCAGGTCCGGGATGCCCAGGATCTTGCGGGACTCGTTGCGGAGCTTCTGCTCCTCGTCGGTCTCCTCCAGCCCGTCGTCGACGATCGAGCCGGCCAGCGGGACCACGTTGTGGGCGATGGTGCGCTCGTACTTGTTCGGGGCCGGGAACTGGATCGCCTCGCCGTCGTACGCGAGCTCGCGGGCCTTCTCACCCGCGGCCTCGACCTGGGTGGCGAGCTCCTCGACGCCGGCGACGCCCGAGCCGGAGACGGCCTGGTAGGTCGAGGCGATGAGGCGGCGCAGGCCGGCCTCGTCGTGGAGCGGCTTGAGCACCGGCATCGCGGCCATCGTGGTGCAGTTCGGGTTCGCGATGATGCCGCGGCCGGCGGCGATCACCCCCTCCATCGCCTCCGGGTTGACCTCGGAGACGACCAGCGGGATCTCCGGGTCCTTGCGGAACGCCGAGGAGTTGTCGACCACGATCACGCCCGCGTCGGCGAACTTCTGGGCCAGCGCCCGCGAGGTGGTCGCACCGGCCGAGAAGAGCGCGATGTCCAGCCCGGTCGGGTCCGCGGTCATCGCGTCCTCGACGGTGATCTCCCGGTCGCCGAACGGCAGCACCGTGCCGGCCGAGCGGGAGGAGGCGAAGAACCGCACCTGGTCGGCGGCGAAGCTGCGCTCCAGGAGGATCTGGCGCATCGCGACGCCGACCTGACCGGTCGCGCCGACGATTCCGATGTTGATGCCCATGGTCAGCGCCCCGTCCCGCCGTAGACCACGGCCTCGATCTCGTCCGACCCGAGGTCGAACGCGGCGTGCGCCGCGTTGACCGCGTCCTGGACCTGGGTCTCGGACACCACGACCGACACCCGGATCTCCGAGGTCGAGATCATCTCGATGTTCACCCCGGCGTCCGAGAGCGCCTCGAAGAAGCGCGCGGAGATGCCCGGGGAGGAGCTCATCCCGGCACCGACGATGGAGACCTTGCCGACGCTGTCGTCGTACTGGAGGCTGTCGAAGCCGACGGACTCCTGGAGGCGGGAGAGCGCCGTCATCGCGGTCTGGCCCTCACCGCGCGGCAGCGTGAAGGAGATGTCGGTGAGGCTGGTCGCCGCCGCCGAGACGTTCTGCACGATCATGTCGATGTTGATCTGCGCGTCCGCCACGGCGCGGAAGATCGCCGCCGCCTCGCCCGGCTTGTCCGGCACGCCGACGACCGTGATCTTCGCCTGGCTGCGGTCGTGGGCGACGCCGGTGATGATCGCTGCTTCCATGGAACTCTCCTGAGCTACATCCTCGGCCTTGACGACCCAGGTGCCCTCCTTGTCACTGAAGGAGGAGCGGACGTGGATGGGCATGTCGTAGCGGCGCGCGTACTCGACGCACCGCAGGTGCAGGATCTTGGCGCCCTGCGCGGCCATCTCCAGGGTCTCCTCGTAGGAGATCCGGGGGACCTTGCGGGCCCGCGGCTCGATCCGCGGGTCGGCGGTGAAGATGCCGTCCACGTCGGAGTAGATCTCGCAGACGTCGGCCTTCAGCGCCACGGCGAGCGCGACAGCGGTGGTGTCGGAGCCGCCGCGGCCGAGGGTGGTGATGTCCTTGGTGGTCTGGGAGACGCCCTGGAACCCGGCGACGATCGCGATCGCGCCCTCGGCCAGCGCCGCCTGGATGCGGCCCGGCGTGACGTCGATGATCTTCGCCCGGCCGTGCTCGGCGTCGGTGATGACGCCGGCCTGGGATCCGGTGAAGGAGCGGGCCTCGTGGCCGAGGTCGTGGATCGCCATGGCGAGCACCGCCATCGAGATCCGCTCGCCCGCGGTGAGCAGCATGTCGAGCTCGCGGGCCGGCGGGAGCGGCGAGACCTGATTGGCCAGGTCGATCAGCTCGTCGGTCGAGTCGCCCATCGCGGAGACGACCACGACGACCTGGTTGCCCGCCTTCTTGGTCTCCACGATCCGGCGGGCGACGCGCTTGACCGCGTCGGCGTCGGCAACCGAGGACCCGCCGTACTTCTGCACGACCACACCCACGACTGCTCTCCTTGACTCACCGGGGGTTCTGACAGCGCATTCTCCTGCGCCGGACGGCCTTGAGGCCACCGTGATTCTACGCGGCCGCCGCAGCCGGGCCCGATCCCCGCCGAAGGGTGAGAGCGTGCCGGTCCCGCCCCGGCCCGTCCCTACGCTGCTCCCATGACCCAGCTCGAGAACGTCACCGTCCTGGCCGAGGCGAACGTCTACTTCGACGGCAAGTGCGTCAGCCACACGGTGCTGCTCCCCGACGGCACCCGGAAGTCGGTGGGCGTGATCCTGCCGGCATCGCTGACCTTCACCACCGGCGCGCCCGAGACGATGCAGGTCGTCGCCGGCAGCTGCCGGGTGCGTCAGGCCGGCGCCGAGGGCTGGACCGAGTACGCCGCCGGCACCTCGTTCGACGTCCCCGGAGACTCGTCCTTCGACATCGAGGTCGACGACCAGCTCGACTACGTCTGCCACTTCGGCTGACCAAGGACGCGTCAGCGGACTCGATCGTCGCCCCGGCCGCCAGGCACCTCACCGCGTCTCGACAGGCTGGACGACCAGGTCGCTACAGCCCGCTCTCCAGGACCGCCTCGGCGGCCTCGACCTGCTCCTCCTCGCCCTCGATGACCAGGTCGAGCCGGTCGTGGGCGACGACGGAGTGCAGGGCGCTGAGCACGCCGCAGGCGAGGCTGCCCCAGTTGGCCAGGTAGGAGTACTGCCACCACCAGAGCGCTTCCTCGATGTTGCCCGCCCGGAAGTGCCGCAGCCCGTTGGCGATGTCGGTGGCGATCGCGGTCAGGTCGTCGGAGAGCTGCGAGGGAATGGTCTCCGGGTCGTAGGGCTCGAAGTTGTGGCTGTACGTGTCGGCGTCGCCGAGCCGCTCCGCCAGCCGCAAACGCATCGCGTCCAGGTCCGGGTCGGGACCGACGTCGGGCTGGTACTCGGTCTCGGGCTCGAAGTCCTGCTGGGCTCCGAGCCGGGCACCGGCCAGCAGCAGCTGGCTCACCTCGAGCAGCAGCAGCGGGACCAGCGACCCCGTGCGCTCCTCGCGAGAGATCTCCTGCAGTCCGAGGAGGAAGACCTCGGACTGGTCGGCGATCTGCTGGCCGAACTCCTCGAACTCGTGCTCGCTCAATTGCGTCCTATCGCTACTCGCCTGCGCTGCGCCGTCCGGCGAACGCTCGTCCCAGAGTGACCTCGTCGGCGTACTCGAGGTCACCCCCTACCGGTAGTCCACTCGCCAGACGCGTCACCTGCAAGCCCATCGGGCGCAACATGCGGGTGAGATATGCCGCGGTGGCGTCGCCCTCGATGTTCGGGTCGGTCGCCAGGATGATCTCGGTGACCACGCCGTCGTCGAGACGGGCGATCAGCTCGCGGATCCGCAGCTGCTCCGGACCGATGCCCTCCAGCGGCGAGATGGCGCCGCCGAGCACGTGGTAGCGGCCCTTGAACTCACGGGTCCGCTCGATCGCGACGACGTCCTTGGACTCCTCGACGACGCAGATCAGGGTGGGGTCGCGGCGCGGGTCGCGGCAGATCCGGCACTGCTCCTCCTCCGCGACGTTGCCGCAGACCGAGCAGAACCGGGCCTTCGCCTTCACCTCGACGAGCACGTCCGCGAGGCGGCGTACGTCGGCGGGGTCGGCCGCGAGCAGGTGGAACGCGATCCGCTGCGCGCCCTTCGGGCCGACGCCGGGCAGACGCCCGAGCTCGTCGATGAGGTCCTGGACGACACCTTCGTACAAGGTCAGCCGCCCAGTCCGAGTCCGCCGGCCATCGGGCCCAGGGTCGTCGCGGCAAGCGCGTCCGCCTTCGCCTTCGCGTCCCGGTACGCCGCCACGACCAGGTCGCCCAGGTCGGCGACCGAGTCGGCGTCGGAGCCGTCGAAGGTGCCGACCGGCACCCGGACCGACGTCATCTCGCCGACCCCGGTGACGGTGACGGTGATGCCGCCGGCGCTGCCGGAGACGCTCTGCGCCGCGAGCTCGTCCTGCGCCTGCATCAGCTGGACCTGCATCTGCTGGGCCTGCTCGAGCATCGCCCCGAGGTCGAGGCCGCCGTCACCGAAGGGGTTCATCGGGGTGTCGGTCATCTCGTTCGCTCCAGTCTCAGTCGTGGGGGATCTCGTCGATCACGGTGGCGCCGAGCCCGCGCTCGAGCAGCTCGGTGTGATCCAGGCCCGCGTCCTCGAGGTCCGGGTCGTCCGGGTGCGCCTGCTCGTCGCGGTCGTCGGGCTGGCGGACCGGCTTCTCCCCGCTGCGGGTCGGGGCGATGTTGCTCCGCGCCGAGGCGATCGTCGCGGGGTCCGGGCGGTCCGCGGGCGCGGAGGCCGGCGCGGCCTCGTCGACCCAGGCCGGCGGCCGGGAGGGGCCGGCGTCGGGTTCCGGGCCGCGGTCGTCGTCGGCCGGCGGCTCGGCGAAGG